>NZ_JBHYVE010000009.1:0-256298 GCF_042750035.1 Streptomyces sp. NPDC059452
CGTCGACTACGGCGTCGTCGGCGACCTCTTCACCGTCGTCCCCCAGCTCACCGAAGAGATCACCGCCCGCAAGAGCTGAACCACACAACAACCCCCCACACACGCACACCCGCTCTGGGCCGCACGGTGAAACCCACCGCGCGGCCCAGCGCCGTTCCGGGCGACCATTGACGCAGGTCGAGCGGCCTTATAACTTCACTATACGGATTGTTGATTCCGGGAAGCGGAAACGGCGAGAGTGTGGAGGGTGCGGTCATGGGTCAGCAGGAGAAGGTGGCGACGAGTCTCGCGGGCACGGTCAGCGAGGAGATCAGCGCCT
The DNA here is from genome assembly GCF_042750035.1 of Streptomyces sp. NPDC059452. Classification (NCBI taxonomy): domain Bacteria; kingdom Bacillati; phylum Actinomycetota; class Actinomycetes; order Kitasatosporales; family Streptomycetaceae; genus Streptomyces; species Streptomyces sp. NPDC059452. Next base: position 320 of record NZ_JBHYVE010000009.1, read on the forward strand.
CCCTCACGGCGGTCGACGCGGAGCTCGCCCGCCGCTACCCGGGAGACCCCGGCACCCGCCAGCCCGTGCACACCGTCTACGTACCCGGTGACGTCTTCGAGCCCGGCACCCTCCGCTCCTGGGGCGACCAGGCGCTGGCCGCCCTCGACGAACACGCCCCCGACGCCGCCTCCTTCGCCGCTGTCCTCGGTATCCCCGAGGAGCTCGCGGGCCCCGTCCACGACCGCGTACGCGCGAAGCTGAGCCGCGAGCCCGTCGAGGACCTGCGCATCGACTTCGAGGACGGCTACGGCCCCCGCCCGGACGCCGAGGAGGACGAGGCCGCGGCCCGCGCCGCCCGGCTGGTCTCGGAGGCGTACGAGAACGGCACCGCGGCCCCGTACATGGGCATCCGGATGAAGTGCATGGAGGCCGGTGTACGCGACCGGGGCATCCGTACCACCGACGTCTTCCTCACCGGCCTGATGGCGGCGGGCGGGCTCCCCGAAGGGCTCGTGCTGACGCTGCCGAAGGTGACGTACCCCGAGCAGGTCACCGCCTTCGTCCAGCTCCTCGAAGCCTTCGAGAAGGCCCACGGCCTGGACGCGGGCCGCATCGGCTTCGAGATCCAGATCGAGACCAGCCAGTCGATCCTCGCCGCCGACGGGACCGCCGCCGTCGCCCGCATGATCGACGCGGCGCGGGGCCGGGCGACCGGGCTGCACTACGGCACCTTCGACTACAGCGCCTGTGTCGGGGTCAGCGCCGCCTACCAGGCCAGCGACCACCCGGCCGCCGACCACGCCAAGGCCGTCATGCAGGTCGCCGCCGCAGGCACCGGCGTACGGGTCTCCGACGGCTCGACCAACGTCCTGCCCGTCGGCCCGACCGCTCAGGTCCACGAGGCCTGGCGGCTGCACTACGGCCTCACCCGCCGCGCTCTGGCCCGCGCGTACTACCAGGGCTGGGACATGCACCCCGGCCACCTCCCGACGCGTTACGCGGCCGTCTACGCCTTCTACCGGGAGGGTCTGGAGCCCGCCGCCGCCCGGCTCGCCGCGTACGTGGCCAAGGCGGGCGGGGACGTCATGGACGAGCCCGCCACTGCCAAGGCGCTCAGCGGATACCTGCTGCGCGGCATCGACTGCGGCGCGCTGGACACCGCCGAGGTCGCCCGGCTGACGGGCCTCACCCGGGCCGACCTGGACGCGTTCGCCTCGCCGCGCCGGGGCGACCTGACGGTCACGGCTCCGTAGGGCCGTAGGGGCTGTCAGTAGGCGTCGCGCCCCGGCTGCGGTACGGCCAGTCCGGCCGGGGTGTGCAGGCCCGCCACGGGCAGGGTCCGCTGGGCGCCGCGTACCGGCAGCTCCACCACCCGGTCGTTGTTGAAGTCCGCGATGTACAGCGTGCCCGCCGGGCCGAAGGCCAGGCCGTACGGGGAGTTGAGCCCGGTCACCGGAACGGTCCGCTGCGCTCCGCCGTCCGCCGGCAGCCGCACCACGCGGTCGTTGCCGCTGTCGGAGACGAACAGGTCCCCTCGCCGGTCGAAGGCGAGCCCGGTCGGCTGGGAGAGCCCGGTGGTGGGAACGGTCGTCTGCGGACCGCCGTCGGCCGGGACCTTCACGACACGGTCGTTGACGAAGTCCGCGACGAAGAGGTTCCCCGCGCCGTCCAGCGCAAGGCCGTTGGGGTGGAGCAGCCCGGTGGTGGGGACGGTGACCTGCCCGCTCCCGTCGGCGGGGACCTTCACCACCCGGTCGTTGAAGCTGTCGGCGATGTAGAGCGTGCCCGCGGCGTCCAGCGCCAGCCCGATCGGGCGGGAGAGATCGGTGGTCGGGACGACGGTCTGCGGGCCGCCGTCCCCGGGCACCCGTACGACCCGGTTGTTGCCGGTGTCGGCGATGTAGAGGTCGCCCGAGGCGGCGAGCGCCAGCCCGGTGGGGCGGGTCAGGCCGGTCGCCGCGACCGTGGTCGGCTCGCCCCCGCCGGGCGGTACGCGCAGCACGTCGTTGTCGGTGTAGTCGGAGACGTACAGGGGCGCCGAGCCGTGGACCGGCGGGTGCGCGTCCACCGCCCTGTCCGTGGCCCCGTCCGTCGCGGAGGCGAGCGGGGCCGTGCACAGCAGCACCACCGCCGCCAGCACCGCGGACCGCCACCGCAGACGGCTCCGGCCCGGCCCACCTGCGCCACGGGGCCGGGTGATGGCTGTCGCCGCATGAATCATGGGTACGCACCTGTTCTGGACGCCCCGCCCCGCTGCCGTACCGGCCAGGGGTGGGGGAGGGGGAGGGGGACGGCGGCCCCGCTCCGCGCGGCGCAGGGGCGGGCGGGACGGGGACGCCACGGAGACCGACGGCCCGTCACCCGGGTCACCCGAGCGCGTCGTACGGTCCCGGGGCGGCCGGTGGCCGACGTGCCGTCAGCGGCCGACGTTAGGAACCGCCCCGGCCCTTCCGGCGACACCACGCCCCCGAGGGGCCCGGCGGCCACCCCAACGGCCCCGGACCCGCGCCTCGGTCGTACTGACGCGTCTGCGAACCGTCCACGAGCCCCCGGCGCGGCTCCCACCCCCGTCCGGGCGGGAGTTCCGCGCGGGGGCCCGGCGGCAGGGATCAGGCGGGCGGGAGTTCGCCCGAGCCGCGCGGGATCAGCGTGGTCGGCAGCTCTACCCGGGCCGGGGCGTGGTCCGCGCCGTCGAGTCGGCGGAAGAGGTGCTCGGCGGCGGTCCTGCCGACGGCCGCCGCGTCCTGGGAGATGACGGTGATGCCGAGAAGGTCGGCCAGCTCGATGTCGTCGAACCCGACCAGCGCCACCGGCCGTTCCTGCTCCGCGATCACCCGGACCGCCGTCACCGTCACCCGGTTGTTCCCCGCGAACAGCGCGGTGACGGGCTCGGGGCCGCCGAGCATCGCCTCGGCGGCCGCCCGGACCCGGCCGGGGGCGGTGGTGCCGAGGGAGACCCAGCGGTCGTCGACGGGGATGCCCGCGTCCGCCATGGCGGCGTGGTAGCCGCGCAGGCGCTCGGTGGCGGTGTGGATACGGGGCTGGTCACCGATGAACCCGATCCGGCGGTGGCCGTGGGCGATCAGATGGGCCACGCCCTCCCGGGAGCCGCCGAAACTGTCGGAGAGCACCGTGTCCGCCTCGACCCGGCCCGCCGGGCGGTCCACGAAGACCGTGGCGATGCCTGCCTTGATCTCCGGCTCCAGATACCGGTGGTCGTCACCTGCCGGGATCACGATGAGACCGTCCACCCGGCGCGCACACAGGGCCAGGACGAGCTCCTGCTCCCGCTCGGGGTCCTCGGCGCTGGAGCCGTTGATGAGCAGGGCCCCGTGGGCGCGGGCCACCTCCTCAACGGCGCGGCTCAGCGGGCCGTAGAAGGGGTCGGCCAGATCCTCCAGGACCAGGCCGATCGAGGCCGTACGGCCCTTGCGCAGGACGCGGGCGCTGTCGTTGCGGCGGAAGCCCAGCGCGTCGATCGCCTCCTGGACGCGGCGCTCGGTGTCGGGCGTGACACCGGGCTCGCTGTTCACCACCCGGGAGACCGTCTTGAGGCCCACTCCGGCGCGGGCCGCCACGTCCTTCATGGTCGGCCGGGTGCCGTAACGGGTCTCGGGATGACGGGTGGTGGTCCGGTCCACAGTGCGCTGTCCTGTCGTCGGATACGGGCGGGAGGGGAGGGCGGGGCGGCTGACGGTCGGCGGATTCGGGCTCCGAACGGGCGCCTCCGGACGGCTCGCGGAGCCTGCTGAGGGGACGAACGGAGGCCATGGCGTCGAGCATAGGCCCTGGACAACGTTGTCAACGCACGAGAGACTGTGCAGACTATTGACTTGACCCGCAGGTTCCGCCCTCCACCCGTCCGGAGAAGCCACACCGATGCATACCGACCTCGTCGCCGCGCTCGACATCGGCGGCACCAAGATCGCCGGCGCGCTGGTCGACGGCGGTGGAACCCTCCTCGTACGGGCGCAGCGGCCGACGCCCGCCCGGGAGGGTGCCGAGGCGGTGATGGACGCCGTGGACGAGGTCCTCGGCGAGCTGACGGCCTCGCCGCTCTGGGGCCGCGCGGGCTCTGCCGGGATCGGCAGCGCGGGTCCTGTCGACGCGGGCGCGGGCACGGTCAGTCCGGTCAACGTCCCCGGCTGGCGCGACTTTCCGCTGGTGGAGCGGGTGCAGAAGACCATCGGCGGACTGCCTGTCGCGCTCGTCGGCGACGGGGTCGCGATGACGGCGGCCGAGCACTGGCTCGGGGCGGCGCACGGCTACGACAACGCGCTCTGCCTCGTCGTGTCGACGGGCGTCGGTGGTGGCCTGGTCCTCGGCGGCTCCCTGCACCCGGGCCCCTCCGGAAACGCCGGCCACATCGGCCACATCAGCGTCGACCTGGACGGCGACCCGTGCCCCTGCGGAGCGCGCGGCTGCGTCGAGCGCATCGCCAGCGGCCCGAACATCGCCCGCCGCGCCCTGGAGGGCGGCTGGCTCCCCGGCCCCGACGGCGACACCACGGCCGCCGCGGTGGCCGCCGCCGCACGCGCCGGGGACCCGGTCGCCATCGCCTCGTACGAGCGGGCCGCCCAGGCGCTCGCGGCCGGGATCGCCGCCACCGCAACCCTGGTCGAGATCGACATCGCGGTGATCGGCGGGGGAGTGGCGGGCGCCGGGGACGTGCTCTTCGCACCCCTGCGGCGCAGCCTGTCCGACTACGCCACGCTCTCCTTCGTACGGGGACTCACCGTCGCCCCGGCCGTGATGGGCACCGACGCGGGGCTGGTCGGCGCGGCGGCCGCGGCGATCGCACTGCGGTAGCCCAGGCCCCCGCCGCGCCCCGCGGCCGTACGCCCTCCTCGGCCCAAAACGGGCCGGATACCCGCATCCCGGCAACGCCGTCGCCGCCGTGGGGTTTCCACGGCAGGGTGTTGCGGGCAAGCCACAGGGGGCTACGAAGAGGGGGAACCGTGATCGTCTGGCTGAACGGGGCGTTCGGCGCGGGCAAGACCAGCGCCGCGGGCGAACTGATCGATCTGATCCCGAACAGCACCTTGTACGACCCGGAAGTCATCGGCGCGGGGCTGCGCGGTCTGCTGCCCCAGAAGAAGCTGGCCGAGGTGAGCGACTTCCAGGACCTGAGGATCTGGCGGCGGCTCCTGGTGGACACGGCGGCCGCGCTGCTCGCCGAGGTGCCCGGGGTGCTGGTGGTGCCGATGACCCTGCTGAGACAGGAGTACCGGGACGAGATATTCGGCGGGCTCGCCTCCCGGCGCATCCCGGTCCGGCATGTGCTCCTCTCGCCTGAGGAAACGATCCTGCGCAGTCGGATAGCGGGCCGGGTGGAGCGCCCGGGCGACCCTGAGCAGAGCGAGCGGGCCAGCCGGTGGGCGTACGAGCACATCGGCCCCTACCGGGACGCGCTCGGCTGGATCACCGAGGACGCCCATGTCGTCGACAACGGCGCCCTCACCCCGCGCGAGACCGCCGAGCGGATCGCCGAGGCCGTCCGTACCGGCGCCGCCGGGGTGTGCGAGATCGTCCAGAGCCCCGAACCGACGGGCGCCACCGTGGCGGCCGGGGTGCTGCTCTTCGACGAACAGGACCGGGTGCTGCTCGTCGACCCCACGTACAAGCCCGGCTGGGAGTTCCCCGGCGGGGTAGTGGAGGAGGGCGAGGCCCCGGCGCAGGCGGGCGTACGGGAGGTGGCCGAGGAGATCGGGCTGCGGCTCGACCGGGTCCCCACGCTGCTCCTCGTCGACTGGGAGCCACCCTCGCCCCCCGGCTACGGCGGAGTGCGCTTCCTCTTCGACGGCGGGCTGCTGCGGTCCGAGGACGCCGGCCGGCTGCTGCTCCCCGGCTCCGAACTGCGCGGCTGGCGCTTCGTCACGGAGGAGGAGGCGGCGGGGATGCTGCCCCCCACCCGCTACGAGCGGCTGCGCTGGGCCCTGCGGGCGCGTGAACGGTCCGCGGTGCTCAACCTGGAGGCGGGTGTGCCGGTGGGGTGAGCGCGTCCACGGGCGTCCCGATGGGCTGAACACGCCGCTTCGCGCCGCCCCTTCGCGCGCCCCTTCACGCCGTCGCTTCCGCCGCCGCCCGCATGACCTCCGCCGCGTCCTCGGTCAGCGGGTCGCCGTGGCCGAAGCAGACCGTACGGGGGGCGAGTGCGGCCAGCCGCCGGAACGTGTCCCGAGCCCGGTCCCGGTCCACGTTGAACACGCCGAGCATCACCTCCCCGGCCTCCGCCACGGTGTCCCCGGTGAACAGGACCCCGTGGCGCGGCAGATGGAGGGCGATGGAGCCCGGCGTGTGACCGGGGGCGTGGACCACCCGGGCGCCGCCGCCGAACGGCAGCACCTCACCGTCGGCCACCTCGCGGTCGACCCGGGTGGGCGGAGCAGCCGGGACCGTCAGCCCGTGCTCGTACAGCGGCCGTTCCCAGTCGAGCAGGTCCGGTTCCGGTACGGGGAGCTCGCCCCGGATCACCGGCGCGTCCAGCGGGTGGGCGAGGATCTCGGCGCCGTGACGGTCGGCCAGCTCCTGGGCGGCGCCGTAGTGGTCGCGGTGGCCGTGGGTGAGGACGATGCGGCCGATCCGGGCGGGATCGAGGCCCAGCCCCCGTACCGCGTCCTCGATCGCGGGCGCGGCCTCGATGTCACCCGCGTCGATGAGCGTCAGATCCGCCCCGTCGCGGTCGCGGTCGCGGTAGCTGTCGCTGTCGCTGTCGTGCCAGAGATAGGCCTGGCCGATCCGGAAGCGGAACATGTGCAGGCGGCGGGGGAGCACCTCGATGAGATCCATGCCGTGAACGTACACAGCCGAAGGCACCCACCGTACGGAACTACGCTTCCGGCGACTTCGCCGAGGGCGTAGCAGGCACAGCGGGTGTAGCGGGCGCGTGAAGGCCCCCGCGTCGGCCGACAAGGGCTGCCGCGGGGGCCTTCGTGAGGGCCGGTCAGGCCTTCTTCGACTCCGCGTAGTTGCGCAGGAACAGCGCCTCGGTGACCGACAGCCGCTCCAGCTCCTCGGGCGACACGCTCTCGTTCACCGCGTGGATCTGCGCCTCGGGCTCGCTGAGGCCGATCAGCAGGATCTCCGCCTCCGGGTAGAGCGACGCCAGGGTGTTGCAGAGCGGGATGGAGCCGCCCATGCCGGCGGACTGCATCTCCTGGCCCGGGTAGGCGTCCCGCATCGCGTCCGCCATCGCCGTGTACGCCGGGCTGGAGATGTCGGCGCTGAACGGCTGGCCCTGGCCCACCTGCTCCACCCTGACCCGGGCGCCCCACGGGGTGTGCGACTCCAGGTGGGCGGTGAGCAGCTTCGTCGCCTCGGCGGCGTCGTGGCCGGGCGGCACCCGCAGGCTGATCTGGGCCCGCGCGCTCGCCTGGACGGACGGCGTGGCGCCGACGACCGGCGGGCAGTCGATGCCGATGACGGTGACGGCGGGCCGCGCCCAGATCCGGTCCGCGACCGTGCCCGTACCGATCAGCTCGACCCCGTCCAGCACCTTGGCGTCCTGCCGGAACTCCGCCTCCGGGTACTGGAGCCCGTCCCAGTCGGCGTCCCCGGTCAGGCCGTCGACCGTCGTCGTCCCGTTCTCGTCGCGCAGCGAGGCCAGCAGCTGGATCATCGCGGCCAGCGCGTCGGGGGCGGCGCCGCCGAACTGCCCCGAGTGCAGGTTCCCTTCGAGGGTGTCGAGCTGCACCCGCAGCATCGTCATCCCGCGCAGCGTCGCCGTGACCGTCGGCAGCCCGGCCCGGAAGTTCCCGGCGTCGCCGATGACGATCGTGTCGGCCGTCAGCAGCTCCGGGTGGGCCTCGGCGTACCGCTCCAGACCGCCGGTGCCCTGCTCCTCGGAGCCCTCGGCGATGACCTTCACCGAGACCGGGACGCCGCCGTTCGCCTTGAGGGCCCGCAGCGCGAGCAGGTGCATGATGAACCCGCCCTTGCAGTCCGCCGCGCCCCGGCCGAACCAGCGTCCGTCGCGCTCGGTCAGCTCGAACGGCGGGGAGAGCCACGCCGACTCGTCCAGCGGCGGCTGTACGTCGTAGTGGGCGTAGAGCAGCACGGTCGGCGCACCGGCCGGGCCGGGCAGGAAGCCGTAGACCGACTGGGTGCCGTCGGGGGTGTCGAGCAGGGCGACGTCCGTGAAGTCCTCGGCGCGCAGCGCGTCTGCGACCCAGTTCGCCGCCGCCTCGCACTCGCTCCTCGGGAAGACCGCGGGGTCCGCCACCGACTGGAACGCGACCAGCTCGGCGAGCTCCGCCCGGGCACGGGGCATCAGCGAGGCGACGGTCTCGGAAATCGGACGGGCGGTCATGGGCACGCTCCTCGTGGGTGCGACGTTATGAGGAGGGCACGGTGAGTACGCGCCCTTCCACGACACCGTGGGTGCGGCGCCGTACGTAGGACAAAATCATGGCCGATCCTCCCACAGGGAGGCTCGGCCGGGACGCGCCGTAGGATGCCGTGAGCAGCTTGGGGCCACTGGTCGGATCGGGAGCAGAAGCACATCGTGAGCAGCGAGAACGCAGACGCCGGGCGGGAAAACGAAGAGTCGTCGGTCTGGGACGTCGTGGTGGTCGGCGCTGGACCGGCCGGTGCGTCGGCGGCGTACGCGGCAGCCGTGGCGGGCCGGCGGGTGCTGCTGCTGGAGAAGGCGGAGCTACCGCGTTACAAGACCTGTGGCGGCGGCATCATCGGGTTCTCCCGGGACGCCCTGCCACCGGGGTTCGAACTGCCCCTGAAGGACCGTATCCACGCGGTCACCTTCTCGCTCAACGGGAAGCTCTCCCGGACCAGGCGCTCCCGGCGGATGCTCTTCGGGCTCATCAACCGCCCGGAGTTCGACGCCGGGCTGGTGGAGGAGGCGCAGAAGGCCGGTGCCGAACTGCGCACGGGCGCCTCGGTGGTGCGGGTGGAGCAGCACGGGCCCGCCGTGCCCGACCGGCGTACGGTCGCGGTCGTGCTGGCCGGGGGTGAGACGGTGCTCGCGCGGGCGGTCGTCGGCGCGGACGGCAGCGCGGGCCGGATAGGAGCACACGTCGGGGTGAAGCTCGACCAGGTGGACCTCGGCCTGGAGGTGGAGATCCCCGTTCCGGCGACGGTGGCGGAGGACTGGGCGGGCCGGGTCCTCATCGACTGGGGCCCGATGCCCGGGAGTTACGGCTGGGTCTTCCCCAAGGGCGACACGCTGACCGTCGGGGTGATCTCGGCGCGCGGCGACGGCGCGGGCACCAAGCGGTATCTGGAGGACTTCATCGCCCGCCTCGGCCTCGCCGGGTTCGAGCCGTCCATCTCCTCGGGCCATCTGACCCGCTGCCGCAGCGACGACTCGCCGCTCTCGCGCGGCCGGGTCGTGGTCTGCGGCGACGCGGCGGGCCTGCTGGAGCCGTGGACCCGGGAGGGCATCTCCTTCGCCCTGCGCTCCGGCCGCCTCGCGGGCGAATGGGCCGTCAGGATCGCCGAGTCGCACGACGCGGTGGACGCCCGCCGCCAGGCCCTCAACTACGCCTTCGCCATCAAGGCCGGGCTCGGCGTGGAGATGGGGGTCGGCCGCCGCATGCTCAAGCTGTTCGAGCGCCGCCCGGGGGTGCTGCACGCGGTGCTGACCGGTTTCCGCCCGGCCTGGAAGGCGTTCGCGGGGATCACCCGGGGCACGACCTCGCTGGCCGAGCTCGTCCGTACGCACCCGATGGCGCAGCGGGCGCTGAGCTCGCGGGACCGCTGAAGGGGGCGCGAAACACGAAGCTCGGGGCGCGAGTGACGGATGTGCGTTACGGGAGTGGGGGACGGGCGCGGTGAGTGACGGGGCCGCCGCGGTGTTCGTCCACGGGCTCTACCACCGCCCCGAACACTTCGCCGCGGTCGCCGCAGGTCTGCGGGCCGAGGGGATCGCGGCGGTCGTTCCCGAGCTCCACCGGGGTTCCCTCGCCGCCGACACCGCAGCGGTCCAGGCCGCTGTCGACGCACTGGAGACGCCTCCGCTCCTGCTCGGCCACTCCTACGGCGGGTCGGTGATCACGGGGGTGCGCGGAGCACGTCACCTGGTCTATCTGGCGGCCTTCGTACCGGACGTGGGGGAGAGCGCGGCCGCTCTCGGCGGGGCCTCCCCGCAGCTCCGGGCGGCGATCATGCCGACGGCCGGGCCCGAGGGCACGACGCTCCTCCACCCCGGCCGCGCGGCCGGGGTCCTCTACGGCGACTGCCCCGGACCGCTCGCCGCCCGGGCGGTCGGCCTGCTGCGGTCGCAGGGCCCCGGCTGCGGGCGCGGAGTTCCGGAGCGCCACAGCTGGAAGCGGACCCCTTCCACGTACGTCGTCTGCGCACGGGACCGGGCGATCGACCCCGCGCTGCAACGGACGTTGGCCACCCGCTGCACCGGCATGCGCGAGTGGCGGACGGGGCACTCCCCGTTCGTCTCCCGGCCCGCCCTCGTGGTCGGCCTGGTGCGGGAGCTGATCGCCGGGGTCAGCCCTCGGTCGTGATGCGGAAGACCGGGTGGTCGGGGCAGGCGGCCAGGAGTTCGGCGTCCGTGGACTTCGCGGTGACGCCCCGGAAGTACTGGTTGACCTCCCAGCCCCACCGCTCCAGATAGGCGCGGAGGATCCCTGCCTTCTGCTCGTCGTCGGCGATCTCCACGGCGGTGAAGGCGCGGGTTCTGCGCCCCACCCGCAGCTCGCCGCCGCCCGCGACGCGCATGTTGCGCACCCACTGGGAGTGGCCCCGGGCCGAGACGAGGTACTCGGCGCCCTCGTAGGTGTGCGGGTTGACGGGGATGCGCTGCATCTGGCCGGTGCTGCGTCCCCGTACCGACAGCTCGGCGGTGCCGAGGAAGCTGACGCCGTGCCGGGCGAGCCGGCCGACGACCTTGTTGAGGCGGTTGGCGGCGGTGCTCGCCCGGAGGTAGTACGGCTGCGACATGGTGACCCCCGGGGGTGTGGACGCTCGGCATGGGTGGGTGAGATCGGTGCTCTCCTTGGGAGAGCGGTGCTCTCACTTAAGATCAGTGTGCACGGAATCGGTGCTCAAAAGCAAGAGCACTGCTCTCGTTATTGTTCGGTGCTCTGCGTGCGTGGCAGACTGATCACCATGAGCACGATCCGAGGGGCCAGGGAACGCGCCCGCAGAGAAGTGACCGCCGCCATCAAGGATGAGGCCAGGAAGCAGCTGGCGGCGGAGGGTGCGGCCAGACTCTCCCTGCGTGCCGTCGCCCGCGAGCTGGGCATGGTCTCCTCCGCGCTCTACCGCTACTTCCCGAGCCGCGACGATCTGCTCACCGCGCTGATCGTCGACGCCTACGACGCGATCGGCGAGGTCGCGGAAGAGGCCCGCGCCACTGCCGACCGGGCCCGCCCCCGCCCCGCCCCGTACGCCGGACGCTTCGTCGCCGTGGCCGGTGCCGTACGGGAGTGGGCTCTCGTCCACCCCCATGAGTACGCCCTGATCTACGGCTCACCCGTCCCCGGGTACAGCGCCCCCATGGACACGGTGGGCCCCGCCTCCCGGGTCGGCCTGGTCTTCATCGGCCTCGTCCGCGACGCGTTCCGGTCCGACGGTCTCGCCGTGCCCCCGCTCGCGCGGGAGCTGCGCCCCGAGGCCGAGCGGATCGCCGCGGAGCTGGCCCCGGATCTGCCGCCCGCCGTGGTGGCGGCCCTCGTCGCCGCCTGGGCCCAGCTCTTCGGCCTGATCTCCTTCGAGCTCTTCGGCCAGTTCAACCGCTTGGTCGAGGCGCGCGAACCGCTGTTCCGGCAGGCCGCGGGGGAGATCGCCCGGTCGGTCGGCCTGCGGGGCGCTCCGGTGGGCTGAATCAGGCCAAGTGCCCGCGACCGGCCCGTGGTTCCCGCCTATGCACCGAGGTCCGGCCGGGGCGGGGGCGGCGGGCCGGGCAGCCGATGCCCCTCCTGCCGCGGAAAGCGCCACAGGACATGGACGACCCGGGTGACGAAGGCCAGTACGGCGGCCACTCCGGCCACCCCCAGGACGACCTGCCGGGCGGTGCGGCCGAGGTCGAAGACGTACAGAGGAGGCACGAGGACCGCCACGAAGGTGACGGCGGCCAGGACGGCGGCACTCACCAGCGCGTACCCGGTCTCGATCGTCATCGCGTCCCGCTCGGCCTGTGTCCGTCGCCCCATGACCGCAGTCTCACAGGCACCGCGCACCCCGGGCAAGCGGCCGCCTGCTCGGGGCGGGCGCGGGACATCCCGCCCGCCCCTTCCGCGTCCCCTGCGTCCCCCGCGTCCCCCTGAGTTCTCCGAGTCGGGGCCTCCGGGGGTGGTTCTTCACCAGGTGACCGCGGAGTTGTCCGTCCAGAGCCTGGCCACCGAGCGGTCGCCCCGCAGGGTCACGGCGCTGAGCGGCAGCCGGTTCCAGAGCGTCAGGTAGAGGCCCTCGGCGGTGCCGCTCAGCTCGCAGTCCACCTGGCCGCCGTCGGCTTCGCCGTGAGGGCCGGTTCCGCCGTTCCCGTCGCCTGCGAGGGGCGTACGTACGGTCCGGGGCGGCTCGTCCGAGATCCGTACGGTCCACACCGCGTCCGTGTCCACGGCCCGCACCCGCAGCGTGCGCGGTACGGAGGAGCGCACCCGGCTCTTGGGGCGGGCGTGGAAGCCGGTCAGCAGTTCGTCGATGCCGTCGACCGCCCGGTCGGCGCCCACCGCCGTCAGCGGTCTGCCGAGCGCCGACTCCGCGTCCACCCGGTGCACGGTCGTCTCGTTCAGTTGCCGGCGGGACCAGAACGCCAGGGGCGAGGGGGCGGGGAGGAACGTCCAGCACTCCAGGCCCTCGGGGGCGGCTTCCAGTGAGCGGACCAGATGGTGGTGGCCCGCCCGGAACCAGTCGAGGAGTTCACGGCCGTCGAGGTCCGGTTCACCTCCGTCGGGCCGGTACGCGGTGTGCCCTTCGGTGATGAACGCGGCCGCCCAGCGGTGGACCATGCCGGTGTGGCGCAGGAGGTGGCGTATCTGCCAGCCGGGGCAGGTCGGCACCGAGGCTCCGGGGCCCGCCTGTTCGGCGGCGGCCGCGAGGAGCCGCCCTTCCTCGGACAGGGACGCGATGTGCTCGATGATCTCCATGGCGGGGATTGTGCCAGGGGGCCATGTGCCGGGCGGGTGGGCGGACCGCCCGGGTCCCCCCGCCGCTCAGGCGTGCGTCGCGTTGCGGGCCCCGTATCCGAGGGCTGCCGCCGCCGCGGCCAGCAGGGCCACCGTCGTCAGCGCCACCGGCAGGGAGAACCAGTCGGCCAGGAAGCCGATCGCGGGCGGGCCGAGCAGCATCCCGCCGTAGCCGAGCGTCGAGGCGGCGGCCACTCCGCTGGGTCCGGCCAGTTCTCCTGCCCGGCCCACGGCGACGGGGAAGATGTTGGCCAGCCCCAGGCCGGTGACCGCGAATCCGGCCAGCGCGAGCCAGGCGGTCGGCGCGAGGGCGCCCAGCAGCATCCCGGCCGCCGCCACCGCCCCGCCGAGGACGAGGGTGCGGGTCTGTCCGAGCCGCTCCAGGAGCAGCGTCCCGGTGAGCCTGCCGATGGTCATGGTCAGGGCGAACAGCGCGTAACCGGCGGCGGCGAGGCCGGGGTGGGCGCCGAGGTCCTGCTCCAGGTGGAGCGCACCCCAGTCGGCGAGGGCGCCTTCCCCGTACGCCGTGCACAGGGCGATCACGCCGAAGAGCAGGACGATCCGGCGGGCTCGCGGGTCGAGCCGCTGCCTGGGCTCCCGCTGCTGTTGCTGCGGCGTGCGTGCGGCGGTGGCCGTACGGACCGGACGGTGGCGCAGGAGGGCGGGGCCCGCGACCGCGGTGACGAGCAGGCCGACGGTGGCCAGCAGGAACAGGTGGGTGGAGGCGGAGAGGCCGCCCGCCACCAGCCCGCCGAGCCCGGCACCGACCATGCCGCCGAGGCTGAACGCCGCGTGGAAGCTGGGCATCACCGGCCGGCGCAGTTCGGAGACCAGGTCGACGGCCGCGCTGTTCATCGCCACGTTCATCCCGCCGTACGCCGCTCCGAAGACCAGCAGGACGAGGCCGAGCGAGAGGGCGGAATGGGTCTGGGCGGGCAGGGCGATGCTCAGGGGGAGCAGGGCTCCGCAGGCCACGGTCACGGCGTGGCTGCCGTAGCGGCGGCAGAGCCGGCCCGTGAGCATCATGGTGATCACGGCGCCCGCGGAGACGCCGAGCAGGGCGAGGCCGAGGGTGGAGGCGGAAGCGCCGGTCTGCTGCTTGATGGCCGGGATACGGACCACCCAGCCGGCGAAGAGGAAGCCATCGAGGGCGAAGAAGACGGTCAGCGCGGTACGGAGGCGGGCCGACGAGGGTGGGGCGGTGTCTCCGCCAGGTCCCCCCGGTAGGGCCGTCCGCAGTTTGTTTAGTTGCGGCACAAACTCAGCATAGGGGTGGGCGGACGGCGGACGCAACATGGTTGACGGAGGTGCCGGGGCACCGCTGACGGAGGGGGCGCGCGACCGTCGGTGCAGGCGCCGCGTGGCCGTCGGTGGAGGCGTGGTGCGACCCGGGCCGGCTTGTTCCCCCGGTGTCCGGAACACCTCCGGATCAGTCCGGGCCACCTCCGGATCATGGGAGACTCGCCCTCATGAACGGCAAGGCGACCACCACCCGGACGAAGTTGGAGAGGGGCCGCAGTGCGCTCGGGCCCGCACTGGAACTGGTCCACACCGGGCGCGCCCCCACGCGTGCCGTCCTCACCTCCGAGCTCGGCGTCACCCGGGCCACCGCCGGGGCGGTCGCCGCGGAGCTGGAGGCGCTGGGGCTGATCCGGGTCGACTCCAGCCCCGGTTCGGCGGCCGGTTCGCAGGGCCGACCCTCGCACCGGCTGGCCGTCCTGGAGGCGGGTCCCGTCGTCCTCGCCGCCCAGGTGCACGCCGACGGCTTCCGGGCCGCCCTCGTCGGGCTCGGCGGCCGGACCGTCGCCACGGTGCCGGGCTGTGTCGCCGTGATGGCCGACCCCGCGCAGGTGCTCGGCGAGGTCGTGCGCGCGGGGGCGGAGCTGCTGCGCGAGAGCGGGCTGCGCTGTGTCGGCGCCGGGCTCGCCGTCCCCTCGGCGGTCGCCGAACCCGAAGGGACCGCGCTCAACCCGCTGCACATCGCCTGGCCCGCGGGCTCCCCGGTACGGGACATCTTCGCCGCCTGCGTACGCGAGGCGGGCATCACGGGCCCCGCCTTCACCGGCAACGACGTCAACCTCGCCGCGCTGGCCGAGCACCGGCACGGCGCCGGACGGGGCGCCCACCACCTCCTCTGCGTCGCCACCGGCCACCGGGGCGTCGGCGGGGCCCTGGTCCTCGACGGCCGTCTGCACAGCGGCAGTTCGGGGCTCGCGCTGGAGGTGGGGCATCTCACGGTGAACCCCGAGGGGCGGCCCTGCCACTGCGGCGGGCGCGGTTGCCTCGACGTGGAGACGGACCCGCTCGCCTTCCTCACCACCGCGCGCCGCGAACCGGGCCCGGAGGAGTCGCTCCTCAAGCGGGCCGGGGACCTGCTGCGCACGGAGTACGAGGACGCGGACGTGCGGAACGCGGCCGAGGCCCTGATCGACCGTCTGGGCCTGGGCCTCGCCGGGCTGGTGAACATCCTCAACCCGGACCGGATCATCCTCGGCGGGCTCCACCGCGAGCTGCTCGAAGCGGACCCGGAGCGGCTGCGGGCCGTCGTCGCCGACCGTAGCCTCTGGGGCCGCAGCGGCAGCGTGCCGATCCTGCCCTGCACCCTGTCCCACAACAGCCTGGTCGGCGCGGCCGAACTGGCCTGGCAGCCGGTGCTGGACGACCCGCTCGCCGTGCTCGCCTGACGGGAGCGGACGGGGCCTGGCGGGAGGGACGACCGACCGGGCTTCCCGAGAGCCGAACTCCCCGGGAGCCGGGACAGCCGACCGGACTCCCCGGAGGGGAGCCCGGCCGGGAGTCCGAAGGCCCGGGGGTACGGGGCCCGAGGACCCGAGGGCCCCGGCGTCCGCTCAGCCGACGACGGCCGAGCGGGCAGGGACGGCCGCGATGGCCTCGGGGCTGATCGAGACGGACCCGAACGGCCCGTCGGTCGTCGACCCGTAGACCGCGAGCGGCGGCAGGGTCGAGGTGTCGCAGGTCGCCGGCAAGGTGAACCAGACGGCCTTTCCGGCCGCGCCGCTCGGCCGTACGCCCCAGCTCTCGCTGACCGCGGCGATCAGGGCCAGACCCCGTCCCGAGGTGGCGAGGGAATCCGCCTCGTTCACCGTGGGGACACGGGGGTCGTGGTCGTGGACGGAGACCGTCAACCGGTCGAGCAGCAGCTCGATGTCGACGGTGCATGACTTGTCCGGCTGTGCGTGCCGGTGGACATTGGTCAGGAGTTCGGTGACGCCCAGGGCTGCCTGGTCGATCAGAGGATCGAGATGCCAGTAGCGCAGTTGCGCCGAGATGATTCTGCGGACCTGACCGATCCGCGACGGCAGGGCCTGGAGCTCCACCGTGCAGTGCCTGCTTGGCTCGCTGATCACGGCTGCGACTCCCCGAAATAGGTCCGGAAGAAGACGGAAGACGAACGAACGGAGCCGGCGGACGACTGTGTGACTTGCCGGATCCGCTCTGCTCTTGTCGTGTCTGCTCGTGTCGCGCGACCCGGTCCGTGGAGCGGATCGCTCTGTCACCGAGGGTGCACCTTCGGTGACGTGGGTCCAGCGTGGCCCAGCCCGTGCGGCTCCGCAACTCGCGGAGCCGCGTACGGTGCCCGGGGAACCGGCCCCGGCCGAACCAACCCCGGTCGAACCGGCCCCGGCCGCCAAGCCCCGGCCGAACGAACCGCGCATCTCAGCCCCGGCCGAACGACCCCCGTATCTCAGCCCCGGCGGCCTCCCGCGCTCCGCAGCGCCTCCAGGAAGCGGCGCAGCGGAGCGGCCCCGTCCCGTCTGCGGTTGCGCTGCTCCATCGTCAACCGGTAGCGCACCCCGTTCACCCGGGCGATGGCCGAATCCGCCGCGAAGAACCACCGCTTGCCCGCACTCACCGTGCCGACCGGGGCGCTGTCGATCTCCCGCCCGTTGCTCATCAGCAGGGACAGCCGGCCGTCCTTGACGACCACCTGACCGGCCCTGGTCAGCGACCGGGTGAACCGCTCGATCCTGACCCCCGACGCACTGAACTCGGCGTCCGCCATCGCGGCTTCGCCCCCTTCGTCACCACTTCTCCTGTTGCAGTGTGCCCGGCCGCGCCCCCGGCCGCCAGAGGGCACCGGAGACCTTCTGCCGGCGCTCGTACCGCCCGCCCCAACTGCCCCCGGGGGCCTTGGTCAAAGGCCGGGCTATGGACCATCAAAGTCAACGTTTGCGCAGGTCGGGGGCATATCGTGGGGGCAGGAAATCCGGGCGGACGAACAGGAGCACGGCGATGGACACCAAGGCGTACGAGCGTGACCGCGGGGCCATGGGTACGGCCGCGGCGACGGTGGACGTCGACCGCAGCGACCCGGAGTACCGGGCCTGGCTGAAGGAGGCCGTCCGCAAGGTCCAGGCCGACGCCAACCGCTCGGCCGACACCCACCTCCTGCGCTTCCCGCTGCCCGAGGAGTGGGGCATCGACCTCTACCTCAAGGACGAGTCGACGCACCCCACCGGCAGCCTCAAGCACCGGCTCGCCCGCTCGCTCTTCCTCTACGGGCTCTGCAACGGCTGGATCCGGCCGGGCAAGCCGGTCATCGAGGCGTCCAGCGGCTCGACCGCCGTCTCGGAGGCGTACTTCGCCAAGCTGATCGGGGTGCCGTTCGTCGCCGTGATGCCGCGCACCACCAGCCCGGAGAAGTGCCGGCTCATCGAATTCCACGGCGGGCAGTGCCACTTCGTCGACGACTCCCGCAAGATGTACGAGGAGTCCGCGTCCCTCGCCGCCGAGACCGGCGGCCACTACATGGACCAGTTCACCTACGCGGAGCGCGCCACCGACTGGCGCGGCAACAACAACATCGCCGAGTCGATCTACCAGCAGCTCAGGCTGGAGCGCTACCCGGAACCCACCTGGATCGTCGCCACCGCCGGGACCGGCGGCACCTCGGCCACCATCGCCCGCTATGTGCACTACCTCCAGCACGACACCCGCGTCTGTGTGCCCGACCCGGAGAACTCCTGTTTCTTCGACGGCTGGACCCGCAACGACCCGCACGCGAGCAGCGACTGCGGATCCAGGATCGAGGGCATCGGCCGCCCCCGTATGGAGCCGAGCTTCGTGCCCGGCGCCATCGACCGGATGATGAAGGTGCCCGACGCGGCCAGCGTCGCCGCCGTACGGGCCCTGGAGCGGGCCATCGGCCGGAAGGCGGGCGGTTCGACGGGGACCGGACTGTGGAGCGCCTTCAAGCTGATCGCCGAGATGCTGGAGCAGGGGGAGCGGGGCAGTGTCGTCACCCTGTTGTGCGACCCGGGCGACCGCTACCTGGACAAGTACTACTCCGACTCCTGGCTGGAGGAGCAGGGCCTGGACATCGCCCCGTACAGCGCGGCGATCGACAGCTTCCTCGCCACCGGGACTCTCACCGGCTGAAGCCCGGAAAGGCGCCCACGAGCCCGGGCAGAGTGCCCACGAGCCCGGGGCCCGAGGAAGTCCTCACGCCGCCGACGCCGTCAGCCGTCCGTCCAGCCGCCGCACCGCGTCCCGGAACGAGCGGCCCATGCCGAGGCGTGCCAGCGCCAGCACCGAGCGGAACGGCCCCGTCCCGTCGGCGGCGAAGGTCCACTGAACCCGGGTCCCCGCCCCGTCCGCCGTGAGCCGCCACTCCTCCACCAGGGCCCGCAGACCGGGGGCGTTGGACTCGTCCACCCGGTAGGCGTACCGCTCGCCCGGCTCGGCCGCCACGATCGTCTCGCGGAAGCGGACCCCGCCGCGCAGCCGCACCTCCCGGCCCGCGCCCCCGTCGGTGGGCGTGGCCCGGGTGACGGCGGTGAACCAGGAGGGCCAGGAGGCGACGTCCTCCGCGAGCGCCCGGTAGACCACGTCCGGGGGTGCGGCCACCTCGGCGGCGAACACCAGACGTATCGGCGCGGATTCGGTGAACTCCAGTCCCACGGTACGGAGTCGGCGTGCCATCGTGTGCACCTCCCGGCGGTCTGCGCTTATGGAGCCGCGCACACCATAGCGGCCGGGCCGTCAGTTGTCTGTACCACTGTCGGCCACTGGTTCCCGGCCCGCCGACCGCGCCCGGGCGGCCGTTGCGGCGGCCTCGGCGATGTTGCGGGCCATCCCGCCGAACACCACCGCGTGGAAGGGCGACACGCTCCACCAGTACGCATGGCCGAGCAGCCCCTGCGGGTGGTACAGGGCGCGCTGCCGGTAGAGCGTGCGCCCCTGGCCGTCGGTGGCCACCGACAGTTCCAGCCAGGCGGCGCCCGGCAGCCGCATCTCCGCCCGCAGCCGCAGCAGCTCGCCCGGCACGATCTCCTCCACCCGCCAGAAGTCCAGCGAGTCCCCGACCCGCAGCCGGTGGGCGTCCCGCCGGCCGCGCCGCAGGCCCACCCCGCCGACGATCCGGTCGATCCAGCCGCGTACCGCCCAGGCGAGCGGGAAGGAGTACCAGCCGTTCTCCCCGCCGATGCCCTCGATCACCCGCCACAGGTCCGCCCGGTCCACCGGCACGGTCAGCTCCCGCTCGTCCCGGTAGAGGCTGCCGCCCGACCACTCCGGGTCGGTGGGCAGCGGGTCGCTCGGCGCGCCCGGCAGCGAGGCGGAGGACCAGCGGGTGTCGACCTGGGCGTCCTTGATCCGCTGGAGGGCGAGCCCCAGGGCCCGGTCGAAGCCGATCGGCCCCTCCGGCGGATCGGGGACGTAGTGCGTGATGTCGTGCTCCCGGCAGACCACCTCGTGGCGCAGCGACTCCGCGAGCGGCCGGGCGATCGACCGGGGCACCGGGGTGACCAGCCCGATCCAGTGGCTGGAGAGCGTCGGGGTGAGGACCGGGACCGGCACGATCAGCCGGCGCGGCAGCCCCGCCACCCGGGCGTAGCCCTGCATCATGTCCCGGTACGTCATGATGTCCGGGCCGCCGATGTCGAAGGTCCGGCTCACCTCGGACGGCAGGGTCGCGCTCCCCACCAGGTACCGGATCACATCCCGTACGGCGATGGGCTGGATCCGGGTGGAGACCCAGCTCGGGGTCACCATCACCGGCAGCCGCTCGGTCAGATAGCGCAGCATCTCGAACGAGGCCGACCCGGAACCGATCACCACCGCCGCCCGCAGCACCGCCGTCGGCACCCCGGAGTCCAGCAGGATCCGCCCCACCTCGGCCCGCGACCGCAGATGCGGCGACAGCTCCTTCTCCGGCACCCCCTCGGGCGTCAGCCCGCCCAGGTAGACGATCCGCCGCACCCCGGCCGCACGCGCCCTCTCGCCGAAGTTCCGGGCCGCCCGGCGGTCGGTTTCCTCGAAGTCCGAGCCGGAGCCGAGCGCGTGCACCAGGTAGTACGCCACATCGACATCCCGCATCGCTTCCGTGAGCGAGTCGGCGTCGGTGACATCGCCGCGCACCACCTCGACCCGGTCCGCCCACGGGTAGTCGCGCAGCTTCTGCGGCGTACGGGCCAGCGCCCGGACCTGGTGACCCGCGTCGAGCAGGGCGGGCACCAGTCTGCCGCCGATGTAGCCGGTGGCACCGGTGACCAGGCAGCGCAGCCCGACCCCCTCGGGCAGGTCGGGCACGTCGTCCACGCCGGGTTCCTCAGGAAGATCCGTCACCTGTCCGAGTCTCGCACCCGATTCCGTACGAGGGTGGGACGAGGAGTCCGTACGGCGGAGCGCGGGCCCCGTCAGCGGTTCACCGCACCGCCGTCAGCGTCCCGCCCCCGCGCAGTCCGGCCGTCAGCTGTACGGAGGCGTCGCGCGGCGCCCGTACCGCCAGCGTCGGGCCGCCCGCCGCGCCCCGCACCTGCCCGGTGGCCTCGATCCGGTCGACGGCCCGGCTGCCCGCCGCCAGGACGTACCACCGGCCGGAGTCGGCCTTCCAGTGCGTGCCCGCCAGGATGTGCTGGCCGAACCTGCTGCACAGGGCCGTGTCGTTCCGGTCGGCGACCACCGCCGCCGGGGCGGTGGGGGAGGCGGCGGGCTGGAGGAAGTGCACCAGGACCCGGCCGGGGCTGCGCCAGGTGTCGGCACGGGTGCAGAGCCACTCGGCCTTCGCCTCGCCCTCGGGCAGCTTCTGCTCGGCGAACGCCCAGTTGTTCACCGCCCGCACCCCCGAGCCCGACAGGGCCCGCAGCGAACACGCCGTACGCGCCCAGGCGAGCAGCGCCTCCGGGCCGGTCGCCTCGCGGGGCTGCCGGGCGGGTGCGCCCCGGCCCGGTTTCGGGGTGTACGTCAGATGCGCCGGGGCCAGATCGCCCAGGTCGGTCACCAGGAACGCGTGGTTCTCCACGATCCGTTCGGAGGAACGCAGTTGGAGCACCGGCCACACATCGCAGCCGCCGCCCGCCGCCGGGCGCTCCACCGGGGCGGTGACCCCGTCCGGGCCCACCTCCAGGGGACGGCCGGGCGTGTTCGGCGCGAGCAGGTCCCGGGTGGTGGTCTCGGAGATCCAGGGGGCGAGCAGGAACCGCGCCTTCTCGCCCGTACGGCTCACGACGACCGCCGCCCCCGTCGTCACGTCCGCGTCATCGGTCCGGGCGAAGTCCAGCGCCGCCCCGCCCCCGCCCGACAGCGGCTCCGCGTACCGCACCACCCGGACCCCGCCGTCGTGGAACAGCACCACGGCCGCCCCGTCCACCTCACCCGCGAAGAGCAGGCGGGGCGGCTGGGCGGGCGGCACGTCGGCCGTGCCCGGGGTGGCCGACACCCGTACGGTCCCCGGCGGTTCGGACCAGGCCCGCAGCGCCCGGCCCAGCAGCTCGCCGTCGCCTTGCCGGTCACCGCGTACGGGCCAGGCGGTGAAGTCGATGCGCGAGGTGTCCGCCCACTGCTCCGCCGCCGTACGCAACAGCGCCGCCGGATCGAGGGCCGGGACCGTCACACCCGTCCCCGGGGCCTCGTCCCGTACGCCCTTCTCGGCGGCCACCGCGAGCGTGCCCGCCACCACGCACAGCGCCGCCGCGAGGGCCGCCGCCCGCACCCGGTGCCTGCGCCGCAGCAGATCGCTCGGCCGGGTCTGTACGGTGCACGGGTCGAATTCACCGGAGCGCAGAAGCACTTGGGCCGCCACCCGGTCCGGCCTCCCCAGCCGGGCCGCCCGCCGCACCGCCCCCGCCGGATCGTCCGCCCCCGCCTCGGCCAGCAGTGCCCGTACGCCGGTCTCCGGCAGCCCCTCCAGCAACTGGAGTGCGAACGCGGCCCGTACGGCACCCGGTACCGCCGACAGGGCCCGGTCCAGGGCCAGTTCGTCGACGCCGCCCGCCCGGGGGAAGAGCCGCAGCCCCCAGACCACCGGCAGCACCGGCCGCAGCGCGGCAGGCGCGGGGAGCCGCCCGGGCCACCAGCGGGGCCTGCGCTCGTACGCCAGGGCCGTACGCAGCACCCGCAGCCGCATCCATGCGTACGGGGCGCTCTCCGGCGCCTGCGCCGCTTCCGGGCCCGCCGCCTGTGCCGTCTCCGGGGAGCGGCGGGACTGGGCGGGCACGCGTACGCGGTCCTGGCTGGTCCGGGCCCCGGGCAGGGCGCGCTGTACGGCCCCGTGGGCGGCGAGGACCCGGCGGTGGCGGCCGAGCGCGGGCGGCAGCACGACATAGGCGAGCCGCACCAGGCGCGGGTAGTGCTCCACGAGGGCGGCCTCGGCCTGCTGCACGCCCAGGGGCTCGCTCGGTGCGGCGGCGGACCGGTGCTGCGGTGGGTGGATCGGCATGAGTTCGGTGCCTTCCGGGGCCGTGGCGGGGGAGTGTCATACCGACAAACGAGTCAATCGTGTGACGGTCACATCACCCGCACCGGACCGGCGCCCCGGTCGTTGCCGGTCTTCAGCCGGTCCCCCGGCCGCCCGGCGAGGCGAGCAAGGAGTCCAGCACCCCGCCGAACACCCGGCGCCCGGCGGAGGCCAGCAGCGGATCACCCCACCGGGGCACCAGCCGTACCCGCAACTCCTCCACCCACACCACATGGGAACCGGAATGCGTCGGCAGTACGTCGATCGAGGCCCGGCCCAGCACCACGGACCCCCGCTTCTCCAGCAGGCAGATCCCGGCCCGGCCACCGGAGGGCGGGGTCCAGCGGACCACTTCCATCGGATCGTCGAAGGCCAGCGGGCCCACCCCCGTACGCGCCGTGAACACCGTGCCGACCCGGGTCGGGGCCCCGCCCGCCACCGAGATCGCCGTCAACGGGACATGCGCGGCGTGCCGTTCCCAGTCGGTCACCCGGCGCCAGGCCTCGGCTGCGGGGAGAGGGGAGAAGCGCTCGATCCGGAAGACGGCCATTCCTCGATCCTAGGACGTCACGGCCGTACGGCGACCCGAGCGGAATGCCCCGGGTGCTCCGTCAGCCGGGGGACTCGGTCTCCTCCGGCGGCTCGCCCGCCACCACCAGACCCGGCAGCTGCTCGCCGATCTCCTCGCGCGCCGCCGGGGCCAGCCCCGCGTCCGTCACGAACGTGTCGACCTCGTCCAGCGCGGCGAAGGAACTCAGCCCCACCGTCCCCCACTTGGTGTGGTCGGCCACCACCACGACCCGGCGCGCCGCCCGGACGAACCGGCGGTTGGTCTCGGCCTCGGCGAGGTTGGGGGTGGAGAGACCGGCCTCGGCCGAGATGCCGTGCACCCCGAGGAAGAGCAGGTCGAAGTGGAGGGAGTCGATGGCCCGGTCCGCGACCGGGCCCACCAACGCGTCCGAAGGGGTCCGCACCCCGCCCGTCAGCACCACCGTCGCCGCCCCCGGCCGGGCCGCCCGGCCGGACGCCGGGCGCTGCGCGTCATGGAACACATCGGCCACCCGGACCGAGTTGGTCACCACCGTCAGATCCGGTACGTCCAGCAGATGCCGGGCCAGGGCGTAGGTCGTCGTACCGCCGGAGAGGGCGATCGCACTGCCGGGCGGGGCCATCGCCGCGGCGGCCCGCGCGATGTCCTCCTTGGCGCTCAGCTCCAGCGCCGACTTCGCCTCGAAGCCGGGCTCGTGCGTACTCGCCTCGACCACCGGGACGGCACCGCCGTGGACCTTCTCGATGACCCCCTGCCGGGCCAGCGCGTCCAGATCCCGACGGATCGTCATGTCGGAGACATTCAGCCTGCGCGTCAGCTCGTTGACCCGGACCCCGCCGCGCCTGCGCACCTCGTCGAGGATCAGGGCACGCCGCTGCTCCGCGAGCAGGTTCTGATTCTCGCTCAACGCCGGTGCCCCGTCCTTTACCCTCTGCCGTCCTACGGCCCGCAGCCGCCTGCGGCATCCGCTCATCCTGCCACGCAGGCATGTCCGGCGTACCACCTGGGGAGATTCCGTGAGACCGCTCACGCACGTGCCCCGCGTCCGGAATTCTGGGGCCGGGGCCACGGGCCGGAGCCGATGGCTTCCCCGCCCCGCCACACACTTCTGTGCTTTTCCCGCCCGACCCCATCACGCCCCCTCCCGT
This sequence comes from Streptomyces sp. NPDC059452, assembly GCF_042750035.1. Classification (NCBI taxonomy): domain Bacteria; kingdom Bacillati; phylum Actinomycetota; class Actinomycetes; order Kitasatosporales; family Streptomycetaceae; genus Streptomyces; species Streptomyces sp. NPDC059452. The sequence goes on from NZ_JBHYVE010000009.1 coordinate 24,797, forward strand.
CTCCTCCCGTCTCCTCCCGTCTCCTCCCGTCCCCTCACGTCGCATCACGTCCCCTCAGTCCACTCACGTCCCCCGTCGGCTGGTGCAGCCGACGCGCCCGAGAGAGAGTCCCCCCTTGGCTCCTGCCGTCCCGCCCCCGTCGCCACCTCCCCACAACACCGGCGCAGCGCTGGAACTGCTGGTCCACGGCGTCGGAGGTGCCACCCCGCAGGAGATGCTCGGCGATCCCCGTACCGTCCGGGTCACCGGCGACGCGACTGCCGCCGTCTACCGGCGCACCGAGGACGCCCACGGCGAGAAACACCCCGAGCGCTACCGGGACGAGCCCGTGGCCGAGGCGTACTGCTGGTCCGGGCTCACCTCCGGCAACGGCTCCCGCGCCCTGTGGCTGCTGCTCCTGCCGTTCATGGTGGTCAACCTCGCCCACTGGATGCGCCCCACCGCCAACGGCCGCACCCGCGCGGTCCGGCTGTACGGCGTCGTCGTGCGGCTCGTCGCGCTCAGCCTCACCGTCCTGCTCACCGCCGCCGCCTGCGAAGTGGCGCTCGACCTGGTGGCCTGGCAGTGCGGGGGCACCCCCGAATGCTCCCAACGGCGTTCCTGGCTGGGCTTTCTGTCGAGTCATCAGGGCGGCTGGTGGTCCCAGCCCGGACGGCGGCTCGCGCTCGCCGCCGTCGTGCCCGCCGCCCTGGTGGGGCTGCTCTGGTATCTCTCCAACCGGACCTGGAGCGCCTACGAGTCCCAGAGTCCGCTGGACGCCACGGATGCCACGGACGCCGACGCGTACGACCCCGACGGGACGGAGGAGGCCCATGGGCCCGGCGCGCCGTACCCCTCGGACGACGGCCCGGAACCAGCACCTCCGGTTCGCCCCGCGCTCGGCAGGCCCGGGTTCTGGTACGGCCGCCGGCTCGTCGCCCGGCTCCGTGCCGCGCACACCGCAGCGGGGTTCCTCACCGTCGCCGCGGCCGTCAGCGGCGCCGCCGCCCGCCACGACCGGACCGCCGACAGCCCGGTGCCGCAGGTCTTCGGCGCGGTCATCGAAGGCGCCATCGTGCTCTGCGCGGTGGTGGCCGTCTGGGTCGTCTGCCGCCGGGGCCGCAGCGAGCGCGCCCGTGACACGCGCCTCGACGGCGCCCTCATCACGTACCTGCCGGGCTCGGCGCTCGTCCTGCTCGGCCTCGCCGTCCTGCACGCCGGATGGTCGCGCCCGGAGTGGCAGTCCTCCGGCAGCCTGCCCGGCGAGACCGCCTTCCGGCTCCTCGCCCTCGGCCAGGGCCTCCTCGTCGTGATCCTCGCCCTGGTCGCCCGCAGCCTCTACCGGCGCACCCCCGAACCCCGTACCACCCTGTACGGACTCGGCGGCCCGTCCGTCGCCATGCTGGCCTGCGCACTGGGCGGGGTGATGACCGGCGGTGTGGCCCAGCGCGTCGCCGACTGGCTGGACGGCCCCGGCACCCCGGGCATGGGGCAGGGCTCCATCATCGAGGGCCCGCCGGTCCTGCTCAGCTGGCAGGCCTCCGTCATCCCGGTGCTGCTGCTCCTGCTGCTCGTCCCCGTCCTCTACCTGGTCGTCCGCACCGCCCGCCGGGCCCGCCGGATGGGACCGGACATCGAGGCGGAGTACGCCCCCGAGCCGCCCGACCGCGCCCGCACCCGGCGCATCGCCCGGATCCGCGCCACCGCCGCCCTCACCGACTCCGCCCCCTGGATCGTCGGCGTGGTCTCGGCCGCCACCCTGTTCCTCGGCGCGGCGGCCGTCGTGGGCTCCTGGGTCAGCGGCGAAGTGCCCGGCCTCGCGTCGGACGGTGCCGCCGCCCCCGTCGAGTCGATCGCCGAGGCCGCCCAGTCGACCGGCTCCTGGCTGATCGGCTTCGGCTTCATACTCTTCGTCGCGAGCGGGCGCCGCGCCTACCGGGACGCCTCCGCCCGCCGCACCATCGGCATCCTCTGGGACGTGGGCACCTTCTGGCCGCGCGCCGCGCACCCCTTCGCGCCCCCCTGTTACGCCGAGCGCGCCGTCCCCGACCTGGCCTCGCGGATGTCCGCCTGGACGGCGACCACCCGGGGCCGGCTCATCATCTCGGGCCACTCGCAGGGCAGCGTCCTCGCCGCCGCCGCCGTCTGGCAGCTCCCCGACACGGCCCGCCGCCGGGTCGGCCTGCTCACCTACGGCTCCCCGATCGAGCGGCTGTACGGGCGCTGGTTCCCGGCCTACTTCGGGGCCGTACCCCTGCTCGGGCTGAACCGCTCGGTGCACTGCTGGCGCAACCTGTGGCGGGCCACCGACCCGATCGGCGGGCCCGTCCGGCTGAGAGCGGAGCCCGACCCCGGCGTCGACCGGGGGCCGCTGCGGGACCCGCTGGCGTACGGGCGGACCACCGCACTCCCGCTGCCCGAACCGATCCTCGGCCACTCCGACTACCAGGCGGACCCGGTCTTCGCGAGGGAACGGACCGCCCTCCTCGAAGAGCTGGGCCCCCGGCTGCCCCGGCAGGCGGCGGGCGGAGTCAGCACTCAGAAAAGCTCCGGGAGGTCCTCCGGGTAGAGCAGGGTCAGGTCGTCCGTGCTCGTCTCGGCGAGCTGGGCGACCCGGCCCGCGTGCCGCTCCACCATCGACTCGAAGGTCTGCCGGGCGGTGCGGCCGTTGCCGAAGGCGGGGCCCTTGGGGAGCGCGGTGAAGTACTTCAGCAGCGCCTCTCCGGTGCCCTCCGCCAGGCTGTACTCGTGCTCCTCGGCCTGCTGCCCGACGATCCGCAGCAGCTCCTCGGGGACGTAGTCGCTGAAGGTGATGGTCCGCGAGAAGCGGGAGGCCACCCCGGGGTTGACGGTGAGGAACCGCTCCATCTCGTGGGTGTATCCGGCGACGATCACCACCACCGCGTCCCGGTGGTCCTCCATCAGCTTCACCAGCGTGTCGATGGCCTCCCGCCCGAAGTCGCGCCCGGAGTCCTCGGGGGAGAGGGCGTACGCCTCGTCCACGAAGAGCACCCCGCCGCGCGCCCGGTCGAACGCCTCCTGGGTGCGGATCGCCGTCGAGCCGATGTGCTCCCCGACCAGGTCCACCCGGGACACCTCCACCAGATGGCCGCGCTCCAGCACCCCGAGGGAGGCCAGGATCTCCCCGTACAGCCGGGCGACCGTGGTCTTGCCCGTACCGGGGGAGCCGGTGAAGACGAGGTGGCGGCGGACGGAGGCGGCCTTCAGCCCGGCCTCCTGGCGGCGGCGGCCCACCTCGATCATGTCGGTCAGCGCCCGCACCTCGCGCTTGACGCTGTCCAGCCCCACCAGCGCGTCCAGTTCACCGAGGACCGCCGAGGAGTCGCGGGCGGGCTCGGCGGCCGGGGCCACCGGATCGGGCTCCACCGCCCGCTGGCCGGGCATCGTGGAGAGCAGACCGGGCGTCGTCCGGGTGGCCGTCAGCACGGCGGGCGCCGGAGCCGGTGCCGTACGCAGACCGCTCTCGTCGCTCGTGCAGTCCGTGACCACCGGGCCGGTGGACCCGGACCCGTCACCGCCCTCGGCGAACTCGTAACCACCGCGCGCGCACCGCTCGGTGCGGCAGCGGGTCAGGGTGGTGCGGCAGCCGTCCATGATGTGGAAGCCGTACCCCTCGCTGCCCGTCACCCGGCAGTTGTCGAAGGTGCCCCGGCCCTCGGCTGAGACGTAGAACCCGGCCTCGGCGGGGTTGGTGACCGTGCACCGCTCGATGACGGGGTCGGCGCCCTTGGTGACGATGACCCCGGTCTGGGCCGTGTCGACGGTGCAGTTGTTGAGCGTGCCGCCGCTGCCGTGGTCGCGGAACCAGGCGCCCGTGGAGGTCTCCCGGATCCGGCAGTCGTCCAGTTGGGCGGTGGCGCCGTCGCTCACGGAGACGGCGGTGTTACGGATCTGGGAGAGGTCGCTGTCCACCACGTCGGCGCGCGATCCCCGGTCCAGGACGAAGAGGGCGTCCGGCACGTCGTGGACCCGGCAGGCGTCCAGTATCACCGTCGCCCCGTCGCTCACCCAGACCGCCGGGTAGTCGCCCGTACTGTCGTGGATCTCGCACTGGTTGGCGTCCACGCGGGTGCCCGGGTCCCAGACCGAGAGCCCGTTGCGGCCGAAGCGGCGGACCGTGGAGCGGGTCAGCGTGAGCACCGAACGCGACCGCAGGTCGATCGCGTTCTCCGGAATGTCGTGGATGTCGCAGTCGGCGAGCGTCAGCACCGCGTCGGTGTCCAGCGTGACGCCGTCGCCCGAGGTGCGGTGCACGGTGCAGTCGGTGAGGTGCGCGGTGGCGCGGGCGGTCACCTGGACGCCGCTGCCCTTGATCTCGTACACCTCGCAGCCGATCGCCTCCAGACCGCTGCCCTCCCCGGTGACGCCGATGCCCGCGCCGGAGGCGTGGTGGATGCGGCAGCGGTCGAGGCGGGGGTGGGCGCCGTCGCGGACCGAGACGCCGGACTGCCCGGCCGAGACGATCTCGCACTCCTCGAAGACCCCGCCCGCCCCGTCGAGTACGGCGATGCCGACCCCGGCCGGATTGTCGACGGTGCAGCGCCGCACGGTGGGCCGGGCCGCTCCCCGTACCTCGATCCCGGCGGCGGACCGCGTCACGACCCGTAGATCCGTGAACTCGGGGGTGCCGTCCTCCACCAGCAGTGCCGGGGCGGCGGAGTCCTGCCCCTCGATGTGCAGATCCTGGATGATCGCGGAGGCGCGGACCGTCAGCGGTACGCCGTCGACCGGGGCGATCCGCACCGAGCCGACCGAGCCCTCGGGGCCGCGCAGGGTCACCGCGCGGTGGACGACGAGGTTCTCCCGGTAGGTCCCGGGCGCCACGGTGAGGACGTCCCCGTCGGCCGCCGCTTCCAGGGCCGCGGAGAGGGAGGCGTACTCGCCCGTACGGCGGCGCCATCGCGATGTGCCGGTGTGCGTCACCTGGACCGTGCCCTGTGCCATGGAGTTGCTCTGCCCCCACCTCGTGCTGTGCTGCTCCGGGTCGTGCTGTGAAGCCCCTGGGCCAGTGATGTGCCCCGGGTCCGTCCGCCCTCCCGCCTGCCTGTCGTGGAGGCGGACGCGGTCGGACCACCGTAGCGCGCGGGAGGGGCGGGAGTTGACGACTCGGGGTGCCGGGGCGATGTTGCCCGCCCCGGGCCGGCCATGGAGCCGGGGCGGGCGGTCACCGCTCCCCGCCGGGGTCGAGCCGTCCGCCGCTCCCCGCCGGTCGGCCCCGGGTCAGCCGCCCGTTCCGGCCCGGCCCCAGCTCCGGCCCGCCTCGGCCCACTCACGGTCCAGGAGCGCGTACCGCCGCCGCACCAGGCGTCCTACGACCAGCCGCCTGCCCGCCTCGACGCATCCGGCGGCGAGCAGGAACGCCCCGGCGCCGCCGAGCACCGCGTGCGTACGGGCCGTCCGCGCCGCCATCGGGGCCGGTACGGGAAGGCCCTTCGCGTCCGTCCAGATCCGCACCGCCGAACCGGGGCCGCCGGGCGCCGATGCCGGGGCGACCTCCCCGGTGCGCGGGGTGCCGTCCGGGGCCCGCCAGGCCGCCACCACCGTCGTACGTCCCGCCCCGGCGTCCGGGTCGGCGGCGAACCGCCGTGCCCCCGGCACCCGGCCCACCACGACCGCGTCCGTGGCCCGCCGCTCCGCCTGCTGGGCCCGCACCTCCCGCTGGAGCGAGGCGTCGGCGAGCACGGCGCCCGCCCAGCCGGCCGCAGGCGCCACCGGCACCAGGAGCAGCAGCGCGCCCAGGGTCACCCGCGCCTCGCGGCGATCGGTGGCACGCCACAGCGGGCTGTTCCGCCACCGCCGAACTCCCCGTACCGTCCCCACCTCTTGGCACCTTCCCCCGGCCCGTACGCCGTCCTCAGTCGAGGATCTTGACGGGGTCCCCGACCCGGATGATCCCCGGTCCGTCCGGAATCAGATTCTGGCCGAAGAGCAGCTGGTTGCCGACCCGGCGGTGGCGGGCCAGGGTGGCCAGCGGCTCCTTGCCGCGCTCGGCGGTCCGCTGGTCGGTGGTGGTGATCACGCAGCGGCCGCAGGGCTTCACCACGGAGAACGGCACCTCGCCGATGGCGATGCGCCGCCAGCCGTCCTCGGCCCACGCCCCGACGCCGTCCACCACGACGTTCGGCCGGAAGCGGTCCATCGGCAGCGGGCCCTCGTGCGGCCGGTCGCCCGCCGCGACCAGGGCGTTCAGGGCGTCGAGCGAGGCCGTGGTGGTGAGCAGCAGCGGATAGCCGTCGGCGAAGGAGACCATGTCCCCGGGGCGCGCGAACTCGGGGTCGACGTGTCTGCGGCGCGCCGGGTCGTCGAGATGGACGAGCCGGGTCTCCGAACCGAGGACCTCGCTGAACCAGGCGTGCGCCTCGGCCCCCGCCTCCGCCACCGTGACCGTGTCCCGGTGCAGCTCCACATCGATCAGGCTCCCGGACCCCGGCACCTCGACCCGCAGCGGCGGATGGCCCGGAGCGGAGAGGGCGACCCCGCCGCCCGGCAGCAGCTCCGCGGAGATCCGCGCCATGAACGGCTGCTGACGCTGTGTGATCGCCCGCGAGGCCTTGTCCACCAGCATCCAGCGGCGGTCGCCGTCGAGTCCCCATGGCTCGACGGCAACCTCGTCGGATGCGTGGGCTGCCAGCGATTTGACCGGGTAGAGGTGGACGGACCGGAGCACGGGAAGCGACATGCGGACATCCTGCCAGCCACCCCGGACACATACGCACGGATTTTTTCCCGGCCCCCCGCCGTACCCGTGTGTGACCGCCGCCCGGCCCGTACTCCGGCTCGTACCGCCGTGACTCCGGCTCCTGCCGCCGTACGGACTGTGCCGGGCAGGCCGGTCAGTACCCCCGGCTCTGGTACGGGCGGTTGTACGGGTCCTCGTACGGCGACGGCGCCGGGGCGGGCCGCGGCGAGGCCGGGCGCATCGACTCGTACCCGGTGGCGGGAGCGGGGCGCTGCGGCTGGGGCTGCTGCCCGTATCCGCGGACCGCCGAGGGCTGCTGCGGGATGTACGGCGCCGGGGCGCTCTGGAGCCCCGCCGGGTACATCGGCACCTGCTGCGCGGGGGCCTGCTGGTACTGCGGCATCGGCTGCTGCTGCGGATAGCCGTAGGAGCCGGTGGGCTGCGAGGGGGCCGCGGGGAGGGCCGGCAGCGCCGACGGCAGGGCCGGCAGATAGCTGCTGGAGGTGTCGTACGCGGCCGGGACGCGGATCGGGGCGATCTGCGGGGTGCCCCGCTCCGCGACCAGGGAGTCGTAGATCGGAGTGTCGGGGAACGACGCGGCGTAGTAGCCGCCGCCGAAGGCGGAGCGAGGGGAGGTCATGGCACCTAAGTTAAGCCCACGATGTGCTGGTTGGGGAGCCCGATAAGAGGGTTGTTTTCCGCGATGTGAGTGAACCGCAATCCCCAATGCGAGCGAACTTGGGAAAATAGGGCGCGCCGACGGCCGGTGATCGTGTAAAAGCCGAGTTCGCGGGGTGTTACCGACGGATCGCCGGGACCTCTCCGCGAGGGCGCGGCACACTGCCGCGGGGCCGGGGATTAGGTTGGGGGAAATGCCTGAGGGCAGCCGGACTCGTGATGGGGGCGAGCATGACCATGCAAAAAGGAACCAACGTTCCGGTGCCTGCGGGCACCGTGCGCGTCGAACTGGGGTGGCGGGCCGCCGCGGGCGCCCCTGACGTCGACGGCTCCGCGCTCCTGCTGGTGTCGGGGAAGGTCCGCAGCGACGCCGACTTCGTCTTCTACAACCAGCCGACCCACGCGTCCGGCGCCGTCCGCCACGAGGGCAAGCGGACCGCCGGTGACGGCGTCACCGACACCCTCACCGTCGACTTCGGCAAGGTCGAGCCGGCCATCGACCGCATCGTCGTCGCCGCCTCGGCCGACGGCGGCAGCTTCGGCCGGGTGAACGGGCTGTACGTACGGGTCGTGGACGCGGCGGGCGGCACCGAGCTCGCCCGCTTCGACTCCACGGACGCCACGGTCGAGACCGCGTTCATCCTCGGTGAGCTCTACCGGCGCCAGGGCGCCTGGAAGTTCCGCGCGGTCGGGCAGGGGTACAGCACCGGGCTCGAAGGGCTGGCCACGGACTTCGGCATCTCCGTCGACGAACCGCAGCAGGCCGCCGCGCCCACGCCGTCGTGGCCCGCCGCCCCGGCACCCGTGCCTCCGGCGGCCCCGGTGCCTCCCGCACCCCCCGTGGCTCCGGCCCCGCCCGTCGCGCCGCCCGTCACCCAGCCCGTACGGCTGTCCAAGGTGACGCTGACGAAGGAGGCCCCGTCCGTCTCCCTCGCCAAGCAGGGCGGCACCTCCGGCGCACTGCGCGTCAATCTCAACTGGGAAGTGCGCAAGCAGTTCAAGGGCTGGGGAGCGAAACTCGGCCGGGCCGTCGCGATGCACGGAGATCTTGATCTCGATCTCTGCGCGCTGTACGAACTCACCGATGGCCGCAAGGGAGTTGTGCAAGCACTCGGAAACGCCTTCGGTGCTCTCCATCAGCCGCCGTTCATCCATCTCGACGGCGACGACCGTACCGGCGCGCTCTCCACCGGTGAGAACATGACCGTCAACCTCGACCGCAAGGACCTGCTCCGCCGCGTACTGATCTTCGTCACCATCTATGAAGGCGCCCGGAGTTTCGCCGATCTCCATGCCACGGTCACCCTCCAGCCGCAGAACGGCGCGGCGATCGACTTCTCCCTCGACGAATGCACCGTGCCCTCCACGGTCTGCGCGCTCGCACTGATCACCAACAACGGCGGCGACCTCACCGTGCAGCGCGAGGCCCGCTACCTCGTCCCGGACCGGGGCGTCAGCCCGCAGCGCACCATCGACGCGGCCTACGGCTGGGGCATGAACTGGACCCCCGGCCGCAAGTGAGCCGCCCGTTATCCGCCGCCCGTTATCCGCTGCCTGCTGTCCGCTGTCCGCATCTGCCCCGCCGCCGCCCGGCCGGACCCGGCGCCCGCTTCCGCGTGGTGTCACCGGTCGGGCGCGGCCTCGGGTGTGGTGTCCGGACCGGGCCGGGCGTACGTACGGCCCTTCCAGGCCGCGCCCCGCCCCCGGTAGTGCCGCACCGCCGAGTCCACCGTCATCAGCAGGTACAGCACCGCGGTGAACGGCAGCAGCGGCCCCAGCCAGAGCGACTGCCGGTAGTAGGACAGCATCGGCAGGTACGTCACCGTCATCACCGCCCAGGCCGCGCCGCCCGCCCAGGCCGCCGCCGTGTCGCCCGTCGCCAGCCCGGCCACCAGGGTCACGGGCGGAGCCACGTACACGAGCAGCAGCCCCGGCACCGTCCCCGCCAGCAACAGCGGACTGTGCCGCAACTGCGCGTACGCGCTCCGCGCCACCATCCGCCACAGATCCCGCAGCCCCGGATACGGCCGCACGCTGTCCACCCGCTCCGCCAGCCCCAGCCAGATCCGGCCGCCGCCGCGCCGCACCTCCCGCGCCAGCGACACGTCGTCGATCACCGCCTGCCGGATCGACTCGGGGATCCGTGCCCGCTCGGCCGCCTCCGTCCGCAGCAGCACACAGCCGCCCGCCGCCGCGGCCGTACGCGACCGGGCCCGGTTCACCCGGCGGAACGGGTAGAGCTGCCCGAAGAAGTAGACGAACGCGGGCACCACCAGCCGCTCCCAGAAGCTCTCCACCCGCAGCCGCGCCATCTGCGACACCAGGTCGTAGCCGTCCGGCCCCCCGTCCCCGGCCGCCGCCACCAGATCCCGCAGGCTGTCCGGCTCGTGCGCGATGTCCGCGTCCGTCAGCAGCAGGAAGTCCGGTTTGTGGCGGCGGGCCAGCGCGATGCCGTGCCGCAGCGCCCAGAGCTTGCCCGTCCACCCCGGCTCCGGCTCCCCGGGCTCCACCACCGTCAGCGGCAGCCCGCCGAACCGGTCGGCCAGCTCCCGGGCCAGCCGCCCCGTACCGTCGCCGGAACAGTCGTCGACCAGGATGATCCACGCCTCGCCCGGATAGTCCTGGACCAGCAGCGAGGGCAGGCTCACCGGCAGCATGTCGGCCTCGTCCCGGGCCGGTACGACGACCGCCACCGACGGCCAGCGCACCGGGTCGGTACGCCGGGGGAGCCGCTGGTCGGTCCGCCAGTAGAACCCCTGCCCCAGCAGCAGCCACACCCACGCGATCAGCGAACCCACGGCGATCCAGGCAACGGCGCTCATTCGCCGCAGTCTGCCCCACCCAGGCCGGTCCGCAAGGGCTGTCGGCTAGGGTGACCGGGTGAAGATCGCGCTCATGGACTCCGGAATCGGCCTGCTGGCGGCAGCGGCCGCCGTTCGCCGACTGCGGCCCGACGCCGAACTCGTCATCTCCTCCGACCCCGGATCGATGCCCTGGGGCCCGCACACCCCCGAGGAGATCACCGCCCGCGCGCTGACGGTGGCCCGCGCCGCCGCCGCCCACCGGCCGGACGCCCTGATCGTCGCGTGCAATACCGCATCCGTCCACGCCCTGCCCGCGCTCCGCGCCGCGCTGGAGCCCGCGCTGCCGGTCATCGGCACCGTCCCCGCCATCAAACCGGCGGCGGCGGGCGGCGGCCCCGTGGCCATCTGGGCCACCCCGGCCACCACCGGCAGCCCCTACCAGCGCGGGCTGATCGCCGAGTTCGCCGGTTCCGTCGACGTCACCGAGGTCCCGTGCCCCGGACTCGCCGACGCCATCGAGCACGGGGACGAGGCGGGCATCGACCGTGCGGTGGCCGCCGCCGCTGCCCTCACCCCACCGGGCGTACGGTCCGTGGTCCTCGGCTGCACCCACTACGAGCTGGTCGCCGACCGCATCCGCGCCGCCGTCCAGCAGCCCGGCCGGACCCCGCTCGTCCTGCACGGTTCCGCCGGGGCCGTGGCCGCCCAGGCGCTCCGCCGCATCGGCGCGGACCCCGTCCCGACGGCCGCCCCCTCCGGCACCCTCACCGTCCTGCTCGGCGGCAGCCCCGGCACCCTCCCGGCCCCCGCCCTGACCTACGCCGAGGGCCGCACCCTCCAGGCCGCCGCACCCGCCCGCTGAGCCGCCGGGCGCCCCGCCCGACCCCGGGCCGGGCAGCGGGAACGTGGGTACGCTGCTGAATATGACGGACCACCCCGAGCGCGCGCACCACGGCTCGACGCAGGCACCGTCCACCGTCTGGACCGGCCGCGCGACCAACCGCATGCAGTGGCTCCTGGCCCTCGCGGGCGCGGGCTGCATGGCTCTGGGCATCGAGCTCGCCGTCGGCTCGCCCTGGTCCTCCGGGTTCGCCCCGCTGCTGATGTCCGTCATCGGCTGCGTCGCCGCCGGGCTGCTGATCCTCTTCGGGACGCTCGCCTTCGTCCATGTCTCCGTGAAGGTCGACGGGGACGCCCTGGAGGTCCGCTGCGGCCACGCCGGTCTGCCGCGCCGCCGCATCCTGCTCACCCACGTGGTCGGCGCGGAGTACGTCCGCAGGATCAACCCGCGTCAGTGGGGCGGCTGGGGCTACCGCTGGCGCCCCGAACAGGGCACCGCCGTCGTCGTACGCAAGGGCGAGGGCCTGGCCCTCCGCCTCGGCGACGGCCGCACCTTCACCGTCACGGTCGACGACGCGGAGACCGCCGTACGGTTCATCCGCGAACGCCTGCACCTGACCGCCGCCACCGACCGGGACCGGGGCATGGGTGAGGGCCGGGGCTGAACGTCCGGGGGCGGGAGAGGTCCGGAACGTACCGGGCCGGGCCGGGCCCAGGACGGAAGGCGCAGAGGCAGAGGCGGGCCCGGGGCGGACGTACGGAGGTGGCCCGGGACGGATCGTACGGGGCCGGGCAGAGGTAGAGGCAGGCCCGGGGCGGACGTACAGAGGCGGCCCAGGACGGAACGTACAGGTCCGGCCCCGGGTGGCGAGGCGGCCCGGTCCGCAGGCCGGAGCGCCCGCCGCACAGCCGCCCACCGTAGACTCCGCCGGGTGAGCGCCACTATGACCCCCGTCGACGATCCGCAGCCCGCGCCGACGCCCCGGACCGCCGGACCGCTGCCGCGGCTCCTGCGTCCGGCCGCCGCCGTCCTCTCCGGGGTGCTGCTCTACGCGAGCTTCCCGCCCCGGCCGTTCTGGTGGCTCGTCCTGCCCGGCTTCGCCCTGCTCGGCTGGGTCCTGCACGGGCGCCGGCTGCGGGCCGCCTTCGGTCTCGGCCTGCTGTCCGGGCTCGGCTTCATGCTCCCGCTGCTGCGCTGGACCGGTGAGGACGTCGGCCCGGTGCCGTGGCTCGCGCTGGCCACCGCCGAGGCGCTCTTCATCGCGGTGGGCTGCCTCGGGATCGCCGCCGTGAGCCGGCTCGCGTACTGGCCCGTCTGGGCGGCCGCCGTCTGGACCCTGGACGAGGCGGTCCGCGCCCGGATCCCGTTCGGCGGCTTCCCCTGGGGCAAGATCGCCTTCGGCCAGGCGGAGAGCGCGTTCCTGCCGCTCGCCGCGCTGGGCGGCACCCCGCTCCTCTCCTTCGCCGTCGTGCTGTGCGGCTTCGGGCTCTACGAGGCCGGGCGCCGCCTCCGTACGTACCGGACCTCCGGAAAGGTGCACCGCGCCGCGGCCGCCGGAGCCGCCGCCTGCGTCCTCGCCCCCGTGGTGGCCGCCCTCGCCGCGCTCCCGCTGGTCGACGACTCCGCCGAGGACGGCACCGCCACCGTCGCCGCGATCCAGGGCAACGTGCCCCGCCTCGGCCTCGACTTCGCCGCCCAGCGCCGCGCCGTCCTGGACAACCACGCCGGGCGCACCACCCAGCTCGCCCAGGAGGTCAGGGCGGGGAAGGCGAAGCAGCCCGACTTCGTCCTGTGGCCGGAGAACTCCTCCGACATCGACCCGTACCTCAACGCCGACGCCCACCAGGTCATCGACGACGCGGTCAAGGCGATCGGCGTGCCCACCGTCGTCGGCTCGGTCGTCGAGAAGGGCTCGGACAGCCTGCGCAACACGCTGATCGAGTGGGACCCCGAGCAGGGCCCCGTCAACACCTACGACAAGCGGCACATCCAGCCGTTCGGCGAGTACATGCCGATGCGCTCGATCGCCCGCGTCTTCAGCAAGGACGTGGACCGGGTGCAGCGGGAGTTCGTCCCCGGCACGAAGGTGGGCGTCTTCGACCTCGCCGGTACGAAGGTGGGGCTCGTGACCTGTTACGAGGCCGCCTTCGACGACGCCGCCCGCGACACCGTGCTGCACGGCGGCCAGATGATCGCCGTACCGAGCAACAACGCCACCTTCGGCCGCAGCGAGATGACCTACCAGCAGCTGGCCATGTCCCAGGTGCGGGCCGTCGAGCACGGCCGGGCCGTCGTCGTCCCCGTCACCAGCGGGGTCAGCGCCGTGATCCGGCCCGACGGCACGATCGCCGACCGGAGCGGCATGTTCACCCCCGACGCACTGGTCGCCGAGGTCCCGCTGCGCTCCTCGCTCACCCCGGCCACCCGGATGGGCCCGCTGCCGGAGGGCGTCATCGCCCTGCTGGCCGTGGCGGGCCTGGGCTGGGCGGGCGTGTCGGCGGTACGGGCCCGGAAGGAGCGGGGCACCGCGAAGTAGACCGGAATCCGGCGACGTAGGCTCGGACCCATGGCGACTCCCGACTTCATCCGCACCATCCGCGCCACCGCCGGACACCAGCTCCTCCTGCTGCCCGGAGTGACCGCCATCGTCTTCGACGACGAGGGGCAGGTGCTGCTGGGGCGGCGCGCGGACACCGGGAAGTGGTCGGTCATCGGCGGCATCTCCGAGCCGGGGGAGGAGCCCGCGCTGACGGCGGAGCGCGAGGTGCTGGAGGAGACCGGGGTGCACTGCGTGGCGGAGCGGCTGGTGCTCACCCAGGCGCTGAAGCCCGTGCAGTACGCCAACGGTGACCGCTGCCAGTACCTCGACCTCACCTTCCGCTGCCGGGCCACCGGCGGCGAGGCCCGCGTCAACGACGACGAGTCGCTGGAGGTGGGCTGGTTCCCGCTGGACGGCCTTCCGCCGCTCGCCGAGTTCGCCCTCTTCCGGATCAAGCAGGCGCTGACGGAGGGGCCGGCCTGGTTCCGGCGGACGTCGGGGGAGGCCTGACCGACCTCGGCCGGTGGCCTACCGGGGCCGGCCGGGAGGCATGTTCCCGGCCTCCCCATCGGGCCGTGGCGCGGTCCATAGCGCGATGCCGGGCGGCTCCTCGTAGCCGGCGACGGAGATCCACGCTTTCTCCGTGCGCTCCTTGACGGCGGCGTACACCGGACGGAACCGCTCGGCCAGCGGGTGCTCCCGCCCGAAGTGGACGCTGCCGAAGAGGCTGTCGGACACCACCGCGGCCAAGGGCGACCGGGGGGCTTCGCGCAGAGCGGTGCGCAGCACTGCGGACTCGACGAGCCGCTGGGCGACCATGACCGGTTTCCCCTGCCACCCCCGTCGGTCCTTGACGACCGCACCGCAGTGCAGGGCGACCCGCAGCCGCAGCCCTCCGACGACGGCATGGTCGTGCAGCTCGGCTTCCAGGTCTCTCAAGAGTTCCGGTACCAGAGGCGTGCGCCGTACCCCGTCCGGAGTGAGGACGACCGTCATACCGTCCCCCGAGAACTCACTCTCCCAGAGCAGCCTCTCGTGGCGCTCCAGCACCCGGGACAGGACGCCGGGCAGCGCGGAGACCAGGTCCGCCTGCTCCATCCGGCTCATGCCGGACTCGCCCACGATGTCCGCGACCAGGACGATACGCTCCTGTACTGCCTCCTCCTCGGTGCGGCGTCTCCCGAAAACTCCTGTGAGACCCGCGCCGGGCCGCTCACCCGGCGGACGCGTACGACTCCGCTCCTCACCCGCCGCCAGCGCTTCCGCCCGCAGCTCCGGCCCGAGGTCGCTGCGCTCCAGCAGCGTGTGCAGGACGTCTTGGGCCGAGGCCTCGGCTCCGTGGGCCCGCAACCAGTCCAGCGCGAGGGCCGTCGTGAGGTGCGCTTCTTCCGGTGTGAGGTCGGTGCGTTTCAGCAGCGTACGCAGGACGAGCCTGGCCGGGGTGCGGTCGCGGGCCTTCCGCAGCCAGGTGAGACCGAAGGCCACGATCCGGGTCCGTGGTTCCGGGGGCAGGTCGCCTCTTCCCAGTGCGGCGCTCAGCACGTAGGCGTCCGAGTCCTGGTTGCTGTGCTGCTCCAGCCAGCCGAGAGCCGCGTCCGTCACATCGGCGGCCTGTGCCTGTGTCAGATCATCGCGCAGCAGTGCGGGGCGCAGGACGACCTGCGCCGAATCGAGGTTCTCGTGGCGCCGGAGCCACACCAGGGTGTGGTCCACGGCTTGGAGCGCCTGCCGCTGGGGCAGCGTGTCGATCTTCAGGAGTGGCTCCAGGACGAACCGCGCGTACGGGGCGCCCCCGTGCGCCATCAGCCAGTCCAGCGCGTGCCTGACCGCCTCGGCCTTCACCTCGCGGGGCAGTCCGTTGCGCGACATGGGCAGTTCGGTGCGCGACAACAGGCCGCTGAGGACGTGCTGGGCGCTGTCGGTGTGGTCGTCGGCCCGCAGCCAGGCGAGTGCTTCCTCGGCGGTGTGCAGCAGGTCCGCTTCGGTGAGGCCGGGCCATCGAAGGCGTGAACGCAGCGTGCGGGCCTGCTTCTCCCGGCGGGCGAGTGATCCGCGCCCTGCCAGGTCGGACCGGGCGAGCGCACGGAAGCGTTCGGCTTGCCGGGGATGGCCGAGGCCGTGCGCGGTCCGAGCGATCTGGCCCAGGTCGGGACCGGAGGCATGCGTGGCCAGGGCGTCCCACAGAGTGTCCGGGGGAGGGGCGTGCGGGGACGAGTCCGTCGCGCGCCGCTCCATGTCCTCCGAGAGCCGGTAGTACGTCGGTACGGATTCGGGGACCCCGGCGTCGTTCGCTGCCCGTGGCAGCCGACGCAGGCCCATCCCCATGAGGACGTCGGCGGAGACGCCCTCAGGCCAGGGCCGCGATGTGGGGTCGGCCAGGTAGCCGCGGGCGGCATCGGCGAGCAACTGGGCGGGCATCGTCGGTCCGTGACCGTAGCGGCGGGCGTCGACCGCGGCGGCCACGAGGGCCTCCTCGGCCGATTCCGACCGGTGGTTCACCGTGGCCCCGCAAGGGATGACCACGCCCTCCTCGCACAGGGCGCGGGCCGCCGGATGAGGGATGGTCCCGTCCGGGCCCGGGGCGGATGTCAGCAGACTCCATGTCTCGGGCAGCAGAGTCGCCAGTACGAGGACGGGCCCGGTGCCGGTCTCGCTCAGGCGCCTCCTCAGCGCGGCCGCGAAGCGTTCGCCCGACAGATTCCCCGACCGGTTCATGAGGTAGCGCTCCCCGGGGTCCAGCAGGATCACCGTGTGGGGAGCGATCTTCGAGGGGTCGTCGAGTACGGCGGCCGGATCGGCGTCCTCGTCGGGTGTCCACGTCCACCAGCCTTTCGGCAGCTCAAGCGTCGCGTTCAGGGTCGCCAGAGTCTTCCCCGAGCCGTCGGGCCCGACGAGCGACACCATGTGGCTGGTCCCGGTGGCGCAGTCCCGCACAGCGCTGAGAAGGAGCTGATGGTGGTCTCTGTCGAAGAGTGCCCTCCGGTCCACCTCCCGGACGCTCGACTCGGATGAGTGGAACGGGTGGCCGAGTCGCAGGGGGGTGAGGTCGTCCGGCGGTGTCGGGCCGGAGAGGGAGTGCCCGAGGTCGGCCCGCGCCAGGAGATGGCGCGCCAGCCAGTCGAAGGCCGGGGCCTCGGTCGGGGCGCTCCGACCGTCCAGCCAGCTGCGCAGTGTGGCGCTCGACAGGTCGACCGGAGGAGTCTCCGCGTCGGCCTCCCGGACCAGCTCCGCGAGCGATGGGCTGCCGGCGCGGACGTAGAGCGCGCGCAGATCCCCCGTGAAGGCGGCCTGGCTGCGGGAGAGCGGCCTGCTGTAGCGGGTTTGCACGCGGAGATGCACGGTCACCCCTTGGCGGTCGCCCTGCCACTCGGCCAGCGTCACACACTGGTCGAGGTCGAGGAAACCGTCCTCCCGGTCCGTCTCATCGAGGAAGACGAGGACCTCGACGGGACAGGTATAGGCCGCGACGCGCTCGCCTGTCGACCGCGCGGCGGAGGCCAGCGCCGACCACGAGAGCACGAACGGCGCGTAGATCTGGATGCCCATGGGGCCGTCGGCGGCCAACATGACCAGGTTCTGTACGGCCGGGTCCTGCCGGTCGGCGGAACTGCGCAGGGGGATGCCGTGGCGGGCGAGGAACCGGCGTAGGTCGTCGGCCACATCGGCGGCCCTGACGCGGCCCTCGGCCGTACGGAGGTCGTCGAAGGCTGTGTGCGTGCCCGGCCACCTCCCGGCAGGGGCGGGCAGCCTGGAGTGGGCGTAGTCGATCAGGAGCCGCAGCAGCTGCTCGACTTCTTCGAGGGTGCGGCCTGATACGGAGGTGCCGAGGGCGGACCGTAGTTGGCCCACCGCCCGGTGGATGACGGGTGACGTTCCGTCGACAGCGGTGACCGGTCCCGCTGCGGCGGGGGAGGCGGGGGGCTCGGTCGGGCGAGGTGGGCCCGGGGCCTCGCTGATGGGCAGCCCCGCCACCTCCGCGAACGGTTCCCCCTGCGCCGGGAGTTCCGTCTCCGCCCTCGGGTTGTGCAGCACGGCCGCGATGCCGTGCGGAGCGTTCGGGTGGGCGGCCGCGTGGCGGCCGAACGCCGCCCGGGTGCGCCACTCGTCGTGCGTGGTGAGGTGAGTGCGCAGGTACTGCCGGGCGGCGGGGCGGAACACCAGCACCGGGTCGCTGCCGGCCTCGCGCCGTACGGTGAACAGGCCACTGGTCAGGACCTCGGCCAGGTCGGAGGGCGAGGCTTCGGGGACCACCTCGTGGTGCAGTACGTGCAGCAGAGGGAGCGGGAGGTCGGGGAGGCCGGAGCAGAGGACCGCGAGGCGTACGGCGGGGGCCGGTGCCGTGTGGGCGAAGGCTTCGGCCAGCCGTGCGGGGTCCGGCCGACGGGCCGGTGCCTTGTTCTCGCGGGTACGGGGCAGGAGGCGGCCGGTGGCCGGGATGAGGACGGCCCCGCACCCCGCAGGGTCGGAGCGCATCAACGTAGCGGCCCAGGCGCCCAGGAGATGAGGCGTGCACGAGACGACCGGCAGCGCGGTCCACGGCCCGGCGGATGCCTGTCCTGCCTCCGTGCCCAACCGTCGGGGCAGGGCGAAGCGCAACGTGCCGTTGTGGGCGGCCACCCGGCCGCCCGTGACCTGTACGGCGGGGAGGTTCAGGGCCGAGCGGCGCCAAAGGGGCGGGGGGAGCGGGTCGACCAGGGCCACGGGGACCCGGTGCGCCCAGTCGCGGAGCAGGAGCCAGGGGGCCGGGGTGTGCCAGCCTCGGGCCGCGCAGTCGGAGAAGACCAGGACCAGGCGTCGCCCCAGGGCCCCGCTGCCGTGGTGGGGGACCCGGTCGCCGGGGACCTCGCGGCCGTGGTGGTCCCGTACGAACGGTTCCGCCCCCTGCCACTCCAGGCGCCAGGTGTGGACCGCGCGGAACCCACCCAGGGCGGTCAGGAGCCGGGTCACCGCACGGGTGGTCTCCTCCCACACGCTCATGGACAGCGAGACGTCGACGAGCACCACCACCTCGAACCAGGGCTCCGGAGCCGGGCGGAACAACGGCACCAGCGGCCCTCCGCGCGCGTAGTGCTCCACCGTGGCCTCGACGTCCAGTTCACTGCGGCCGCCCCGCAGCCACGGCCGCCGGAACGGCTGGATTGCCCGGCCGACGGCGAGGGCGTCCGGCAGCGGGTCGGCCCGCCCCAGGGAGAGCGGTACCCCGCGTACCGTCGTCCCCGACGCGGACCGGCGGACGGACAGTGTGGTGCTCGTGGTCGCCGTGGCGGCCACGGGGTCCGGCCCTGACGGCACGTCGGTCCCGGACCGCGCCGACGCCTCGGGCTCCGGTTCCTCGGGCGTTCCGCAGGACGGCCGGAACGCCGGTGGGGCGCCCTCGCCGAGGACGCCGGAGGCCGCCAGCCAGAGCGCGTCGGCGAGGGTACGGGCGTCCGCCCCACCACGCCGCCCCGGCGGCGTTCGGCTGAGCGCCCGCAGGAGCCGGGGCAGCGCGTCGCCGGGTACGCGGGAGTCCTGGTCGGCCCGCGCCCGCCCACCCCGCGCCGCATCGGCGGCCATTGCCTCCTCAGGCACGGGAGAGTTCCCGCAGGACCAGCTCGCGCAGCTCCTCGTACTGGGCGCCACCCAGGGCCTGTTCGCCGAGCAGCAGCGCCACCGCGTTCAGCAACTGGTCGATGGCCAGGTGCTCGCCCGCCCCGACCCGCTCGGCGAACAGCCGGACCAGCTCGTCGCTCCCCTCCGGCGTCGCGTCGAAATGGGCCTCGACGATGTTGTGCAGCAGGTCGGCGGTGAGCGGAGGCATGGCGTAGCGGATGCAGCGCCGCAGAAAGGCCGGTGAGAAGTCGCGCTCCCCGTTGCTGGTCAGCAGGATGAAGGGGAACTGCGTGCACTGCACCCGCCCGTTCTCGACGATGTGCTCCTTGTCGTCGCTGTCCCACAGACGGACCGCCACCCGGGGCTTGCGGTACCGGACGAGTTCCGGAATCACGAACTCGCCGCGTTCCAGTACCTCCAGCAGATCGCTGGGCAGGTCCAGGTCGCTCTTGTCGATCTCGTCGATGAGCAGCGCGCGCGGCTGTTCCGACGGGATCAACGCCGTTCCCAGGGGGCCGAGTTGGAGGAAAGGGCCGATCTCGTCCCGGCTGCGACCGCGCCCCGGCCGCCCGGGGCGGCCCGCCCGTCCCACCGCTCCTTGGGGCATGGCCGAGCGCAGGCTCTGGGCGTGGATGCGGCCGAGCGCGTCGTAGCGGTACAGGGCCTCGGCCAGCGAGCTGCGTGAGGTGATGTGCCAGCGCAGCACGGTGTCGAGCTTCAGCTCATGGGCCACCTGCTCGATCACGGAGGACTTCCCGGACCCCGCCGGGCCGCTGACGAGCAGCGGGCGCCGCAGATGCAGGGCCGCGTTCACCGCGTCGACGAGGCCGGGCGGCGGCCGGTACTCGCGGTGCTGCGGCTTGCGCGGGAACGTCCGCCACGGCGGCGGATCCGCCAGCGCGGTCTCCCGCTGCTCGCCGTCACCACGGTAGTAGGGCTTCCAGGTCACCACTCCTCCTCAGGGCCGGACACGACGCGTTGTTCGAAGGGCCGGCAGAATTCCAGCCATGCTTCGTCGTGCCAGATCGCGCGTACGTCCCCCAGGCAGGTCACGCATCCGGCGTGCTGCTCGCTCCACCGGTTGCGGTAGGCGTCGGGAAGACCGTGGGGCAGGCTCTGCCAGTGCTGCCGCACCAGGCCTGCCAGCCCATCGTCGGACGGCCGGGCGTCCTGGCGGGGCCACAGGATGATCGGGGCGTAGGGCAGCAGCTGTTCGAGAACGTCCTGCAGGGCGTCGGGGTGGTGATCGAGGCCGACGACGGTGTCGTATCGGCCGGTGCTGAGCCCCAGCTCGAGCGCCTCGTGGTCGCCCAGCGCGGCGGCGCCGATCCACTCCACCGGCACGGTGGCACAGGCGGCCATGGACCGCAGGGCCTTGCGGGCGGCGTCGTTCATCTCGGCGCTCTCGTCGGCCGGGTCCATGCGCCCGCTCCACCGTACGACGACGTCGTGGTTGACCCCGAGGAGCCGGAGGCCGACCTTCGACTCCTCCGGCTGCCAACGGGCCAGCAGGTGGGCAGGGGCGGCGACATCCACGTTGACGAGGGTGGCCGGGGCGGGGAGCAGGGCGCGCGCCCAGGTCAGGGCCGTACCGATCGCCTTGCCCGTCCCGGCGCGGTCGGGCGAGGCGCACGCGAAGCGCCGGTGCACGGGCAGGGGTTCGCCGGTCCCCACCAGCCAGGCGTCCACCTCCTCGGGCCAGTCCGTGAGCGCCCCCGCCAGACTGACCACCAGACGCAGCTCCCCCTCCTGCCGCCTACGGGTGAACTCGGTCAGGGCGTCGTTGAACTCGGTGACCGCACCGAGTTCCCGCGCCCACTTGCGCAGCCGGGTCGCCACGTCGTCGGACCCGGACACCTGGGCGAGGGCGGCGAGGAACCGCGCGGACGCCTTCCACAGCGGTTCGTCGGCGCCCACCGCGCGCAGGGCCGCGTACTCGACCAGCCCGCGCAGCAGCTCGGTCCCTTCCGCCTCGGCGGGCAGGCCGGACAGTCGGCGTGCCTCGCGCAGGAGATCGCTGGTCAGCACGGACGCCAGCACGGTGTTGAGGAGTTCGACCGTCCCGGCGCACCGCAGGAGCGTGGCCACCACATGGCGGACCCTGTCGTGCCAGCGTGGATCGGCGCTCCCGTCCACCTCCCTCTCCCGGGTGAAGGTGTCCAGCTCACCGAAGCCGGCGAGGGTGAGGGGCGTGGGCAGCCGCAGGCCGTCCCCCCGCCACATCGAGACGGCCTCCTCCAGGTCCTGCCGGCCCAGCGGCCCCACCACCCCGCCCGCCGTGCTGGGGGCCGAGTGGACGTTACGGGCCAGCCACATGCCCTCCGCGGCGAACGGGTCGTTGTCGTACTCGAACCGTCCGACGGCCTGGCCCATGATCCGCTCGCGCAGCGCGTCGGTGAGCCGGGAGTCCGCGTACACGGCGGGCCCGGCCCCGGCGATGCCGTCCCGCAACACGTCGGCCAGCGCGAAGGACAGGCGCATCCCGCGCGCCGTCTGATCGGCCGCGGCGGCGGTGACGACGGAGAGCCGGGTGCGCCCTGCTTTGACCCCGCCCGCGATCCGGCGGGCGTCCGGCATCGCACCGGTCGCGTGACAGGTGTCGATGAGGGCGATCACTCCGTCCACGCCCGGCTCGTCGACGGCCTCCGTGAGCAACTGCCCCACGTTCAGTGCCGACATCCCGCTGTCGGTCGTGGACCCGGCGACCATGTAGTACAGATCGCTCTGCTGCGGCGGTGTGAACCCGTGGCCGAGCAGCGCCACCACCAGCACGGAGTTGTCCGCCCGAGCCTGCCGTACCGCCTCGCGCAGGGCCTCGCGCACGTCCTCCGGGGTCAGCTCTGCCCCGACCAGGAGCGACCCCCGCTCGCCCGTGCGGTGCGCGCACCCGCCGCGTGCCGGGTCGGTCAGTACGGTGTGCAGCTCCCGGGCCGCCTCCTCCAGCCGGGTCAGCGTGGCCATCGACCGGCACTGCGCACCGACGACCAGTACATGGCGGCGTTGCCTGTCGGTCACTTCTTGAGTGCTTCGACCAGCGGCCCGGCGACGGCCGCATGCCGCAGATACTTCGTGGCCGTGTGGACCCACAGCCCGTCGGAGTCCACCCGCGCGGTCACGGGGACGACGCCCGAGGCGTTGGGCAGCATCCACTGCTCCAGGCGGGGGCGGCCCACTACGATGTCGTCGCGGTCCCAGAAGTTCAGCCACCGCTCCACCCGGGCCGGGGTACGGGGTGGCTGAGGCTCAAGCCGCTGGAGCACTGCCGCGCCCGTCGCCAGCGGGGAGCCGAGCGTCACCAGTAGCGGGACCCGTCCCTCGTAGCCGCTCAGCGCCTCGAAGGCGACCACAGTGCCCAGCGAGTGGCTCACCACGATCAGCGGCCGGTCGGGGTCTGTTCCCCTCAGTACCCGGTCGCGGATCCGGGCGTCCAGGGTGCGCCTGCCGCTGTCCGCCTCCCGTCTGCGCAGATAGCGACCGACCTGGGAGAGATGGCTCAGGAGCGGAAGGCCGCTGGCCCACTGTGCGCTCCCGCGCAGCCCCGGTGCTTGAAGCAGCGTCGTCAGGACCTGACCCAGTACGCGGAACGGCTCGCCGACACCCTGCTCCTGGTCGTCCTCCTCGCCGGTGCCGGTGCCGGGCAACTGGGCGAGGGCGTCCTCGGCCACCGCCGCTGTCCGCCGGTCGTCGCGTTCCCGGGCCTGCCGGTCGACCTCGTCGATCAGAGCCCGTACGAACGCGGTCATGAACTCCGCGTCCTCCTGGTCCTCCGGCTCATCGAACGCTTCGGTGCCTTGGACGTCGGTGTCGGTGAACAGGTCGCTGTAATCGGCGAACCGGGTCTCCGCGAGCCAGCCCTGCGTCAGCCCGGACACCACGTCGGCGTGTCCGGCCGCGCGGGCCCCCTCGGCCAGGGCGACGAGCCACTCGCGTCGCTGCCCCGCCGCGTCCCGCAGCCCGCCGATCCCATGGACGAACACCAGTTGAGTAGCTCCGGAACCGCCCACCATGCCCCCGTACAGCCCGAGTTGCCGACACCCAGGGGAACTGTAGGCACAACTCGTCCGGTCGCGGGCTCGATTAGGCCAAGGGGGTGAATCGCAGTGCCTGTGGCGGGAGCACGTGTCACATCCGAGGGGGGCGATCCGTCATAAGAGTGTAGTGACCGACGACGGCGAAGGAGCCGAAAGATGAACGCCCGACTGAACGTGTTCGGCAGTCCGACCACGGGCACGGTCCGCGGTCGAACGTCATCGTTCGGCAGCCCGCGGGCGGCCATGAGGCGGGCCGGTTCGCCTGACCGGCGTGTGACCCGGCCCCCGCCGGGGAGGTGTGGGGGTATGAGCTCCTGGAAACTCCACGACATGCCCGACCTCTCCGGCAGGACCGCCGTGGTCACCGGCGCCAACAGCGGCATCGGGGCGGTCACCGCACTCGCCCTGGCCCGCTCCGGTGCCCGTACCGTCCTCGCCTGCCGGGACGCCGAGCGTGGGCGGCGCGCGCTGGAGGCCGTGCGCCGTGCCGCGCCGCGTTCGGATGCCCGGCTCGTCCGGCTGGACCTGGCGGATCTGGGCTCGGTGGCCGAGGCGGCCGACGCCCTCGCGAAGGAGGTGGACGGCCGTCTCGACCTCCTGGTGAACAACGCCGGGGTGATGGCCCTGCCGCCCCTGCGTACGGCGGACGGCTTCGAGATGCAGTTCGGCACCAACCATCTCGGCCACTTCGCGCTGACCCTCCGGCTGCTGCCGGTGCTCGGTGTGAACGGACCGGCCCGGGTGGTGACCCTCTCCTCGCTGGGCCACCGGATCGGCCGCATCGACCTCGAGAACCTCAACGCCGAACGTGGGTACAGCAAGTGGGGCGCCTACGCGCAGTCCAAGCTCGCCAACCTGCTCTTCACCGCGGAACTGGACCGGCGGGCCCGGGCCTCGGGCCGGGACCTCACCGCCCTGGCCGCCCACCCCGGCCTCGCCGCCACGGAGCTGGGGCAGGCGGGCCCGAAGCTGTCCGGCCGGAGGTGGGCGGCCAGGCTGGAGCGGGCCTCGCGGCTGTACACCCAGCCCGCCTCCGCCGGGGCCCTGCCCACGCTGTACGCGGCGACCCTGCCGGCCGCGCCCGGCGGCTCGTACTACGGCCCCGGGTGTCTGGGCGAGACCAGGGGAGCCCCGGCCGAGGCCCGTACCTCCGCCCGGGCGCGGGACATGGTCATGGCGCGGGCGCTGTGGGAGGAGTCGGCGCGCCTCACCGGACTGGACCCGGACGCCGTCTGAAGCGGAGTCGGGACCGGCGGGGAACGGAATGGCGATGTACGGTCAGCTCAGGGCTCTCACCGGTGGTTATACGGTCGACGGGCCTTGGACGGACAGTGAGTGGAGGAGAGACATGAGCGTCGACGACGTCGAGTTCCGCCGCAGGATCCGCTCCGATGTCCCGCACTCGGCGAGGGTGTGGAACGCCTGGCTGGGCGGCAAGGACCACTACCCGGTGGACCGCGAGCTGGCCGACGCGGTGAGCGCCGCCTACCCGCAGATGGTCGACATCGCCCGGGCCTCCCGCGCGTTCCAGGCCCGGGCGATCCGGCACCTCTCCTCGCTGGGCGTACGCCAGTTCCTGGACGTGGGCACCGGCCTGCCGGTGGCGAACAGCACCCACGAGGTGGCGCAGGGCATCACGCCCGACGCGCGGATCGTCTACGTCGACAACGACCCCATCGTCCTCGCCCACGCACACGCCCTGCTGACCAGCGCCCCCGAGGGCCGTACGGCTTATGTGGACGCCGATCTCTCCGAGACGGACACGGTGGTGGACGAGGCGGCGAAGACGCTCGACCTCTCCGAGCCGGTCGCCGTGCTGCTGCTGTCGACGCTGGGGCACCTGACCCCGGCCGACGGCATCAGGGTCGTCCAGCAGTACATGGCCCGGATGCCCTCGGGCAGCTACCTGGTGCTCTGCGACACGGTGAAGACGCCGCAGACGCTGGCCGCGCAGGAGGCGTACGACTCCGGCGAGAACCCGCCGTACCTGGTCCGGGAGCCGGAGGAGATCACGGACTGCGCCGAGGGCCTGGAGATCATCGAGCCGGGCTTCCTGTCGATCGCGCTGTGGCGTCCGGAGGAGGAGGATCCGGTGCTGGTCGACCAGTGGGGGCTGGTGGCCCGCAAGCCGTAAGGGGCTGAGCGGCGCAGGGCTTCCGGAGCCCTCCGCCGCTCAGGTGTTCTGCCGACGGGCCGCGGTGTCCTCGCGCAGCTCTCCGGTGCGGCGGGTCAGCGAGTCGATCCGCTCGGCCAGGTGGTGCTGGTCCGGCGGCAGATGGGGCCGGACCGCCGCGAGCGGGGCGACGAGGAGCGCGGCGTCGTCGGCGGCCAGCGCCCGGCGCAAGTGGTCCAGCGGGGGCTCCGCAGGGGTAGGAAGGCCGGTCAGGGCGGTGACCTGACCGGCGAGCGAGCGCAGGTCGCCCGCGTTCTCCCTGGCCCAGGTGGTGATGGTGCGGTCGGCCGCACGCCGGTCCCGGGTGGCCTTGACCCGCTGCTCCCCGGTGGAGCCCAGTGAGCCCGGCCGCAGCCGCAGATAGCGGCGCTCGGCCGCCTGCCGGCTGGCCACCCCGAGCGGATCCGCCAGGTCGGCCCAGCTCGCCCCCGCCGCACGGGCGGCCTCGATCAGCCCGGTCTCCCAGCCCGCGAGCCGCTCCCGCACCTCCCGCAGCAGGTGGAGCGAGGCCAGCGCCTGAGCCCGGTCCGGACCGTCCGCCGAACCCTCGGGCCGGTCCGCCGTGGCGGCCCGGGCACCCCGGACCGCGTCGTCGATGGCCCCCAGCGCCGCCGCCGCGGCGAGGAGGGAGACGGCGTCCGGATCGGTGTGGCGGGTCTGATCGGGCTGCTCCGATGCTGGCACGGTGACTCCTTCTGCGTGGCTGTCGTCCTTTCGGTGACATTTCATTTGTCATCGAATGGATGACATGTTACAACGGTGTCAGGTGAAACGCGCGGGCTACCGCCCGACCGAACTGGAGGTGTTTCCGCAATGCTCATGCGTACCGACCCCTTCCGCGAACTCGACCGGATCACCGAGCAGATCCTGCGCCCCGGCACCTGGTCGCGGCCCTCGGCGATGCCGATGGACGCGTACCGCGAGGGCGAGGAGTACGTGGTGGCGTTCGATCTTCCCGGTGTCTCGCCGGACGCGATCGACATCGACGTCGAGCGCAACATGCTGACCGTCCGGGCCGAGCGCCGCCCGGCCGTCGACACCGACAACGTGCAGATGGAGCTCTCCGAGCGCCCGCTGGGTGTGTTCTCCCGGCAGATCGTCCTGGCCGACACCCTGGACACCGAACGCATCGACGCCGACTACGACGCGGGTGTACTGACCCTGCGCATCCCGATCGCCGAGCGGGCCAAGCCCCGCAAGATCTCCGTGGGCGGGAGCTCCTCGCACAAGCAGATCAAGCAGACCAGGCAGACCAGGCAGATCAAGGGCTGAACCGGTACGCCCGTCTCCGAGACGGGGGCCGGGCCGGACCTTATCCCCCTGCCCGGCCCGTCCCCCGTCCCCCGAGGGGGGACGACCCGAGGGAGCGGTCACCGTGACCCTGCGATGGGAGGCGTTCCTGGACCGGGTCCAGGAACGCGGCACGTACGAGAGCCGGGACGAGGCCGAGCGCGCCGCACGCGTCGTGCTGGCCCTGCTCGGCGCCCACCTGGTGGGCCGGGAGCGGGCCGAACTGGCCGCCCGGCTCCCCGAGACCATGGCCCTGATCCTGCTCAATCCGCTCCAGGCCGCCGAACCGCTCTCGCCGGAGCGTTTCGTCCGCGCCACGGCGGCCTGGATCGAGGGCGCCACCGAACGGACCGCCGTATGGGACGTGGGAGCCGTCCTCAGCGTCGCCGCCGAAGCGGCGGGCGAGGACCTCCTGCGCCGCATCCTGCTGCAACTGCCGACGGGGTACGACCTCCTCTTCGGCCATCCACAGTCCCCGTGACCGCCTTGATACCCCCCAGGGGGTGTACGGCGGCACTTTCGGAGAAGAAGCCAGAGACCACCGACACCGCATGACGACGAGAAGGGCTTCCGCCGCCATGATTCCTGAGCCCCGGACCATCGCCGCCCCGAAGGCCATGACGTTCGACCGGCTGCTGGAGAAGATCAGATACGAGGGTGCCTACCCCACCCGGGAGCGGGCCGAGGAGGCCCTGCGCGCCGTACTGGGCGGGCTGGGCCGACAGGTCACCGGGGAGGAGCGGGTCGAGTTCGCCGCCGCGCTCCCCAGGGAGGCCGCCCTGGTGTTCACCGCCGAGGCCCCCGGCATCCACCCCGCCCCCGCCGTCCGCTTCGTGGACGACCTGGCAGCGCGGACCGGCGGCACTGCGGCCACCGCCCGCTGGGACGCGGGCACCGTGCTGACGGCGGTCTCCGCCCTGATGGACCCGGCCCTCGTCACCCGGATCATCGAGGGGCTGCCGACCGGCTACGCCCTCCTCTTCGGCCGAGCCCAGCTCCTCACCACGGCGGCCTGAGCCGGGCCCGGCCCGCGCCCCGGGCCCTGCTCGGTGACGCCCCGCCCGCGCCGGGGCGTCACCGGCCGGCCGGGCGCTCCAGCACCCACAGCCGGTGGTCCCAGCCGATGTCGTCGCAGCGGCGCACCCGCAGACCGGCCCGAGCGGCCAGGGCGCCCAGCTCGTCCTGCGAGCGCAGCCCCGAGCCGAACAGGCAGGCCAGCCGCAGGTGTTGGAGCGTGGCGTCCTCGTCCCCGGCCACGGGGCGGATCTGCTCGACCAGGAGCAGCGTCCCGTCCGGGGGCAGGGCGGCGGCCGCCTCGGTGAGTGCCAGTACGGCGTCCTCGTCGGCCAGCCGTTCCAGAAGGCGCGAGACCAGGACGGTGCTGCCCCCATGCGGCACCGGCCCGGTCTGCGGGATCAGTTCGACGTTGGGGGAGACGTCGGTGTCGAGGATCTGCTCGTCGAGCACCCGGAGTTCGGACGGCAGCGCCGCGATCCGTACGCGCAATGCGGGATGCGCCTTGACCAGGGCGTTCACCAGCGTGCCGACCCCGTGGCCGCCCGCCGTCAGGGTGGCGACGGAGGCCCAGTCGTACGCCCCCGACACTCCGGGCGCGACCCAGCGGGCCTCCTCCTCCACGGCCGCGCGTGCCGTACCCGCCAGCCGCTCGTCGGTGCGCATGGCGGTGGCCACCCAGTCGCCGCCGGGGGTCCGGTAGCCGGGCTCGCCGGTACGGAGTGTGTGCAGCAGGCCCGAGAGGGAGAGGTCCATCGCCGCCTGCGCGCCGCCCAGGTGGTACTCGTCCGACGAGTGGTCGTCCTCGACCAGCTCCTCGGACACCGGGGTCAGCCGGTGGCCCCCGCCGTCCTCCTCCAGCAGCCCGATCGCCACCAGGTACGCCAGCAGCGCGCCGAGCAGCGACGGGTCCGTGCCCGTCCGGCGGGCCAGCTCGGCGGAGCCGGACACCCCGGCGCGTACGAGGTCGAAGAGGCCGAGGGTGACAGCGGTCCGGATGGCGAAACCCGGTGCCAGGTCGGTGAGTTCGTGCAGCCGGTCGTGTGCTTCCTCGTCCTCCCGTACGGCGTCCGCCGACGCCCCCGGGGCCGGGTCGGTGCGCCGCCAGTACCCCGTGAAGTGGCTCTGCCCGCGCGGCACCCCGCGCTCGACGGCGATGTGGCGGCGGATGCCCTTGAGCGTGATGGCCTCGCCCGCCGCCCAGACGTAGACCGCGCCGGGCAGCCACTCCATGGACCGGACCGCCTGCTCCAGGAGATCGGTGGTCCCGGCGGGGGCGCCGTCGCGGAACAGCCAGGTGACGGTGGCGTCGGCGGCGGTCGGCAGCTCCTGCCGGTGGCTCTCCTCGCCCACCTCGATGAAGACCCGGGCCCGGGTGCCCGCAGGCATCTCGGCCAGCCACCGGGCGATCGCGGGCAGCGCCGTCTCGTCACCGATCACCAGCAGCCAGTCCGCGCCCTCCGGATGGCCGTGCGACATCTTCGGCCCGGCGATCCAGGTCACCTCACCGGGCTTCACCCGCTGCGCCCAGGCCGAGGCCACCCCGCCCTCGTGCCGGACGAAGTCGAAGTCGATCTCCCCGGCCTCCGGGTCGAACCGTACCGGCGTGTAGTCCTTGGCCAGCGGCCGGGCGTCCACCGGCCACTCCAGGCTGCTGACGTTCTGCCCCGGCAGCACCGGCGGCGCGTCGCCCTCCGCGAAGAAGAACTTCACATGGTCGTCGAACCCCTCCGTGCGCAGCGCCGGAAGATCCAGCCCGTCCCGGTGGAACGCGTGCAACTGCGGGCCGCCGAGGGTGACCCGGCGCATGCCCGGGGTGACGTCCGCGACGCGCAGCACCGTCAGCTCCCTCAGCACGATGGGGAACGTGACGACGGGGCGGGGGTTGCGGGTGGACACAGCTGCTGCTCCTTCGGATCCGGTACGCCCCCAGGCTAGGCCGGACGAGTGAGCTGCGATCCAACCCGCCGTCCAGCCGGTGCCACTGCGCGCCCCGTTCCGGGCGGGCTGCCCCGCTGAGGGCCCGCGGCTTCGACCGGCCGCTCTCTGCCTTGGACCACGGCCGGAGCCCCGCTCCTACGGTGACCGGACCCGCCCGCACCGCCGCCGCCCGTGACCGAGGACAGCAGCCGCCCGTGATCTTCTCCCGCAGCCCCGCCGACCCCGCGATACGGCTCCTCCGCCATGCCCTCTCCCAGGTCCGGGGCCACTTCCTGCGCTCGGTGGCCTGGGCCGCCCTGCGGCAGAGCGCCTTCCTGGCCATGCCCTGGCTGCTGGGCCGGGCCGTCGACGAGGGGGTGCAGGCCGGATCGCCCGGCGGTGCCCTGCTGTACGGGGGTGGCTTCCTGGCCGCCGCCTGTGTCGAGTACGCCGGGATGCGGGGCTGGCAACTGTGGGCCACGCTCGCCGACAACCGGGCCGGGACCTGGCTGCGCACCCGGCTGCTGCGGGCGATCCTCGCCGTCGACACCGACACCCTCCAGCGCCGCACCGGCACCTTCGGTGACCTGACCACCCGCGCCACCCGCGATGTGGACACCGTTGTCGTCTGGATCCACGGCCTGACGACCTGGGTGGTCATCGGCCTCACCGCGCTCGTCCTGGTCCCGGCCGTCGGCGGGCTCGACCCGCTCCTCCTGCTGGTCGCCGCCGCCACCGTCCCCGTACTCCTCGTCGTCAACCGGGTGTTCCCGCCGCTCTTCGGCCGCCGCGCCGAGCACCTCGCGGCGGCCCACGGGGCCCGTGGCTCCGCCGCCGACGAACTCCTCTCCGCCCTCCTGCCGCTGCGGGGCGTCGGCGCCGACCACGTCCTGGTGGAGCGGCACCACCGGCACAGCGCCGAGGTGACCCGGTCGACGAAGCGGCTCGCCTCGGTGGGATCGGTGTGGGAGGCCGTCGCGTTCTCCGTCCCGCTGCTGGCGGTCACCGCCGGGCTGCTGGCCGGTGGTCTCGCCGTGGCCGACGGGCGGATCACGGTGGGGGCGCTGACCACCTTCGTCCTCTGGATGGGTACGGTCTCCCTCGCCGTCAACGCGATGATCGCCCGCCTCGGGGACTTCGCCGAGGCCCGGGTCGCGGCGGACCGGATCGCCCGCGTCCTGGACCTGCCCGAACCACCCCGCCCGTACGTCGATCTGCCCGGGCGGGACGTCCTGCGGGTGGACGGGCTGACCGTACGGCGCCCCGACCGTGCGGCCGTCGGGCCACTGACCCTGACCGCCGCCCCCGGTGAGTGGGTGGTGCTCACCGGCCCCACCGGCTCGGGCAAGAGCACCCTGCTCCGCGCGATCGCCCAGCTCGTGCCCGCCTCCGGCACCGCCGCCTTCGGGGACGTACGGCTGGATGCCCTGGACCCGGAACAGCTCCATCGCCTGGTGGGCCTCGTCCCGGAAGGGCCTCTCCTGCTGAACGGGACCGTCACCGAGAACCTTCTCCTCCCCGGCGACCGCCCACCCGCCGAGGTCGCCGCCGCCGCGCACACCGCCGGACTGGACCTGGCCCTCGCCCAGTTGCCCGAGGGCCTGGAGACCGAGGTGGGGGAGCGCGGCGGTGCGCTCTCCGGCGGACAGCGTCAACTGGTCACCCTGGCCCGGGCGTTGCTGCGCGACTGCCCGGTGCTGCTGCTCGACGATGTGACCTCCGCCCTGGACGCGGCGACCGAGGCCGAGGTGCTGGACCGGCTCCGGGCCGCCACCACCGACCGGATCGTCCTCTTCGCCACCCACGCCCCCGCCGTCCGGGCCCGCGCCGACCGGGAGATCGCCCTCGCGGCGGCGACCGGCACAGGGGAGACCGCACCTTTGGGACCCGGCGCAGGGGAGACCGCACCTGTGGAACCCCGCGCCGGGGACACCGCGCCCGCTCGTGAACAGGAACCGCTCCATGGCTGAACCCACACTGCTCACCGACCTCCCCGACCAGCACGCCGTGTTCCGCCGGGCCGCCCCCTTTCTCGCCGGGCACCGCCTCGCCCTCGCCGCCACCGTCCTCCTCAACCTCGCCGGAGCCGGGGCCGCCGTCGGCGTCACCGCGGCGATCGGCCGGGTCATCGACGCGGCGGGCGGCGGCGACCGGGCGGGGCTGCTGCGCGGGGTGCTGCTCCTGCTGCTGCTCGTCGCGGGCAGCGGGGTCCTCACCTGGCTCTCCCGCTACTGGCTGATCCGGACCGGCGAACACGTCCTCGCCGGACTCCGCGAACGGGCCGTCGCCGCCGTGGGGTCGGCCCCGCTGCGGTTCCTGGAGGCCCACCGCAGCGGGGAGTTGCTGCGCAGGCTGACGGGCGAGATCAACGGGCTGGCCTCCTTCGCCGCCGCCACCCTGCCCGACCTCGCCACCGCCGCCGCGGTCCTCCTCCTCACCGTCGCCATGCTCGCCCTGTACTCCTGGCCGCTGACCGCCCTCCTGCTGCTCGCCTTCATCCCTCCCGCCCTGCTGATCGTGCGCGCGTTCCACCGCCGGGCCGGAGCCGTCTACGCCGAAGTGGCCTCCGCCGAGGCGGCGGTGGCCTCCGGGTTCGCCGAATCGCTGCCCGCGCAGGAGCAGTTGAGGATCAGCGGATCCGTACCACGCTGGCTGGAGCGGTTCGCCCGCGACAACGCCCGGCTCCAGGACGCCCAGAGCGCCGAGGTCCGCACCGAACTGCGCCTGAACCAGCTCGCGTTGCTCCAGGCGGCCTGTGTGGCGGGGCTGCTGGTGCTGAGCGCGGTCATGGTGGGCAAGGGGGCGCTGAGCGTCGGCGTGGCCGTGGTGTTCGTCCTCGCGACCCGGGACATCTTCCACCGCTTCGAGGATCTCGCGGGAGCAGTCGGGGACGCCCGCGAGGCCCACGTACGGCTCGCCCGGCTCCTGGACCTCCTGCGCGCGACCGGGGGAGCGGCACGCGAGACCGCCGGTCCCGCCCTGCCCGCCCGGGGCGAACTCACCCTGACCGGCGTCGGGTTCGGCTACCGCGAGGGGCGGAACGTGCTCGACGGGCTCACGCTCACCGTCGACAGCGGCGAACGGCTCGTCATCGCCGGGGAGACCGGCTCCGGCAAGTCCACCCTGGGCAAGCTCCTGGCGGGGATGTACGCCCCCGACCGGGGCACCGTCCGCTTCGCGGGCCATGACCTCGCCGCGGTGGACCCGGGCCGGCTCCGCTCCAGGATCGTCCTCGTACCGCAGGAGGTTCCCCTCGTCGACGGCACACTCGCGGAGAACCTGTCGATGACGGCGGGGAGTCCGGACCGGGCGGCCATGGACCGCACCCTCGGGCTGCTCGGGCTGACGGAGTGGGTGGACTCGCTCCCGTACGGGCTCGACACCGCCGTCTCCACCCGGACCCTCTCGGCCGGGGAGCGCCAACTCGTCGCCGTGGTACGGGCCGCGCTCACCGATCCGGCGGTGCTGATCCTGGACGAGGCGACCGCCGGGGTCGACCGCCGGGCCGCCGCCCGTATCGAGGAGGCGCTCTCCGCCCTGGCCGAGGACCGGACCCTCATCGTGATCGCCCACCGGGCGGACACCGTCGCCCGGGGCCGCCGTCTGCTGACCATGCCTGAAGGCCGCCTCACCGACATCGTGCGGGAGACGGCCGACAGGTCCTAAAGGCGGGTCACTTGCCCGCGACCGCCTTCGCCAGGATCGGCGTCAGGTTCTCCACCACCCAAGGGGCGCTGAGCGCGTCCGGGTAGGCGATCGCGGAGGCCAGGGTGTTCTCGGAGGGCACCACAGCGAAGTGCTTGTTCTTCACCACGTCCAGGGACTGGAAGAGCTTGTTGCTCTCCAGCTCCGAGGCCGAGAGCAGCCCCTCGTTGCCGAACGGGTAGGTCATCAGCAGGACGTCGGCCTCCAGCTCGTCCAGGTTCTCCAGGCTGACGCTGTCCTTGTCGGCGGAGTAGTTCTTGGACCGGGGGTGCTTCACCAGCCCCAACTGCTCGAAGACGCCCGGGTCCTGGTCGGCGAAGGACATATAGGTGATCTGCTCGGGGTGGACGACGGAGTAGGTGTACGTCTTCCCCTTGAACTCCGGGTGGGCCGCCGCCGCTTCCTTGACGGTCTTCTCGTTGGCCGCGATCACCTCCTCCGCCTTCTCCGTCAGCCCGAGCGCCTTGGCGGCGGTCTTGAGCCGCTCCTGCCAGGTCATGGTGTTGGCCTCCTTCTTGTCGGCGAAGGTGACGACCGGGGCGATCGGGGTGAGCTTGGCGTAGTCGGTGTCCATCTCCCAGGTGTTGACCCCGAGGATGATGTCCGGCTCCTCGGCGGCTATCGCCTCGTAGTCGGTGCCGTCCGTGTTGTCGTACGTCTTGAGCTTCTTCTCGCCCAGCTTCTCGATCGCCCGCTGCTTGTACTCGGCGACCGGGTCGCCGTCCTCCACGTCCGGGGTGATCACCGGGACCAGACCGAGCGCCAGGGCGATGGAGGTGTCGCCGTCGGAGACGGTGGCAACCCGGAGCGGCTTCTCCTTGACCTCCGTACGGCCCCAGGCGTTGGTCAGGGCGACGGGGAAGGAGCCGTCACCGGCAGCGGCAGCCTTCCCGTCCTTCCCGCCGGACGAACCGGTGTCGGAGGAGCCCCCGCAGGCGGTGAGGAGGCCGAGGCAGGTGGCGGAGGCGAGCAGGGCGGCGGTGAGCGGCCGACGGCGTACGGAAAGGGGCATGGTTCACTTCTCCAGCGTGAGGGTGCGGCGGCCCAGGGGGAAGATCTGGGGCTTCGCGGTACGGGGGTGGGGGACGACGACGCAGTTCAGACCGAACACGTCGGCGACGGTTTCCTCGGTGAGCACCTGCTCGGGCGGTCCCTGGTGCACGATCCGGCCGTCGCGCATGGCGACGATCGACGCGGCGTACAGGGCGGCCTGGTTGAGGTCGTGGGAGACCAGCACGATCGTCTTGCCGGTCTTCTCGTTGAGATCGCCCAGCAGGTCCATGACCTCGAACTGGTGGGCGATGTCCAGGTAGGTGGTGGGCTCGTCCAGCAGGAGCGCCGGGGTGTCCTGGGCGAGCGCGAGGGCGATCCAGACGCGTTGGCGCTGGCCGCCGGAGAGCTCGTCCACCGGCCGGTCGATCAGTTCGGCGGTCCCGGTGGCCAGGAGTGCGTCGGTGATCAGCCCGTCGTCGGCCGCCGTGCGCCGCTGGCCGAACCTGCGGTGCGGATGGCGGCCCCGCCAGACGAGATCGCCGACCGTGATGGACTCCGGGGCGACCGGGGACTGCGGCAGGATGCCCAGCTTCCGGGCCACCTCGCGGGTCGGCATCGCGTGGATGTCGGAGCCCTCCAGGAGCACCGAACCCGAGGCGATCGGCAGCAGCCGGGCGATGGACTTCAGCAGCGTGGACTTGCCGCAGGCGTTCGGGCCGACCAGCGCCGTGATCTCCCCGGCCGGGATCGCGACCGAGAGGCCGTCGATGACCGGGACCTTGCCGTACCCGGCGGTGATGGAGCGGGCTTCGATGTGGTGGGTCACGACGTGGCTCCGGGTCTGCGCCGAAGGATCAGCCAGACGAAGTAGGGCGCGCCGAGCAGCGCGGTGAGGACCCCGGTCGGGACCGGGCTGATCAGAGGGGCGTTCTGGGCGAGGACGTCCGCGCCGAGCACGAGGGCCGCGCCGACGAACGGGGCGAGGCCGAAGGCCCGGTCCGCGCCGACCAGCCGGGCCGCGATCGGCCCGCTGATCAGTGAGACGAACCCGATCGGCCCGACGACGCTCGTCGCGAGCGCCGCCGCAGCCGCGCCCAGGGCGAGGACGGCGACCCGGGCGCGGGGCACGGAGGTGCCGAGCCCGGTGGCCAGTTCGTCGCCGAGCGACATGGAGCCCAGCGGGCGGCCGAGCCGCGCCGCACAGAGCGCGCAGACGACGAGCCCGATGGCGAGGGTGGACACCCCGGTCCAGTCGACGCCGTTGACGCTGCCGATCAGCCAGCGCATCGCGACGGCGATGCTGTGCTGGTCGGCCAGGCTGAAGAGGTAGTTGGTGTACGCGGTGCAGACCCCGCTCAGCCCGATCCCCACCAGCACCAGCCGGTAGGTGTTGAGCCCGCCGCGCAGACTCAGCGCGTACACCAGGCCCAGCAGGACGAGCGACCCGGCGACGGCGGCGAGCGGTGTGCCGAACGGGAGAGCCGGGGCGAGCAGCAGCACGGTGGTGGCACCGGCGCCCGCGCCCGCCGAGATCCCGACGATGTCCGGTGTGGCCAGCGGGTTACGGATCAGCCGCTGGTACAGCGCCCCGGCCAGGCCGAACAGCGCACCGGAGAGCAGGGCGGCCAGGGCGCGCGGCATCCGGATGCGGAAGATCATGTAGTCGGCGAGTCCGGTACGCATCCCGAACGCGGCGGGCAGTACGTCGGCCGGGTCGACCCGCCCCACCCCGCCGAGGAGCACCGAGGCGACGAGCAGCCCGGTCAGCACCACGGTGAGGACGGTGACGGCGAGGACCGTACGCCGTGACCGGGCCCGCCGGTCCGCCCGCAGCCGGGCCAGGGTCGCCGTACGGAGCTCGGTCCCGGGCTCGGTCCCGGGCGCGGAGTCGGGTGCGGCGGAACGTATCAGCAGCTTCATCAGACACGCACCAGATTCCGGCGGCGGGCCAGCCAGACGAAGAACGGGGTGCCGACGACCGCCGTCATCACGCCCACCTGGATCTCGCCGTTGTCCAGCACCAGGCGGCCCGCGATGTCGGCGCCGATCAGCAGGATCGCCCCGCACGCCATCGACAGCGGCAGCGACCAGCGGTGGTCGGCCCCCGCCAGCATCCGGGCGCAGTGGGCGGCCACCAGGCCGACGAACGCCACCGGCCCCACGGCGGCGGTCGCGGCCGCGCAGAGCAGCACCGCCACCGCGGCGCCGAGGAGTTGGGCGCGCTCGACCCGGACCCCGAGCCCGCGCGCCGCGTCCTCGCCCATGCTCAGCACGTTGAGCGTGCGCCCGAACGGCAGCGCCAGCAGCAGTCCGGCGACCGCGAACGGCAGGATCTCGCCGAGCACCTTCGCCCGGCCGGTGAGCTGCCCCATCGACCAGAACCGCAGGTGCGCGTAGACCGCCTCGTCCCGGACGACCAGCAGGGTGATCAGCGAGGACATCACGGCGGCGAGCGCCACCCCGGCCAGCACGAGCCCGAGGGTGGAACTGCCCGCGTTGGTCCGGGTCCCGATCAGATAGACGAGCGCCGAGGTGACCCCGGCCCCGGCCAGGGCCAGCCAGAAATAGCCGGTGGCCCCGGTGATGTCGAGGAACAGGATGCCGAGGACGACGAACATCGCCGCGCCCTGCTCGACGCCCAGGATGCCGGGGTCGGCCAGCGGGTTCATCGTGAGCGCCTGCATCATCAGCCCCGAGGCGCCCAGCGCGGCCCCCACGGTCAGCCCGAGCAGGGTGCGCGGGATGCGTTCGGTCCACAGGACATGGCTGTTGTAGCCGGTGCCGTCGGGGTGCAGCAGGATGCGCACCACCTCCGGCGGGGAGATGTCACGGGAGCCGAGCGCGATGCTCGCGACGACCACGAGGAAGAGAACGGCGCAGGCGGCCACGACCAGCGCCGTACCGCGCGAGGAGGAGGTCCTCGCCGGTGACGGCGGTGGTGGTGACGTCACCGGCGGGGACGTGGCGTACATGGGGATTCCTGGGCTCCTCACCTGGGCAAGCGGCAGGTTAGGTTACCCTTAGCAAACGTGGGGGCGGTCCAATGCCGGAGCCGTTCCACTCACAATCAGGGGTCAAGAAACCGGCCCCGCGCTGCTTGGAGGACGGTGTGGCGGAAGCTGCCCTGCGGACCGTGGCCCCGACCGGAGCCGAGCCCGCGTCCGAGGTGCCGGCCGGAGCCGAGCCCGCGCCCGGGGCCCTGGTGGACGACGACTTCATCGCGGCCGGGGGACACCCGACCCATGTCCACGACTTCCACCAGTTCCTCCACGTACCGCTGGGCCGGATCGTCGTCACCGCCCTCGGCCGCGACCACGAGCTCTCCCCGTCGGTCGCGCTCTGGATCCCCGCCGGCATCCCGCACAGCGCCCGCTTCGACCGCGACTCCCTGGTGGTCCCGGAGAACTTCGACCCAGGGCTGCACCGCCTGCCCTACTCCGAGGTGACCAGCGTCAACGTCTCCGACGCCCAGCGGCGGCTGCTGCTCAGCCGGATGCGCGCCTCGGAGGTGACCGAGGAGGACCCGGCGGTCTTCGCCGTCCTGTGCTCCGGCCACCGTGACGTACTGCCGCTGCCCCAGCCCACCGGACGGTCCGCCGCGACCGTGGCCGGTGAGCTGATGCGCAACCCGGGGGACCCCCGTACGGCCTCCGAATGGGCCGAGAGCCTCTACACCAGCTCGACCAGCCTGCGCCGGGCCTTCCGCGCCGAGACGGGCCTGGCCTTCTCCGAGTGGCGGACCCGGCTCCGGCTGAACCACTCGCTGCAACTGCTCGCCGCCGGACACATGGTGAGCACGGTCGCCGCGCGGGTCGGCTTCGTTTCGACCAACGGCTACATCCTCGCCTTCCGCCGCTACTTCGGGGAGACGCCGGGCGCCTATGTGAAGCGCTCGGCGACCCGCACGGCGGCCTGAACCACACCGGGCCCCTGGGCTACCGGCGGATCGTCACCGGGTCGGTCTCCGCGTCGTTGTGGCGGCGCGCCCAGTTCTCCAGGGCCACCCGGCAGGCGTGGTCGAGGTGGCGCAGTCCGCTCAGGTCCAGCTCTATGGGCTGGTCCTGCGGCAGCTTCTCCAACTGCTCCAGGATGCGCGGCAGCCGCAGGAAGGTCGCGTTGCCGGTGAGCGTCACCACGACCCGGCCGCCGGTCAGCTCGCGGGTGGAGAGCTGTACGTGGGAGGTCTCCCAGGCCGACTTGACCACGGCCAGCAGCAGGCCGAGCACCACGCCCTCGAAGAGGTTGGTCACCACGATGGCCACGGCGGTGACCGCCAGCAGGATCGCCTCTCCGCGGTGTTCGCGCCAGAGCGGGCCGAACTCCTTCCATGGCACCAGCTTGCATCCGGCGTGCACCAGGATTCCGGCGAGCGAGGCGAGCGGGATGATGCCGATGGCG
Organism: Streptomyces sp. NPDC059452; assembly: GCF_042750035.1. NCBI lineage: Bacteria > Bacillati > Actinomycetota > Actinomycetes > Kitasatosporales > Streptomycetaceae > Streptomyces > Streptomyces sp. NPDC059452. The sequence continues at coordinate 63,454 of NZ_JBHYVE010000009.1, forward strand.
ACGGGCAGCAGGGCCGCGAAGAGCAGCAGCCACAGACCGTGGGCGACCCGGGAGAGCGCGGTGGTGGCCCCGGCCTGGACGTTGGCGGCGCTGCGGACGATGACCGCGGTCATCGGCAGCGCGCCGAGCGCCCCGCAGATCGTGTTCCCCACGCCCTGCGCGACGAGCTCCTTGTCGTAGTCCGTACGGGGTCCGTCGTGCATCCGGTCGATGGCCGCCGCGCTGAACAGGCTCTCGGCCGAGGCGATCAGGGCGAAGGCGAGGACGGTGCCGATGACGGCCACGTTCGCCAGGTTGCCGAATTCGGCCGCGCCCGGCAGTTCGATGGCGTGCAGCAGGCCGTTCACATCGGCCACCAGGGGCCGCAGCCCGGCCAGGGCGGCGACGGCGGTGGCCAGACCGACCGCGGCGAGGGGCGCGGGGACGATCCGTACGCGGGCGGGCAGCTTCGGCCACAGCAGCAGGACGGCGACGGTCCCGGCGCCCAGGCCGAAGGCGGTCAGGGCCTCGTTGTTCGTGGCGATCTCGGCGGCCAGGCCGGGAAGCCCGGCGAGCTTGGCGAGCGCGGTGCCCGGCTGTTCGGTGTCGGCCATGGCGTACACCTGGCCCAGCACGATGACCAGGCCGATCCCGGCGAGCATCCCCTGCACCACGGAGACGGAGATGGCGCGGAACCAGCGGCCGAACCGCGCCACGCCCAGCACCACCTGGAGCAGTCCGGCGGCCAGGACGATCGGCCCGAGCGTGGCGAGGCCGAACTCGGTGACCGCCTCGTAGACGAGCACGGTGAGCCCGGCGGCGGGCCCGCTGACCTGGAGCTTGCTGCCCGGCAGCAGACCGACCACGAGGCCGCCGACGATGCCGGTGACCAGGCCCAGTTCGGCCGGTACGCCGGAGGCCACGGCGACGCCGAGGCAGAGGGGGAGGGCGACCAGGAAGACGACGAGTGACGCCATCAGGTCACGTCGTACGACGTGGGGGTTCTTGAGTTCCTTCACGGAGATCACGGGTGACGATTCCCTTGGGGGTGAGGTCCGCTCCCGGCGGGGGCCGGGCGCGGACGGGTGGGGGGCGGGAAGCCGTCAGAGGCGGCCGGACAACGGGCCGCTCTCCGGCCGGTGAACGCTGATCGAGCCGGGGTGCACTGCGCCACGGCTCACGCGGTGAGGTCTGGGGGGCCGGCCGGGCGCGGGGCGCGCGGTTTTCTTTGCGTTCGCGGCGTCGCGCCGGGTGAAAGTCCGGGGGTGTCCGACAAGCGGGTTCAAGGTGGCCTGCCTCCTGCATCCGGGGGTGCCGGGGAGCGGTGTGGTCGGGTCATATCGGCGAATGCGTTGCTTAAATACGTATGCGTGTTCGGAATTGGATACTGTGCCTCACCTCATGTTTTACCGGACGTTGAACGTGTCCAGCCATTCCTTTGACGTTCCGGCGGATACGAGTACACCTGAGCATATAGACCAGAACTTTGCTATCGCATTACCTTCTCGTGAAGGAACGCGAATGCGCCATTCTTGTCATTCATTCGGCTTGTTCTTTGTGATTGCCAATGAGGTGTTCGAGCCCTGCGGGACGGCAGGGCCTGTACATACGGATGTGCCCCCGACGGCTGGCCGTGGGGGGCACTTCACGGGCACCTCAGGAGGGGCGGCGGCCGTGCAGGAAGAGATGTGGCTCGGGCGCGCCCGCCGGGTGGTCCGGGGTGAACAGCACGCTCTGCCGCTCCTCCACCGCGAACCCCGCCCCGGCCACCAGAGCGGTGAACTCCGCCTCGCCGAAGCTCGACACCACGACCGGCTGCCCCATGAACACCACGCTCGCCTCCGCCGCGTCCACCGGCACGGTGGCCACGGCCAGCAGTCCGCCGGGCCGCACCGCCCGGGCCAGCCGGCCCAGTAGCTCCGTCTGCTCACCGCGTGACATCTGGAGCAGCGAGAAGTAGACGCAGGCGGCGTCGAACTCCCCGTCCGCCCACGGCAGCTCGCGCACGTCCCCTCGGCGGAACTCGGCGTCCGGCACCTGCCGGGCCGCCAGGGCGGTCATCACCGGGGAGACGTCGACGCCCACCACCCGGTGCCCCGCCCCGGCCAGCCGCCGCGCCGTCGGTACGCCCGTCCCGCTGCCCACGTCCAGCACCCGGCTGCCCGGGGCGAGCCGCTCCAGCAGCCAGTCCAGCGATGCGTGGTGGGCCGCGGAACCGGCGAACGCCCGTTCGTACTCGGCTCCCAGCGCGTCGAACACCGTCGCGGCGGGGAGCCCCGCCCGCTGTCCGGGGCTGTCACTCCGCTGTCCAGGGTTGTCACTCATCGGCGTGGTCCTCCCGTGGTCCGGCGGCCGTCCGGGGCCGCGTCCCCAGCGTCCCCGTACGGGCGTCGGAGTATGCGGGGACGTGGGTACGCAGGCACGTGAGCGGGCGGGCCCGTGCGTGCGTGGGGACTCGGGTGCGCGGGCCCGTGCGTATGTGGGCACCTGAGTACGCGGGTCCGTCACCGCTGAGTATCCGCACCGATGTTCCACCGCGCCGCCGCTGGTCGAATGAGGCCATGGACTCCGAAGCCCGCCGCCGCCCCCGCATCCAGCACGTCACCACCGCGGGCACCGCCCTCGCCGTCACGCTGCTCCCGCTGGTGGTCGGCGTGCTGCTGGCCAAGTCCATGGCGGCGGACCCGATGACCTCCGTGAACGCGCTCGTCACCAACGGAGGCCACCGCGCCCGGGTCTCGCCCAAGCAGTTGCGCAACTGCGGCGGGGACGCCCTGCGGCGCCTGCGCGCCACGGGACGCCCCCGCCTCGTCCGCCGCTGAGGCCGATCCCCTATCGGCCGACCGGCTGGGCCTCGTCCGCCGACGGCCGGTCGAACTGGGTGCGGTACAGCTCCTCGTACCGCCCTCCGGCCGCGAGGAGTTCGGTGTGCGTGCCCCGCTCGACGATCCGGCCCGCCTCCACCACCAGGATCTGATCGGCCGCCCGTACGGTGGAGAGCCGGTGGGCGATCACCACGGCGGTCCGCCCCTCCAGCGCCTCGGTCAGGGCCTCCTGGACGGCGGCCTCGGAGGTGGAGTCCAGGTGCGCGGTCGCCTCGTCCAGGATGACGACCCGCTGACGGGCCAGCAGCAGCCGGGCGATGGTGAGGCGCTGGCGCTCACCGCCGGAGAGCCGGTAACCGCGCTCGCCTACCACCGTGTCCAGCCCCTCCGGCAGCGAGGCGATCAGCCCCTCCAGCCGGGAGCGGCGCAGGGCGTCCCAGATGTCCTCCTCGGAGGCGTCGGGCCGGGCGAGGAGCAGGTTGGCGCGTACGGACTCGTGGAAGAGGTGCCCGTCCTGGGTGACCATGCCCAGGGTGTCGCGGATGGAGTCGGCGCTCAGATCGCGTACGTCGACGCCGTTCAGCCGTACGGAACCGGCGTCCGCGTCGTACAGCCGGGGCAGCAACTGGGCGATCGTCGACTTGCCCGCGCCCGACGATCCCACCAGGGCGATCATCTGACCCGGCTCGGCGCGGAAGGACACCTCGTGCAGGACCGGGGTGCCGCCCCGGTTGTCCAGCGTCGCGACCTCCTCCAGCGAGGCGAGGGAGACTTTCTCGGCGGACGGATAGCCGAAGGAGACTTTCTCGAACTCCACCGAGACCTGGCCCTCCGGCACCTCGCGGGCATCCGGCTTCTGGGCGATCAGCGGCTTGAGGTCCAGCACCTCGAAGACCCGCTCGAAGCTGACGAGCGCGCTCATCACCTCGACCCGGGCCCCGGCCAGCGCGGTCAGCGGGGCGTACAGCCGGGTCAGCAGCAGGGCCAGCGCCACCACGGCCCCCGGCTCCAGGGTGCCGCGCAGCGCGTAGTAGCCGCCGAGCCCGTAGACCAGGGCGAGCGCCAGGGCGGATACCAGAGTGAGGGCGGTGATGAACGCGGACTGGGCCATGGCGGAGCGCACCCCGATGTCCCGCACCCGGCGGGCCCGCTCGGCGAACTCGGCGGATTCGTGCGACGGGCGGCCGAACAGTTTGACGAGGGTGGCGCCGGGGGCGGAGAACCGCTCGGTCATCTGGGTGCCCATGGAGGCGTTGTGGTTGGCCGCCTCGCGCTCCATTCCGGCCATCCTGGCCCCCATACGGCGGGCGGGGATGACGAAGACGGGCAGCAGGACGAGTGCGAGCACGGTGATCTGCCAGGAGATCGTGAGCATCACGGCGAGCGTCAGCAGCAGGGTGACGACGTTGGAGACGACCCCGGAGAGCGTGTTGCTGAACGCGCGCTGGGCGCCGATCACGTCGTTGTTGAGCCGACTGACCAGGGCGCCGGTCCGGGTGCGGGTGAAGAAGGCCACCGGCATCCGCTGCACATGGTCGAAGACGGCGGTGCGCAGATCCAGGATCAGCCCCTCACCGAGGTTGGCCGACAGCCACCGGGTGAGCAGGCCGAGCCCGGCCTCGACGACCGCGATCAGCGCGATCAGCAGCGCGAGCCGGGTGACCGTCCCGGAGTCCGCGCCCCGCACGATGGCGTCGACCACCCGTCCGGCGAGGACCGGGGTGGCCACCGCGAGGAGCGCGGTCACCACGCTGAGCAGCAGGAACCGGTGGATGCGTGACCTGTGGGGCCGGGCGAAGACCAGGATGCGGCGTAGCGTCGCCTTGGAGAAGGGGCGCCGGTCCTGCTCGGCGTTCATCGCGCTGTGCAGCGATGTCCATGCGGTGACTTCCATGTCCATGGGGCGCTCCGACTCTGTCGACCTGCTGATAAAGGACCTGTACGGGCCCCGTCGGCCGGTGCGGCCCCGGGGATACCGAGAACGCTAGAACCTCAAGTTTGGTTGAGGTCAACACCGCGCGCGTCGGCAGCATGTCGACAGATCGAGAGGATGTGTGGGACGGCTCCCCCCCGGGTGCGCCACCGCACGCCACGGCCCCCGGAGCCGTAGCGTGGGCCGGACGACGACCTGTCCGCGCGAGTCCGGGCCCCGGGGGTGACGCCATGTGCTGGAGCGCGACCGCCGACCTGGTGGCCGGTACGGGCATCGCCGCGATCGGAGCGGTCACCCTCGCGCGCACCCGTCGGCTCCGCGATCTCCCGCTGGCAGCGCTGCCGCTGCTGCTCGGCGCCCACCAGATCATCGAGTCGGTGGTGTGGAACGCCGACGGCGGCCCCGGCCCCGCCACCCTCGCCTGGGCGGTGATCGCCCTGCCCCTGCTGGCGCTCTGGGTGCCGCTGGGCGTCTTCTGCGCGGCGCCCGGCCCGGCCCGTGGCCGACTGGTGGTGCCGCTCGCGGCCGGAGCGGTGACCGCCGCGTTCCTCGCGTACGCCCTCGCCGTCCGGCCCGTCACGGCGGAGGTGCGCGGCCGTACTCTCGGGTACGCGGTCGACCTTCCGTACGCCCAGCTCCTCGTGGCGGGCTACCTCCTGGCCACGGTCGGCGCTCTCCTGCTCTCCGGCGACTGTATCCTGCGCCTCCTCGGGGTCCTGGTGGCGGTGGGCGCGGTCGTCTGCGTCGCGCTGTGGCGGACGGAGTTCATCTCCACCTGGTGCGCGTTCGCGGCGGTCTGCTCGGTGGTCCTGCTCCGATGGGTGCACCGCCCCACCCCTTCGGCCGCACCCGGCGGGTGAGAAGGGGCGGCGGCGGGGTGCCTGGGCGCGGACCGGAACGGTCATGCGGGGCTGGCATGATCGAGGGATGAACGAGAGCATCATCGCCGCGTGTGACGGGGCGTCCAAGGGAAATCCCGGACCGGCCGCCTGGGCCTGGGTCGTCGCCGACGCGCAGGGCACCCCGCAGCGCTGGGAGGCGGGCCCGCTGGGCACCGCGACGAACAACGTCGCCGAGCTGACCGCGCTGGCCGAGCTCCTGGAGTCCGTCGACCCGGCGGTGCGCGTCGAGGTGCGGATGGACTCGCAGTACGCCATGAACGCCGTGACCAAGTGGCTGCCGGGGTGGAAGCGCAACGGCTGGAAGACCTCGGCGGGCAAGCCGGTCGCCAACCGTGAGCTGGTCACCCGGATCGACGCGCTGCTCACTGCCCGTACGGTGGCGTTCCGCTATGTGCCCGCCCACCAGGTGGACGGCGACCCGCTCAACGCGCTCGCCGACCAGGCCGCCAGCGAGGCGGCGGTGGCGCAGCGGGCGGCGGGTACGGCGCACGGCGCGACCGCCCTGCCCGTACCCGCCCAGGCGCGCTCCACGAAGGGGCGTACGGAGACGGGCGGCGGCGCGGGCGGTGCGAAGGCGAAGAGTGCGGCGGGCGCGTCCCGGGCCGGGCGGTCGTCGTCCGGCGGCACGATCAAGGCGCGGTTCGCCGGTCGGTGCCACTGCGGCAAGCCGTACGCGGCCAAGGACCCGATCGCGAAGAACCCGAACGGCTGGGGTCACCCGGAGTGCCGTACGGTTCCCGCCTGATCACGGTCCCCGCACGGTCGCGCGGGGGAGTCCCTGAGCCTGATCGCGCGGGGGGAGTCCCTGAGCCTGATCACGTACGCGGCGGAGGCGCCGGGCTCAGACGTCGGCCCAGACGAGGCACCCGGCGAGCGCCGCGCGCGTGCCCCAGCGGGCGGCCAGCGCGTCCACGAGCAGGAGCCCCCTGCCGTCCTCGGCCAGACAGTCGAGCGAATCGTCGCCGTCGGGGCCGTCCGCCGGTGGAGCCGCCGCCACGGGCCGTCCCGCCGAGGTGGTGGGGGACGCGGGGGCCGGGATACGGGCCCGGCCGCGGTTCCACACGCAGATCCGGACCCCGTCCGCCGAGCGGAGAAGCCGACAGCGGATCCGGCGGGTGCTGGTGTGCTGCACGGCGTTGGTGACCAGTTCGGTCACTATCAGGGCCGCCGCCTCGATGCGTTCCGCGGGTTCTCCCCACGCGCGCATCGCCTCCTGCACCCGGTGACGGGCTTCGGGAACGCCCCCTGGCAACCGGGGGACCCACCAGCTGTGTGCACCTCTGACTCCCCCGTTTTCCGGAGCGCGTTCCGCGCAACTGACTATTTCCGACATGTATGTACTCTCGGCGCAAAGCGCATACTTTGCAAGCGACAGAGTGTCCACGGCTCCGCCCCGGAGCTCGACGAACGAGGTACGAGCATGCGTCCCCGCTCCGGTCCCACGGTGCAGCACCGCGTCCTGGCGGCCCGGCTGCGGATACTGCGGGAACAGGCGGGCGTCACCCTCAGGGCCGCCGCCGAGGCCCTGGACGCGCACCCCGCGACCGTACGGCGCATCGAGCGGGCCGAGACCGGGCTCGACGCCCGGCAGGTCACCGAGCTGCTGCGGTGCTACGGGGCTCCGCCCGCCGTCGCCGAGCCGATCCTGGCCGGGCTCGGAGCCGCGAACCTGCCCGGCTGGTGGCACCACTGGCGGGACGCCATGGAGAGCTGGCAGCAGGACGTCATCGGGGTCGAGTCCTCGGCCAGCCTGGTGCGGACCTGGCACCCCGCCCTCGTGCCCGAGCTGCTGCGCACCTCCGCCTACGCCGCCGGGCTGTACCGGATGCGCTACCCCGACGACAGCCCGGCCCGCCTGGAGAGCCGCGTGGAGCTGCTGCGGGAGCGGCAGCGTCGGCTCCGCGAGCGCGGTACGGCCCTGTGGGCCCTGCTCCCGGCCGCCGCCCTGCACACCCGGGTGGGCGACCCGGAGACGATGGCGGGGCAGCGGGAGGCGCTGGCCGAGGCGATGGAGCAGCAGCACATCACCGTCCAGGTGGTGCCGCTGGACCACCCGCCGCACGCCATGACCGCCATGCCGCCCCTGCACCTGCTGCGGGTCCCCGCCCCGGAGATCGGCGACCAGGCCGTCCTGGAGACCCCCGGCGTCCGTGTCGACCTCGTCGACGACCCGGACGCCGTGATGGCCTACCGCATCCGGCTCGACGCCGCGTGCGCGGCCGCCCCGCCGCCGGGCACCCCGCTGCCGCTCTGACCGCCCGCACGGGCGCTGCCGAGATGCGCCGCGTGCCCGCGCCGCACAGCGTGGGGGAATGGTGCGGCAGAGCAGGGCCCGGTGGATCCCGGTCGGGGTGATCGCGCTGGCCGTCGTGATCGACCTGGTGACCCCGACCGACGTGACCTCCGCGCCCCTGCTGGCGACGGCGCCCGTGGCCGCCGCCCCCTTGCTGAGCCCGCCCGGCATCATCGCGATCGGCGTCCTCTCGATGGCCGTGCAGGTGGTCCTCGCCCGGGTCGACCACACCTTCGGCTGGCACGGGGGCGTCGCCAACCAGCTCACCCTTCTGGCCGTGACCGTGCTCGCCGTCCTGATCAACCGCACCCTGACGGGCCAGAGCGCCCGGACCCGGCGCGCCCAGCAGGTCGCCGCCGTCGCCCAGGCCGCCGTACTGCCCCGGCCCCCGTCGCGGCTGGGGGACCTCAGGATCGCCGCCCGTTACGTCCCCGCCGAGGACGAGGCCATGATCGGCGGGGACCTCTACGTGGTGCAGGAGACCCCGCACGGGGTGCGCGTGATGGTCGGGGACGTCCGGGGCAAGGGGCTGGGTGCCGTCGGCGCGGTCTGTGCGGACCTGGGGGCCTTCCGGTACGCGGCGGACGAGGCGGAGGACCTGCCCGCCCTGGTGAACGCGCTGGAGGGGGCCCTGCTGCGCGAGGGCGGGCGAAGCGGAGACCAGGAGCGGGAGGAGGGGTTCACCACGGCGCTGATCGCGGAGTTCGCCGTCGGTCTCGATGCCGTACGGATCGTCAACCGGGGCCATCCGCCCCCGCTGCTGCTGGACGCCGAGGGCACGGCCACCGCCCTGGAGCCGTCCCAGGAGGCGCCCCCGCTCGGCATGGCGGCCCTGGGCACCTGGTCGTTCCCGGTCGACACCTTCCCCTTCCCGCCCGGCGCCACGCTCCTGTGCTACACGGACGGCGTCACCGAGGCCCGCGACGAGAACGGGGTCTTCTACGACGCGGCCGTACGCCTGCCCCTCCTCCTGCGCCACCGCTCGCTCGTCGGCGACCCGCCGACCCCCGCGCAGATCCTCCAGCTGCTCATCGAGGACGTCGGGCGCCACACCGGCGGCCGGATCCAGGACGACCAGGCCCTCCTGGCCCTGCACCGCCCCCCGGGTGTTTGAGGAGCCGATCGTCGGTCACCCGGACGGTACGGCCGTACGGCAGGCGCCTGCGGCACGCGACGACACCGGGAGTGAGCAGCATGGAGAACTGGCGTACGCACGCGGCCTGCCGCGAGGAGGACCCGGACCTGTTCTTCCCCATCGGGACCTCCGGCCCCGCCGCCGTCCAGGCGGAGGAGGCCAAGGCGGTCTGCCGGACCTGCCCCGTCCAGGCCCAGTGCCTGGAGTGGGCCCTGGAGAACGGCCAGGACTCCGGTGTCTGGGGAGGCCTCGCCGAGGACGAACGACGTGCGCTCAAGCGCCGCGGCCGCAGGCGGGCCAGGAACACCGCGGGCTGAACCCGCTGCGGGCTGACCTCGCCGAGGTGCCGCGTGCCGAGGTGCCGCGTGCCGAGGTGCCGCGTACCGAGGTGCCGCGTGCCGACCCGCCGAACTGCCGACCCGCAGACCCGCCGCCGGGGCGGCCGGGGCGGCGGGGCGCGCTCCGGGACGGTGATACCCGCGACATCGCGCCCCGTACCCTCGTGATCGGCGGCGCAGTGGGTAGACCATGAGCCATGGACACCACCGTTTGGCTCGTCGTCGGCGCCGCCGCCGCACTGATCATGCTGGCCCTGGCCGCCGTACTGCTGGTGCGCGTCTTCAAGGCCAGGAAGCTCCTCGTGGACGCCGGGATCCCGCTGCGCAACAAGGCGCTCGTCTGGGCGGCCGTCATCTACACCGTCTCCCCGGTGGACCTGCTGCCGGACCCCGTCTACCTCGACGACATCGGATTCCTGTTGCTGGCCCTGCGCTCGCTGCACTCCGCCGCATCGGCGGCCGGACTGGGGCGGGCCAAGGGAGCCGGAGCCCCGGTGGAGATCCCGGGGCCGGAGAAGATCGGGAAGCCCCGACCGGACGCGGTGCTTTAGACGCTCGCGCGTGCGCCCAGGGGCGTTCGGGAATCCTAGGAGTTGGGCTGCTGCTCCTGGGGCTGCTGCTGTTCCGGCTGCTGCTGTTCCTGCGGCGGCGCGGGCTGGGAGTCGGGCGAGTCGCCGGGCGGGTTGTCCGGCGGGTTGTCGGGCGGCGGGGGGTCGCTGGCGGGCGGACTGTCCGGCGGCGGCGTCGTACCGTCGTCGGCCGGGGGCGGAGAGTCGCCGGGCGGCGGGGATTCGCTCTCGGGCGGCGATTCACCCGGGCTCGGGGGGCAGTCGCCGGTCCCCGGCGGGCAGGGCGACTCCGACTCGTCCTTCTTCTTGTCCTCGGGCGGATCGGTCTTCTTGTCCCCGCCGCCGGTGTCGCCCGCCGGACGGGTGAACCAGTCGCCGCTCGAAGGATCGACCATCGTGAACTCGTCCACCGGCTTCGGCGACGGGTTCACCACGACCACGTCCGACGCCCGGTACCCCGGCCAGGGCGTCCCCGTCTGCTTCGGGGTGCTCTCCTGGGCGACGGGCGGCAACAGAGGGTTGCCGCAGGCGCACCGGACCCGGGGCACCCCGCGGTCGTCGACGAGGACCGCCGTACCGGCCTGGAGCACCGCCTGATAGGCCGTCGCCTTCCCATCCCGGAAGCTGTGATTGGTCACGCGGGTGTCCAGACGCAGCTGTACGGGGGTGAGCGAGCGGAGATAGCCGGGGACGGCCGACGGCTCGATGTCCTGGACCGAGGCGAACGCCCGGTTCTTGTCCGGAGCATCCCGCAGGAACGTGATCTGCTTCTCCACGTCACAGCTCGCGACCTTCTGGGTCCCCCCGTACAGACCGGGTTCCGCTCCGTCCACCCCGCGCGTCACCTGCGACCCCCGGTCCGATGGGCTCGGCGCGGCGGACGGTGTGGCGGTGCCCGGCTCGGGGTCGCTCTCGCGCGCCGTGGACTCCGTGAAGGGGTCCGGGCCCGAGGTGCCCGCCGCCTGGAGGAACACCTCGCCCTGCGCCTTCGAGCCGCCGCCGCCGTCCGGACGGGTGAGGAACACGACCAGCACCACGGCCGCGACCAGGGCCGCCGTGATCGCGGCGATCCGGGGCACGGACCGCCACCACGGGCGCCCGGAACCGGAACCGGGAGCCGGGCCGGAACCACTGCCGGAACCGGAACCAGAACCGGAACCGGAACCGGAGTCGGACCCGCCGGAGTCTCCCGGGCCGCCGCCGGAGCCGCCCGAGCCGCCCGGCCCCTGCGATCCGCCGTGGTCCCCGCCGCTCGGCGGACCGGGCGGTGAGCCGGACACGGTGGTGGGAGGCGGGGGCGTCGGGCCGGACTGGGAAGGGCCCGAGAGAGGACCGGAAGGCGGTCCTGTGGGGCGGCCGGAGGACGGCGGTTGGACACTCACGGGCTCTGCTCCCCGAGGTTGGGACCCGCCCCGGACTCCTGCTCCCCTTCCGGGGCACAAACGCGGTAATCCGGGCCTTATCGCACTCATTGTGTGTCCCGGCCGTGTGCTCCCCGCAAGCGGAGGGCGGAGCCGTTCCGCCGGGAAGCGGAGTCACGGACCACTGCTTAGCGTGGCAGCGTGAACGTCCGGGCGAGCAACGACAGGAAGAGCGCGGCGCGTGCCCCGCACGGCTGGCGCGACGCACTCGTGGCCGTGCTGGCCGGAGCCCTGGCCATGGTGGCGACGGCCGCCCTCGGCCTGTGGGCCGCCGGTGCGGACGGGCTGCCCGGCGGCGGCTTCCCCCGGGTGGTCGCCGCGGTCGTCGTGATGGCGGCGGGCGGCTCCGTCGGGCTCTCGGGCGACGCCGGTTCACTCGTGGGGGCGCAGGCGGGCCTCTCGGTGCTCCCGCTCTCGGTGACCCTCGCGGGCGCGCTGCTCATCGCCTACGGGTTCCTCCGGCCGCTGCGCCACCGGGCCGTCGCCGGGGGCCGGGAACTGGCGGAGTGGGCGGGCCGTGTCGCCGCCCTGTGGGCCGTGGTGCTGGTCGCCCTCTCGCTGCTGGCCCGGCACACGTTCACCCTCCCGGCCGAGAACCTGACGGGGGACACCACCGGTGACGGCACCGAGGACGGCCTCGGTGACGGGCTCGGGGACGTACTGGGCGACTCGGCGCGGGTCGGATTCCGGGCCGACCTCCCGCTGACCCTGCTCTTCGGCCTGCTCTGGCTGGCCGGTGTCCTCGTGCTGGCCCTCCTCGTCTCGCGCCGGGCACCGCTCCCGCCCCGGCTGGTGCGCTTCCAGGAGACCGTGCGCCCGGCCGCGTCCGCCATGGTGGCGCTGCTCCTCGCCTCCGTCGCGCTGGGCGTCGTGGCCGGACTCGTCGTGATGGTGGTGCGCGGGCACCCGGCCCAGACCCTCGCGGTGATCCTCCTCGGGCTGCCGAACCTGGTCTGGCTCGCGCTCACCCTGGGCCTCGGCGCCTCCTGGGAGGGCAAGGTGCAGGGCCCCTTCGGCCTGCCGATGCCCCAGGTCCTCGACTCCGTACTCCGTACGCCCGACCTCTCCACCGTCAACCTGCGCACCCTTGCCGCCCAGGACGGGCGCGTCTGGTGGCTGCTCGTGGTCACCGTCCTGCTCGTGCTGGGCGCCGCCTTCCTCATGGCGGTGCGCTCACCCGCCCGGACACGGCTCTGGCAGCACGCCCTTCACCTGGCGGTCGCGCTCACCCTGACGGTGCTGCTCATCGGCCTGACCGCCGGCGTCTCCGCCCGGTACGGCCTGTCCCTGCTCGGCATCGGGGACCTCGGCGGCGGCCTCGGAGGCGAGGTCTCGCTGCGCCCCCGACTGTGGACCGCGCTCGGCATCGCCTTCCTGTGGGGCCTGGCCGCCGGATTCCTCGGCGGACTCGCCGCCTCCCGGGTACACCGACGGGGCGAGATCCCGCCGGAGGCCCCTTGACGCCCTGGGCGGTGCTTTCAAAAGATCTTGCCAAGGCGGCGCGGTAGCTGCGCATGATGCCTCGGTGGAACATCTTTCTGTCGACGTGCGCGCTTCGCTCCGGTTCTTCGCCTACTACTTGGCAAACGGCACTCTCGACCTGGACCTGCTCGACGGGTTCGACTATCGCCCGACCGTTTTTCACTCCGGCTCCTCCTTGGAACAGGTCTTCGCGATCTATAGCAATGTGCTGCAAGTCGACGCCGACGGCATGGTGCTGAATGACGGGGATGCGCAGTACCGGGTCGCGCAGTGGGTTCGAGCGTGCTGCGACCCGAGCTATCGGGTCGAGCCGCCTTTCGAGGACTGGGAGACGGAGCTCCATCTCTGATGACCCGCCGCTCACCGTCGGTACATCACGCCCACATCAGGAGCGACGCGAGAGTGACGGCTGCCTGGAAGGACTCCGCGGTCCCGTCGTACGAGTGGCGATGCCGCGCCGGAGCCGGTTCCCGTCCTGGTCGGCCCGCTCGGGGATGGTGTGACCGATGCCGCGTCGTCGCAGCCAGGTGCGGATGGCCCGGGAACTGTAGCCCTTGGTGCCTAGCACGTGGGAGGGCCGCACTCGGGGCCGTCCCGGGCCGACGCGAGGCACCCGTACCGCTTCCATCACCGCAGCGAACTGGGTGCAGTCATTGGTGTTGCCACCCGTGAGTGTGAAAGCGACATGTGAAGACACTGCCTAGGGCTCGGGAAACACCGGGCCGGCCCAGCGCGGTGGCCGGGGTGGGGGCTCGGGCGTTGCGGACCAGGAGCCGGCCCGCGCGTCCACCCGGGTCGGGGCATGGTCCCCGGCCGCGATCCCGGAGGCCGCCGTACGCAGCGCCGCCACGAACCGTAGACACGTGTCGTAGCGGTCGTCCGGCGACTTGGCCAGCGCCTTTGCCAGTACGCCGTCCACCGCGCCCGGCAGGCCCGGCCGCTGCCCGGACGGCGGGGGCGGCGGGTCGTACTGGTGGGCCCACAACAGGGCCATGTCGTCGTCCCGCTGGAAGGGCGGCGCCCCCGTCAGGGTCTCCTGCACGACGCACGCCAGGCTGTACACATCGCACCGGCCGTCCACGGGCTTCCCCGAGATCTGCTCCGGCGCCACATAGTCGAGCGTTCCCACGAACTGGCCGACCGTGGTGAACCCGGTCAGCGACAGCGACTTCTTCGTCAGCCCGAAGTCCGTCAGGTACACATGCTCCGGATGGTCGCTGTCCGTCCCCGCCGCCACCAGGATGTTGCCCGGCTTCACATCGCGGTGCACCAGATCGTGGTCATGGGCCGCGTCCAGGGCCGAGGCGACCTGCCCGCTGATCCGGACGGCGGCGGTGAGGTCGAGCGGCCCGCGCCGGTCGATCAGCACGCGCAGATCGGCGCCCGCCACGTAGCGCATCGCGATGTAGAGGAGCCCGTCCGTCTCACCGGCCTCGAACACCGGAACGATATGAGGGTGGTCGATCGCCGCCGCCACCCGCGACTCATGGGTGAACCGCTGCCGGAAGGTGTCGTTACGGGCCAGCTCCGGGGCGAGCAGCTTCAGCGCGACGATCCGGTCCAGCCGCAGATCCCTGGCCCGGTAGACGACCGCCATGCCCCCGCGCCCGATCTCGGCCTCCACCACGTACCCGGCGATCCGCTTCCCGATCAGCTCGTCGTCCCGCCCGGTGGGCAGCCCGGCATCGTGCGACGGGGGAGGAGGGGGAGGAGGAGCCACGGCCTGTCACCGCCCCGTGCCGCCCGCCGCCCCGCCACCCGGCGAGTCGGCGGGAGCGACCACCCGGGTCGGTTCGGGTCCTTCGGGAGTGACCACCTGGGTGGGTTCGGGCCCCTCGGAAGTGACCACCCGGGTCGGCTCGGGCCCCTCGGGAGCCACCACCCGGGTGGGTTCGGGCCCACCGGGAGCAACCACCTGGGTCGGTTCAGGCCCCCCGGGCGCCGCAGGGACCGAACCCCTGCCCGTGGACCCCGAGCCCGGCCCCGGCCCGCCCTCCGCCGCGTACGTGCTGAGCTGGGTACCGTCGCAGAAGGCCCACCGCTCGTGCTCGGCGTCGTACAGCCACACCGATTCCCCGTCCACGACCATGCCCACCCGCATCCCCCGTGTCCGCTGCCGGAAGCTCTCCCCGTCGCTGCGGCCCTCGGCCAGATCCTGGGCGGCGCGGCGGTACTGGTTCAGGGCCTCCTCCGCCCGGGCCAGCAGGGGGCGTGGGTCCGCCGTGCGGGCGAGCGGCTGACCGGGGGCCGGAGGGGCCTTCGGTACGGAGACGAGGAGCCGCCCGTCGACCCAGGCCTCCCACCCGTTGGAACAGGCGACATACGCCCAGTCCCCGCGCCGGTCCAGCAGTTGCACCGGCAGCAGTCCGTCCAGCGGGTCGGTGGGCCGGGCGACATCGGGCGCCTCCCAGGCGTCCAGCCCGTCCGGCGGGACGACATGGGTGGGGCGGAATTCCGGGGTCGGGGTTGCCATGGAACCGCCTTACTTCCGCATGACCGCGGGCTCGTGGCGCCGCAGCAGCTTCGCGACCACGTACCCGAAGGCGGCGGAGAGGACGACCAGCATGCCCATGTTGAGCAGCCAGACCCCCGCGGAGTGCCCGAAGAGCGGGTCGGACGTTAGGTCGCCCGGGACGATCCGGGCCAGATCGATCGTGCCGGCCATCGCGCCCAGCGCCCAGCGCGAGGGGATCAGCCAGGACAACTGCTCAAGCCCCGGAACCCCGTTCAGCTTCAACAGGGCCCCGCAGAACACCACTTGGACGATGGCCAGGAGGACGAGCAGCGGCATCGTGACCTCCTCCTTGCGCACCAGGGCGGAGACCAGCAGGCCGAGCATCATCGCGGTGAACGACAACAGGGCCACGGCCAGGGTGATCTCGACGAGCGGTGGCAGGAACACACCTTCACCACCTGGTGCGTTGAGGTTCACACCCACCAGCCCCACCAGGGTCAGCACGATGGCCTGGAGGACCGTGATGGTCCCGAGCACCACGATCTTCGACATCAGGTACGCGGATCTGGAGAGGCCGACGGCTCTCTCCCGCTGGTAGATCACCCGCTCCTTGACCAGTTCCCGTACGGCGTTGGCGGCACCGGTCAGCACTCCGCCCACGCACAGGATGAGCAGCGCGTTCATCGCCGTCTCCTGCGTGAGCCTGCTGCCCGCCAGGGCCCGGGCCATCGCACCCATGACGAAGGGCAGCGCGATCATGATGATCAGGAACGTGCGGTCGGCGGCGAGCGCGGAGGCGTACCGGCGGACCAGGGTGGACAACTGCGCACCCCAGTTACGGGTCTTCGGCGGCGGGGCGACGGAGGCCCCGGGCGCGGCCGGGGGAAGCTGGGGCTGCGCGGAGGCGCCCACGATGTACTGCCGGTGGAAGGGCGAGTCCGCGTACGTGGTCGCCCAGTCCCGGCCCCGGTCGTTCTCGAACGCCTCGAACGCCTCCGGCCACTCCTCGAAGCCGAAGAACGCCAGGGCGTCCTCCGGCGGCCCGTAGTAGGCGATGCGGCCGCCGGGGGCGAGGACGAGCAGCCGGTCGCAGACCTCCAGGCTCAGCACGCTGTGGGTGACGACGATGACCGTACGGCCGTCGTCGGCGAGGCCGCGCAGCATGTGCATGACGGAGCGGTCCATCCCCGGGTCGAGCCCCGAGGTCGGCTCGTCCAGAAAGAGCAGCGAGGGCTTCGTCAGCAGCTCCAGGGCCACGCTGACCCGCTTGCGCTGGCCGCCGGAGAGGCTGTGGATGGGCTGGTCCACCCGTTGTTCCAGCCCGAGTTCATGGATGACCTCGGAGACGCGGGCCTGCCGCTCCTCCTTCGCCGTGTCCTGCGGGAAGCGGAGCTCGGCGGCGTACCCGAGGGCTTTGCGTACGGTCAGCTGGGAGTGGAGGATGTCGTCCTGCGGGACCAGGCCGATGCGCTGCCGCAGCTCGGCGAAGTCGCGGTAGAGGTCACGGCCGTCGTAGAGGACGGTGCCGGTGTCGGCGGGGCGCAGTCCGGTGAGGGCGTTGAGCAGCGTCGACTTCCCGGCGCCGCTGGGCCCGACCACCCCGAGCAGGCACTTCTCGCCGACGGGGAAGGAGACCCTGTCCAGCAGGGTCTTTCCGCCCTTGCCCGCCTTGCCGACGTGGACCTCCAGATCCTGGACGTCCAGCGACACCTCGCCGGTGTCCACGAACTCCTGGAGCACATCGCCGACGAGGCTGAACGCCGAGTGGCCGATACCGACGATGTCGCCGGCGCCGACGGCCGCCCGGGTGACGGGCTGGCCGTTGAGGAAGGTGCCGTTGTGGCTGCCGAGGTCGACGATCTCGTGCCGGCCGTCGGCGAGCGCCCGCAGCTCGGCGTGGTGGCGGGAGACCACGAGGTCGTCGATGACGAGGTCGTTGCCGCTGTCACGGCCGATGCGCACGGTCTTCGCGGGCAGTGGCCGTACGGTGGTGGGCTGCCGGAAGGTGCCGGTGGCGGCGGGCATGGAGACGGCCGAGGGGCGGTCCGCCGCGGCCGGGCGGGCGGGGGGCTCGCGGCCCACGAGCACGGCACGGGGGCCGTCGCTCGGGTTGCCGAAGTGGATGATGCTGCCCGCGCCGACGCCCGACTCGTGGATGCGGTGACCGCCGGTGTACGTGCCGTTGGTGCTGTCCTCGTCCTGAAGCGTCCAGTGACCGGCCTCGGGATGGAGGACCGCGTGGTGCCAGGAGACCCGGGCGTCGTCGATGACGATGTCGCTCTCGGGGTCGCGCCCGACATGGTAGTCCCGGCTCGGACTCATCACCGTGGAGCCGTAATCGGTCTCCAGGACGAGCTCGGGCGCAGTCGGCGCTCCAGGCCGCTCTCCCATGCCCGAATTCTATCGAGACGTCACGGTCGCCGCCCGTCGCAGCTCGTTCCGGCGGGGTTCCGGAACGCTGCGGGCGTACCTCAGCGGGGCACGGTGGCGAGGATGACCTTCCCGCCGTCCGCCGACCCGCGGACGGCGACCTCCCGGGCCAGCCGCTGGACCATCGGCCAGCCGAAGCCGCCGGTGCGCCCCGTCAGGTCGGGCGTCCGGTCCTGGGGGTGCGCCGGGCTCGGGTCGGTGACCCGGACATGGACGCCCGTGCGGTCGGCGGTCAGCCGGAGCGCGGTGACGGCGCCCGCGTGCCGGAGGGCGTTGGTGACCAGCTCCGTGACGAGGAGGAGCAGATTCTGCACCACGTGCGCGGCCGGCGCGGGGTTGAGCAGGGCCACGAAGGCGCCGACGGCGTCCCGCGCGTCGGCGGCCCTCTCCGGCCGGCACACGAAGTCGGTGCGGGTCTCCCCGTCCGGCGAGAGAGTCATCAGCATGCGGTCGTTCATTGCGGTCACCCCGTCGCGTGAGCTTTCTGGCTGAAGTCCGGATACCCCGGCAACGGCATTTCATGAAGAGCGGCCACCGGGGACGGACGACGGGCCGGGGCACGACTCAGCCCCCACCGGCTCCGCCATCACGCAGCTCACGTGGCTCACGCAGCTCACGCAGCTCACGTGCGGACCTCGTTCACGTGCGCACCCAGCCCAGCCCACGTGCCCACCGCGCCCACGCGCACCCGGCCCGGCGGCAACGGAGGGCGCGCCCGTCACCGCCGGACCGGCTCGGCCCGTCGTCGTTCAACGGCTCCTCGGGATCACGGGGCCCAAGGGGCGTCCACCGCCCAGGTCGTGTCCTCGGTGAAGAGGGCCGGGCCGTCGAAGGGCCGTCCGCCGCCCGGGGTGGCGAGCCACACCTCGGAGTCGAAGTGGCGCAGATAGCTGCCCGGCAGGTTGGCGCTGGTGAACCGCACCCCGCCGTTCCCGGCCACCGCGCACCAGGTCGCATCCTCCCTGAACAGCGCGGAGTTGTCGTCGGCGTCGCGGCGGACCCGGAAGTCGCGGTGGCGGAGGAACTCGCCGGGGTAGTTGCGGGACTCGAAGGAGTAGCAGTTGCTGTTGGCGAGGCCGGTGACGATCTTCCAGGTGGCGTCCGCCTTCAGTACGGCCGAACTCCCGCCGTTCACCACCTCGGTGGCGGCCAGGGAGTCGTAGTGGCGCAGGTGCTTCGTCGTGTGCCCGGGGGTGGTGACGCGCAGGGATCTGTACTGCCCGGTGGGCAGGGTCACCGGGGGAGCGGGGGTGCGGGAGGCCTGTATGAGGGCCTGGTTGGCGGCCTTCACCCGGGCGGTGTCGACCTTGACGACCTGGCGGTCGTAGGTCAGCAGTCCGTTCGCCTCGTTCTCGACGTCCGTGATCTCCGTGTAGACCGACGCGGAGAGCCCGGCGGGGAGTTGGCCGATCCGGATGGCGTCGAGCAGGCCTACGAACCGGTTGTTCAGGGCCGCGATGCTCGGCTGGTCCTCGTAGCTGAACCCGCCGCCCGGGTACCACTCGTGGCCCGGCACCTTGTAGCCGAGACCGCCGAACTCGCCGAGCACGGCAGCCCTGGTGGCGGTCGGGGCGGTGTTGCCCGGGCCGACGTAGATGTGGTTGTCGACCACGTCACCGTTGCCGCCGTCGACCGAACCGCAGCAGTTGACCCCGCTCATGTTGTTGACCAGGCGGGACGGGTCCTGGGCCTTCACCTCGTCGGCGATCCTGGCCTGGTCGTACTGGCCCCAGCCCTCGTTCTGGTTCACCCACATGACCACCGAGGGCGAGCTGCGGTGCTGGTCGATGACGGCCCGGTACTCCGCCTCCCACTGGGTGCGCGACGGCCCGTCCGGGACCTTGCCGGGGTCCATCGACGGCATGTCCTGCCAGACCAGCAGCCCCAGCCGGTCCGCCCAGTGGAACCACCGCTGCGGCTCCACCTTGATGTGCTTGCGGACTATGTTGAAGCCGAGGTCCTTGTGCGCCTGGAGGTCGTACCTCAGCGCCTCGTCGGTCGGTGCGGTGTAGATGCCGTCCGGCCAGTAGCCCTGGTCCAGCGTGCCGGTCTGGAACACGAACTCGCCGTTGAGCACCGGCCGCAGGATGTTGTCCACCTTGGCCAGACCCACCGACCGCATGCCCGTGTAGCTGCCCACGGTGTCGGTGACGGCCGAGCCGTCGAGGAGGTCGGCCCGCACGTCGTACAGGAACGGATCCTCGGGGCTCCACAGCCGCGGGTTCGGCACGGGTACGGAGACCTCCCCGCCCACCGCGCCGGTCGCCGAGCCCACCACCGTACCGCCGCTGGAGACGGTGATCCGGGCGCTCCGGCCCGCAGCGCCCGCCGTCTGGACCTTCACCCGCAGGGTGTTGTCGCCCAGGTTCGGTGTCATGTCGAGGCGGGTGATGTGGGCGGTGGCGACCGGTTCCAGCCAGACCGTCTGCCAGATGCCGGAGGCCGCAGTGTAGAAGATCCCGCCGCCCGGGCGCGGCTTCACGTCGTTGATGCGCTGCTTGCCGACGGCCTGCCCGCCGGTGTGGCTCGGGTCGTAGACGGAGACCACGATCGTGTTCGTACCGCCGTTGAGCTGGGGCGTGATGTCGTACGCGAACGCGTCGAAGCCGCCCTTGTGCGCGCCGACCCGGGTGCCGTTGACCCAGACCGTGGTCTCCCAGTCGGAGCCGCCGAAGTGCAGCTTGACCCGGCGGTTGTTCCAGTCGGCGGGGACGGTGAAGGTCCGCTTGTACCAGAGCTTGTCGTTCTCGGTGATCCGGCGCTGGATGCCGGAGAGCGCCGACTCGGCGACGAACGGGACGCGGATCTGCTCCGGGAAGGTGGCGGGCTGCCCGGCGTCACGGCCGGTGACGGCGAAGTCCCAGATGCCGTTGAGATTCGTCCAGTCCGGGCGGGTCAGCTGCGGGCGCGGGTACTCCGGCAGCGGCTTGTCCACCGGGACCTGGTTCGTCCACGGCGTCGTCATGGGCGCAGGCTTGGGCGTCCACGCGGCGGGCGCGGCGGCGGCCGGGGCGGTGGCGCCGCCGACGAGCGCGGTGGCCACCAGGGCGAGGAGGCCGGTGGTGGCCGTTAATCTCCGCCACCAGGTGCGGGGGTGCGGTGCGGGTGCTGGGTGCATGTGTCTGTCCATCCCTTTCTTGTTCATGCCGGAGAACCCCCGCACCCGGGTGGTGCGGGGGTGGGGACTGCCGGCAGGGCGCGACGAGAGACCGGGTGCGACGAGAGATCGGGTGCGGGAGGAGCGGGCGGCGCCCGGAGAAGTGGGCGCATGCCGAAGGTGGCCGTCGCCCGGTCGGCCGGACGTACGGCAGCCGTTCTTGCAACGTTGGAAAAGTGGCGTCCGGCGGTATGACAGCACGGTGCCGGTCGGCTGTCCAGGGGGTGCGCAAGACCCGTTGCCGTACGGCGAGTTGATTCCCGTACGGGCGGATCCGCCGGGTGGCCGGCGCGCGCGGAATCGTGGCGGCCGTGCTCTTGCTGCCCGTACCGCGCCGCCTATATAACGTTGTAAACCGAGCCGCCGAGATGGCCGCGCAGGCCCTCGCGACCGCTGTTCCCGCACGTCGGAGCAGCGGTGTGAGGAGTGCACCGGCATTGGCCGCCGCGTGGCCGATGCCTCGTCCCGCATGCCCGACCGCGCGCCGCCGCGCGTGCCGTCAAACCGCCAAGGAGCGTTCCGCGCATGATGATCCAGCGTCGACCCCGTACCCTCGCCGTGGCCTGCCTCCTCGCCGCCACCGCCACGCTGGCCGCCGCCGGCTGCGCCAAGTCGGAGACCGCGAACACGGCGGGCGGCGACAGCAGTCAGGGCGCCCAGGAAGCCAAGTCCCCCGATTCCACGTCCGGTTCGGGTTGCTCGCTGGAGACCTACGGCGCACCGAAGCTGGACCTGAAGGACGCGGTGGTCGGCTTCTCCCAGTCGGAGAAGGAGGCCAACCCGTTCCGGATCGCCGAGACCCGGTCCATCAAGGACGAGGCGAAGAAGATCGGCGTCAAGAAGCTCCTCACCACCAACGCCCAGTCGCAACTCTCCAAACAGATCAGCGACATCCAGGACATGCTGGCGCAGGGCGCCCAGTTCCTCATCGTCGCGCCGCTCAACTCCGACGGTCTGGAGCCCGCGTTGAAGGCGGCGGCAGCCAAGAAGGTGCCCGTCCTCACCATCGACCGCAAGGTCAACTCCACCGCCTGCAAGGACTATGTGGCCTTCCTCGGCTCCGACTTCGTCGAGCAGGGCAAGCGTGCCGCCGACGCGATGATCAAGGTCACCGGAGGCAAGGGCAAGGTCGCGATCCTGCTCGGCACCTCCGGCAACAACGTCACCACCGACCGCACCAAGGGCTTCGTCGACCAGATCGAGGCCGAGGCGCCCGGCCTGGAGATCGTCGCCCAGCAGACCGGCGAGTTCGCCCGCGACAAGGGCCAGCAGGTCATGGAGCAGCTCATCCAGTCCAAGCCCGACATCACCGCCGTCTACGCGGAGAACGACGAGATGGGCCTCGGCGCCCTCACCGCGATCAAGGCGGCCGGGAAGAAGCCCGGCAAGGACGTCAAGATCGTCTCGGTCGACGGCACCCGTAACGCCGTGCAGGCCCTGGTCAACGGCGAGTACAACGCGGTCATCGAGTCCAACCCGCGCTTCGGCCCGCTCGCCTTCGCCACCGCGCAGAAGTTCTACGCGGGGGAGGAGATCCCGGAGAACGTGATCATCACCGACCGGGAGTACGACGAGGCCAACGCCGAGGAATCGCTCGGCGGAGCGTACTGACCCGACCGGCAGGCCGACCGCCGCGACGCTCCGGGGATCCGACGACCGCAGCGACGCCCGGGATCCGCCGGGCGTCACGACGCCCTGGGACCCGCCAGACACCACGACGCTCCGGAGACTTCCTGAGCGTCACGGCGCTCCGAGGGCTCCCCGGGCGTCACGGCGCTCCGGGGACTCCGGGAGCTCCCGGGCGTCATCGCGCCCGCCCCGGGCACCC
This sequence comes from Streptomyces sp. NPDC059452, assembly GCF_042750035.1. Classification (NCBI taxonomy): domain Bacteria; kingdom Bacillati; phylum Actinomycetota; class Actinomycetes; order Kitasatosporales; family Streptomycetaceae; genus Streptomyces; species Streptomyces sp. NPDC059452. The sequence continues at coordinate 86,201 of NZ_JBHYVE010000009.1, forward strand.
CGAGGCCCACGGCGGACCGGCCTCATTCCCGTACCACCGGAAGGCCAGGACTCATGGCACCCACCGAAGCGACACCCCGGCACGCGGAGACCGCCCCGGCGGCCCCCGTGCTCGAAGCCCGTTCCGTCAGCAAGCGGTTCCCCGGCGTCGTCGCCCTCGACGACGTCTCCTTCTCACTGCGCGCCGGGGAGACCCACGCGCTCGTCGGCGAGAACGGGGCGGGCAAGTCCACCCTCATCAAGGTGCTGACCGGCGTCCACCGGAGCGACGACGGCGAGGTACGGGTGGCAGGCAAGCCCGTCCGCTTCGCCCGGCCCTTCGAGGCACAACAGGCCGGGATCTCCACCATCTACCAGGAGGTCAACCTCGTCCCGCTGATGAGCGTGGCGCGCAACATCTTCCTGGGCCGCGAGCCGAAGAATCGTTTCAACCTCATCGACTTCGGCCGGATGCACCGCGAGACCACCGAACTCCTCGACGGCTTCGGCGTCCGCGTCGACCCCAGGCGCCCCCTGCACACCCTGGGCATCGGCACCCAGCAGATGGTCGCCCTCGCCCGCGCCGTCTCCGTACGGGCCCAGGTCGTCATCATGGACGAACCCACCTCCTCCCTGGAGCCCCGCGAGGTCGAGACCCTCTTCCGGGTCATCGGGAACCTGCGCGGCCAGGGCATCGCCGTCCTCTACGTCAGCCACCGCATGGACGAGCTCTACCGCGTCTGCGACCGGGTCACCGTCCTGCGCGACGGCCGCCACGTCCACACCGGAGACCTGGCCGGACTGGACCGGATGCGGCTCGTCTCGATGATGCTCGGCCGCGACCTGTCCGAGGTGCGCCGCGAGGGCCTCACCCACTTCGACACCGCCGGGCACGACGTGGCCCGCACCTCCGTCCTCACCGCCACCGGACTCGACCGGCGCCATCAACTGCACGACATATCCATCCAGTTGTACGGGGGTGAAGTGCTGGGACTCGGCGGGCTGCTGGGCTCCGGGCGCAGCGAGACCGCCAAGGCGCTGACCGGCGCGCTGCCCCTGGACGGCGGGGAGATCACCGTCGACGGCAAACGTATCGGCCGCCCCACCCCGGCCGCCGCCATCCGCGCGGGCATCAGCATGCTCCCCGAGGACCGCAAGGCGGAGGGGATCATCCCCCAGCTCTCCGTACGCGAGAACATCGTGCTCGCCGCGATGCCCCGGCTCTCCCGGGCCGGGATCGTCTCCCGCGACCGGCAGGACCGGATCGTCGGCATCTTCATGGAGCGGCTGCGCATCAAGGCCTCCAGCCCCGAGCAGAAGGTCGGCGAACTCTCCGGCGGCAACCAGCAGAAGGTGCTCCTCGCCCGCTGGCTCTGTCTGGAACCCAAGGTCCTGCTCCTCGACGAGCCCACCCGGGGCATCGATGTCGGCGCCAAGGCCGAGGTGCAGAGCCTCATCGACGACCTCGCCCGCGAAGGGCTCGCCGTCCTGCTGATCTCCTCCGACATCGAGGAGCTGATCGAGGGCGCCGACCGCATCGTCGTCCTGCGCGGCGGCGCCGTCGCCGGTGAACTCGCGGGCGACGAGGTGGCGGAGAGCCGCCTCCTCGAAGTGCTCGCCGACCACACGCCCGCCGACCACAGCCTCGCCCCTGTGCCCGCCGACCACAGCCACGCCCCCGTGCCCGCCGACCACACGCCCGGCGCCGTACGAGCCGGTGACGCGTCCGCCGACGAGCGCGCGCCCGGCGCCGTACCCGACGGTCGACCGCCCCACCCGGCACCCGAAACCGGCGGGAAGGCCCCCACCGGCCAGGAGGACCCCCGATGACCACCCCGGCCACCACCCTGGAACGCCCCACGAAGCAGCTCGCCCGGCTCCGCGACCCCGCCTGGTACCAGGAATACGGCGTGTACGCGGCCGTTGCCGTCGTCCTGCTGTTCAACGCCCTGTTCACCGAGCACTTCCTGACCGCCGACAACCTGCGCACCCAGCTCGTCCAGGTCGCCCCCATCGTGATCGTCGCGCTCGGCATGGCCCTGGTCATCGGCACCGAGGGCATCGACCTCTCCGTCGGCTCCACCATGGCGCTCGCCACCGCCCTGCTGCCGCTCTACCTCGGTTACGGACTCGTGCCCGCGCTCCTGATCGCGCTGCTGGCCGGAGCGGTCGTCGGCGCCATCAACGGGACGCTCGTCTCGCTCGTCGGGCTGCAACCCATCGTGGCGACCCTCGCGTTGTTCGTCGGCGGCCGGGGGCTGGCCCTGGTGATGGCGGACGGTCAGCTCAAGCAGATCGTCAACCCGGACCTCCTCGCGCTCGGCACCGGCTCCTTCCTCGGCATCCCGCTCGTCGTCCTCATCGCGGGCGTGCTCGCGCTGGCCGTCGCGTTCCTGGTGCGGCGTACCACCTTCGGCCGCCAGATCGTCGCCATCGGCGGCAACCGCCCGGCCGCCGCCCTCTCCGGGCTGCCCGTCAAACGGGTCCTGACCGGCGTCTACATCCTGTGCGGCACGATGGCCGCGCTCGCCGGGATCCTCGCCACCGCCCGGCTCACCGCCAGCGACCCGTCCTCGCTCGGCACCCTCATGGAACTCTCCGCCATCACCGCGGTCGTCGTCGGCGGGACTCCGCTGGGCGGTGGCTCCATCCGGGTGCTCGGGACCGTCGCCGGAGCCCTGCTGATGCAGCTGCTGCGCGCCACCCTCGTCAAGCACGACCTGCCCGACTCCTCCGCACAGATCGCCCAGGCGGCCATCATCATCGCCGCCGTCTACGTCGCCCGGGAGCGTCGGTCCCGATGAAGAGGTCCCGATGAAGAACACCACCGCCCCCGCCCCGGCCCCTCAGGTGCCGGCGCCGCTCAAGAACGCACCCTCGCGCTCCGAACCCCGGCCCGAGCGCTCCACCGGCTCCCGGATCGGCGAACTCGTCCAGCGACAAGGCGCCCTCGCGGTCCTGCTGACCGTGATCCTGATCGCCTCGTTCGTCTACCCGACCTTCGCCGGCGTGGACAACGCGCGGGGCGTCACCGTCCAGGCGTCCTTCCTCGCGATCGTCGCCCTCGGCATGACCCTGGTCATCATCACGGGCGGCATCGACCTCTCCGTGGGCTCCGTCTTCGCCCTCGGAGGTGTCCTGGCCGCCTGGGCCTCGCAATGGGGCTTCCTCGCCGCCCTGTTGGTACCCCTCGTGGTCTGTTCCACGATCGGGCTGGTCAACGGCCTCCTCATCGCCCGCGCGAACATAGCTCCCTTCATCGTCACGCTCGCCACCCTCCTCGCGGCGCGCGGCATGCTGCTCGCCTTCACCGACGAGGGCGCCACCACCTACCTGGTCCCGAAGGACTCCGCCTTCGCCGAGCTCGGCCAGGGCAGCGTCCAGGGCTTCGGCTACCCGATCCTCATCGCCCTCGTCCTCTTCGGGGCGGGCGGACTGCTGCTCCAGCGGACCTCGTTCGGACAGACCCTGTTCGCCGTCGGCGGCAGCAGCGACGCGGCCACACTCATGGGCCTGCCCGTCGCCCGTACGAAGATCCTCGTCTACACCCTCAGCGGACTGCTCGCCGGACTCGCCGGAGCGCTGAACGCCGCCCGCCTCTCCTCCGGCGTCACCATCGTCGGCGTCGGCATGGAGCTGGACGCGATCTCCGCCGTCGTCATCGGCGGCACGCTCCTCATCGGCGGCGCGGGCTCGGTCAGCGGCACCCTCTGGGGCGTTCTGCTGCTCGCCGTGATCCAGAACCTCATCAACCAGATCGGCTCGCTCAACTCCTCGTACCAGTCGGTGGTCAGCGGCGGTTTCCTTATCGTTGTCGTGGTGGCGCAGCGTTACCTCGCGCGCAGCCGGAGAACCACCTGAACCGGACGGACCGGACGCGCCGGGCAGGGATGAGTCGAACCGAGTACAAGGAGTGCCGTGGGCGTCAGCCTCAAGGACGTGGCTCAACGGGCGGGCGTGTCCATCAAGACCGTGTCGAACGTGGTCAACAACTATCAGCACGTCACCCCCAAGATGCGTGCCAAGGTGCAGCAGGCCATCGACGAGCTGGGCTACCGGCCCAACCTCACCGCCCGCCATCTGCGCAAGGGCCGCACCGGCATCATCGCGCTCGCCGTGCCCGAGTTCGGCAACCCGTACTTCGCGGAGCTGGCCGGTGAGGTGGTCGACGCGGCCGCCCGCCATGACTACACCGTCCTGGTCGACCACACCGGCGGCCTGCGCGAGAAGGAGCTGCTGGTCAGCCAGGGGTTCCGGTCCCATGTCATCGACGGGCTCATCCTCAGCCCCATCCACCTGGAGACCGAGGACCTGATGGCCCGGACGGAGACGGCACCGCTGGTGCTGCTGGGGGAGCGGGAGTACGAGGCCCCGTACGACCACATCGCCATCGACAACGTGGCCGCCGCCCGCGAGGCCGTCGCCCACCTCATCGCCCTCGGCCACCGCCGGATCGCCTTCCTCGGCTCCCGTACCGGCCGCGAACGTCAGCCCGCCCATCTGCGGCTGCGCGGCTGGCGCGAGGAGCTGGCCGCCTCCGGCATCGCCCCCGACGAGTCCCTGGTCGTCGTCACCGACGGCTACGGGAGGGAGGACGGCGCCGCCGCGATGGCCTCGCTCCTGGAGCGGGGGGAGCGGCCCGACGCCGTGTTCGCGTACAACGACCTGATCGCCATCGGCGCCATGCGCACCATCACCGAGCGCGGCCTCACCATCCCGGGCGACATCGCCGTCGTCGGCTTCGACGACATCGAGGAGAGCCGGTACGGGACCACCACCCTGACCACCATCGCACCGGACAAGACGGCCATCGCCCGGCTCGCCGTCGACAGCCTCGTCGAACGCCTCGCCGGCACCCCGGTCGCCGAACCCCGGCGGGCCCGCCCCGGCCACCGCCTCGTCCTGCGCGAATCCACCGCACCGGTCCGCTAGGCCCTGCCGTCACACCGCCGTCTGCCGCACCCCCAAGGAACCCCTCATGCCCACCGTGCACCGCAAACCGTTCGGCCGCGCCCACGGGCAGAGCGAGACCGGCCTCTGGACCCTGGACTCCGGCACCGGCGTCCGGGCCGAGATACTCACGTACGGCGGTGTCCTGCACAGCCTCACCGTGCCGGACACCGACGGAGTCCCCGGCCCGGTCGTCCGCTCGCTGCCCGCCCTCGACGACTACACCGACAAGAACAACCCCTACTTCGGGGCGATCGTCGGACGGTACGCCAACCGCATCGCCCACGGCCGCTTCACCCTCGACGGCACCACGCACCACATCCCCGCCAACGACCGGGGCCACGCCCTGCACGGCGGCCCCGACGGCTTCCACACCCGGGTCTGGGCGGCCACCGCCGACCGTACGGACTCCGCCGCGCGCCTCCGCCTCACCCTGCACAGCCCCCACGGCGACATGGGCTTCCCCGGCGCGCTCGACGTCACCGCCACCTACACCCTCGACACCGCCGGAACCCTCGCCCTGGAGTACACGGCCGTCACCGACCGCCCCACCGTCGTCAACCTCACCCACCACGCCTACCTCAACCTCGGCGCAGACGACATCCTCGGCCACACCCTCCAAGTCGACGCCGACCACTACCTCCCCGTCGACGCCGACTCCATCCCCGAAGGCCCCCTCGCCCCCGTCACCGGCACCCCGTTCGACCTCACCACCGCACACCCGGTGGGCGAACGTCTGGCCCTGTCCCACCCCCAACTGGCCCTGGCCCAAGGCTTCGACCACTGCTGGGTGCTGCGCGACCAGGACTCCGGGGCCCTCCGCCGCGCCGCCCGCCTCACCGCCCCCGACGGCCGGCGCACCCTGGAACTCTGGACCACCGAACCCGGACTCCAGGTCTACACGGCCAACCACCTCGACGGCGCCTTCACCGACGGCACGGGCCGCCGCCACGAACGCCACGGGTCGCTCTGCCTGGAGACCCAGCACCTGCCCGACTCGCCCAACCGCCCCGCCCACCCGAGCACGGTGCTGCGCCCCGGCGAAACACTGAGCAGCCGCACCGAATGGCGCTTTCCGCACCTGCGCGGAAAATAACCGGTTGCGGCTCCCGGCGGCCCCCTGATCTACTCCCCGCAAGCCATCAGTACGACCCAGGAGTTCGATTATGCGCGCAGCCTTCGTGTCCCTCCCGACAGAAACTGACCTTTCTCTCAAGGACATGAAGCTCCGTGCACACGTTGAACCTGGGAATTCTGGCGCATGTCGACGCCGGTAAGACAAGCCTGACCGAGCGGCTCCTCCACACCGCCGGGGTCATCGACACCCTCGGCAGTGTCGACGACGGCAGTACGCGCACCGACTCCCTCGCGCTGGAGCGCCGGCGCGGCATCACCATCAAGTCCGCCGTCGTCTCCTTCACCCTGGGCGCCACCACGGTCAACCTGATCGACACCCCCGGCCACCCCGACTTCATCGCGGAGGTGGAGCGGGTCCTCGGCGTGCTCGACGGGGCCGTGCTCGTGGTCTCGGCGGTGGAGGGCGTCCAGGCGCAGACCCGCGTCCTGCTGCGGACCCTGCGCCGGCTCCGCATCCCGACCCTGCTGTTCGTCAACAAGACCGACCGGGCGGGGGCGCGGTACGGCTCGCTGCTGACGAGCATCGCCGAGCGGCTCTCCCCGGACACCGTCGCGATGTGCTCGACCGCGCACCTCGGCACCCGGTCCGCCACGAGCACTCCGTTCACCGGGGCCGACCCCGGCTTCACCGGCACGCTCACCGACCTGCTGACCCGCCACGACGACGGACTGCTGACGGCGTACGTCGACGACCCGGCGGCCCTCACCCACGCCCGGCTCCTGGAAGCGCTGGCCGACCAGACCGCCCGGTGCCTCGTCCACCCGGTCTTCTTCGGCTCCGCAGCCACCGGGGCGGGCATCGGCGCCCTGGTCGACGGCATCACCGGGCTGCTGCCCACCGCCACGGGGGACGCCGGGGCCCCGGCCCGGGGCACGGTGTTCAAGGTCGACCGGACCGCGAACGGCGAGCGGACCGCGTACGTCCGCATGGTCGAGGGGACCGTCCACGCCCGCGAGGTCCTGCGCTTCCGCAGCCCGGACGGCCGGGAGGGCGAGGGCAAGGTGTCGGCGGTCAGCCTCTTCGAGAACGGCGGCGAAGTGCCCGTGCCCGGTGTCGAAGCCGGACGGATCGGCAGGCTGAAGGGGCTGGCCGGTATCCGCATCGGCGACAGCGTGGGGGAGGGGCGGGCGGAGGCCGGGGGACGCCACTTCGCCCCGCCCACCCTGGAGACGGTCGTCGTCCCCCGCCGCCCGGAGAACCGGGGCGCCCTGCACCTCGCGCTCGGCCGCCTCGCCGAACAGGACTCCCTGATCGCCGTCCGCCGCGACGACCTCCGCCAGGAGGTGTCCCTCTCGCTCTACGGGGAGGTGCAGAAGGAGGTCATCCAGACGACCCTGGCCGAGGAGTTCGGGGTGGACGTCACCTTCCGCGCGACCACGACGATCTGCCTGGAACGGCCGGTCGGTACGGGGTCGGCCGCCGAGTTCATCGACACCGACCCCAACCCCTTCCTCGCCACCGTCGGACTGCGCGTCGACCCGGCCCCGTACGGCAGCGGGGTGGAATTCCGCCGCGAAGTCGAACTCGGCTCGATGCCCCATTCCCTGATGCGGGCGGTCGAGGAGGCCGTGCATTCCACCCTGGGCCAGGGAATGCACGGCTGGCAGGTCACCGACTGCGTCATCACGCAGACGCATTCCGGATACTGGCCCCGGCAGAGCCATTCCCACGGCACGTTCGACAAAAGCATGTCGAGCACGGCGGGCGATTTCCGCAATCTGACGCCCCTGGTCCTGATGGACGCCCTGCGCCGGGCCGGAACCCAGGTCTACGAGCCGATGCACCGCTTCCGCCTGGAGCTGCCCACGGACACCTTCGGCGCCCTGGTACCGGTCCTCGCCCGGCTCCACGCCGTACCGGAACCGCCCGGCACGCACGGGGCGCTCTGCACCCTGGAGGGCGAGATCCCGGCGGCCCGGGTCCATGAACTCCAGCAGCTCCTGCCGGGGCTGACCCGGGGCGAGGGCGTCCTGGAGTCCGCCTTCGCCGGCCACCGCCCGGTGACCGGCCCACCCCCGGCCCGCCCGCGCACCGACCACGACCCGCTGCACCGCAAGGATTACCTGCTGCGCACGGTGCGGCGGGTCGCGGGGTGAGCCCCGGGCAACTGCGGTCCCGGGATCGAGTGTTACTTCAGATACGGGCCCGCCGTGCCGATCTTCCCGGGCGCGGCGTTCTTCCCGCCGAGGTCGAGGACGTACACACGCAGGTTCCCCTTCCCGGGCGCCGGTACGGCGAGCGTGCCTCCGCTCACCACCTTGGTGTCGCCCGTGACGGCGTCCGTGTACGTGCCGTTGGGGATGCCGGTGTACGTGGCGCTCCCGGAGACCGTCACCAGGGCGAAGCTGTCCGTGCCGCTCGCCGTGTCCGTGTAGCGCCGCTTGTACGCCATGGAGCCGCTGATGCCCTCCGTGGAGTACTGGCCCATCTGGAGCGCGGGAACGGCCCGCCGGATCTCGTTGAGCCGCTGGAGATGGCGGGCCAGCGGCGCGGCGAGGGTCTCCGCGACCCTGCCGGTGGCCGAGGAGACCTTGCCGAAGTCCGAGGCCGTCACCTCGCCCGCCAGATGGTCCCCGAAGTAGGCCCGGCCGGTCGTCGCCAGCGGGCAGCGGGGGCCGCAGTCGATCTGCTTCCCCTTCTGGAACTCGATCTCGGAGCCGTAGTAGAGCGTCGGGATGCCCCGGAAGGTCCACATCAGCGACATGTTCTCGGCCCAGGCGTCCGTGCCGCCCGTGTACCGCTCGGCGCTCTTGTTGGGCCCGTAGTCGTGGCTGTCGACGTAGACCACGTTGTAGGTGGCGTCGTGGTAGCTGTCGTCGGAGTCCTTGCCGTTGTGGAAGGCGTTGTGCGCGTCACCGAAGTTCATGTGCATCCGCATGTCGATGACGTTCATCCCGGAGAACCGGCTGCGGTCCGGCGCGTGGTAGGCGTTGCCCTTGAGGAAGGCGTTGTCGGAGACGGGCTGCGCTCCCGTGCCCTGCTGCTGTTCGTCGTCGTACATCTCCAGGGCGGCCTTCTCGTCGTCCGCGCTGTACTCCTTGCGCTCCTTCCACGTGAAGAACTGCGCGGAGTGGTTGACCGAGCCCCGGTTCCACTTGTCGTTGACGAAGGCGGCCACTTCGCCGAAGACGAAGAAGTTCGCCGCCGCCTCGGCCCCGAACTTCTGCGTGACCCGCTCCTGGATCGCGGGCAGGAAGCGGCGGTTCCAGGTGGTGCGGGGGATGTGCACCGCCGTGTCGAGCCGGAAGCCGTCGACGCCCATGTCGATGTACTTGTTGTAGGCGCCGATCAGATAGTTCTGGACCTGGGCGTTCTCGGTGTTGAAGTCGGCGAGGTCGTCGTGGATCCAGCAGGAACGGGAGTCCTCGCCCTCCCAGTTGCCGATCCAGCAGTTGTGGTAGAGCGCCTTCGGGAACATGCCCGAAGTGGGGCTCGGCCACTGGCAGTTGTAGATCCGGTAGCCCTCCGGTGAGGTGTGCCCGGTGGGCGTGCCCCAGCCCACGCAGGTGTTGCCCGTCGGCTCGGCCGTGGACCACAGATCGCCGTTGTAGTACGACTTCCCCGACTTGGGCTCGACGGTGAGGCCGTCGTACGCGAAGCCGTCGTTCCGCTCGTCGTAGTACCAGCTCCACTGGGCGTCGCGCACCCCGTAGGTCTTCGGGGTGAACAGGCCCTTGGCGCCCCAGCGCGAGGAGTGGTTGTGGATGACGTCCTGGTAGATCTTCATCCCCTTGGCGTGGGCGGCGTTGATCAGGTCCTGGTAGGAGGCTCCGGCGGACTCCAGGCGCGGGTCGACCCGGTAGAAGTCGTACCCGTGGTAGCCGTGGTAGTCGTAGTCCGAGCGGTTGAGGACGACCGGGGTGACCCAGATCGCGGAGAAGCCGAGCCCCTTGATGTAGTCGAGCTTCTGCACCAGCCCCTTGAAGTCCCCCCGGAACATGGGGTCTTCGTTGGCCGCGTTGCCGGACTTCTCGTGCTGGCTGCCGCCCCGGTTGTTCGTGGGGTCGCCGTCGTTGAAGCGGGCGGTCAGCACGAAGTAGATCGGGTCCTTGCGGGGATCGGTGCCGAGCGGTGTGCCCGTCGCCGGGGCCGTCGGCTTCTCTCCGGTGGTGGCGGTGGCCGGGGCGGAGGGGGCGGAGACGTTTCCGGCGGCGTCGCGCGCCCGTACGGTGTAGTGGTAGGCGGTCCTCGGCTCAAGTCCGGTGTCCGCGAAGACGGTTGAGCCGACGTCGGTGACCAGCGTGCCCTTCGTGCCGCCGGTCCGCGTAATCTGATAGCCCGTCACTCCCCGGTCGTCGGTGGCGGGTTCCCAGGTGAGCAGAACCGACACCCCGTCGGCCGCCGCCTTCACGCCCGTGGGAGCGGAGGGCGCCTCGGTGTCCGGTTCCTCGGCCGCGCACGGGTCCTTCGCCGACGCGGTCACCGTGCGGTCCTTCACCGTGGTGAGCCCGGCCGGGAGGGTGTAGTCGTTGCCGTTGTTGTTGTCCCAGACCCCGTTGCCGTTGTTGAACGCCGCCTGGAGGCCGGTGGCGCCGCCCAGGTCCACCGTCCGCTTCACCCAGCCGGTGCAGGCCGCCTCCATGCCGAGGCCCGGGACCGCCGTCCAGGCTCCGCCGTGCGGGCGGAAGTGGAGGTTGACGGTGGACCAGCCGACCGTCGACGTCGCGTAGTAGACGGATGCGGTGTCCGGCCCGCCGGGGTCCGGCTCGCCGGGGCCCGTCCCCGTACACGGGTCGCTGTGTGCCACGACCCCGTCCTTGACGGTGATGGTCCCGGTGCCCAGGTCGTAGTTCCTGCCCGCGTTGTTGTCCCAGGTGCCCGAGCCGTCGGTGAAGGTCGCCTTCAGGCCGCTCGCACCGCCGAGGGGGACGGTCAGCCTGACCCAGTCGGTGCAGGCCGAGGTCATCCGAGTACCGGGCACGGTGGTCCAGGAACCGCCGTCGGGGGCGTAATGCAGGTGGTACGCCGACCAGTTGCGGCTCTTCGTGGAGTAGAAGACGGTCGCCGTGGATTCCGAGACGGCGACGGGTGCGGTGGCCGGTTCGGCGACCGGCGGGGGAGCGGTCCGCGGTGCGGCGGTGAGGAGTCCCAGCAGCCCGGCTGCCGCCACGGCCGCCGCGAGCGGGCGGCCGGGCAATCGGTGAGGGGTGCGTCTCATGCGTGTCTCCAGGGGAGGGGAGAACCCTGACGCGCCTCGGGGTTCGGCGGATGAGCACGGTCCGGTGGTGCGCACGATCGATCCGGTGGAAAGCTCTGCCGGAATGTTGCTGCAATCTCTTGCGGGGTGGAAGTTACCGGTGCATGACAGGCCCGTAAAGAGGTGCGGCAGGACCGTCCGCCGGAATGGATCACGGGGCGCGGGCGTTCGCACGGTCATGACCTTCTCCGTTGATGTGACCGTGCGCGGCTACGAGCTCGACACCCAGGGCCATCTGAACCAGGCCGTCTATCTCCAGTACGCGGAACACGCCCGCTGGGAGCTGCTGCGGGCCGCCGGGCTCCCCCAGGAGAAGCTGCTGGCCGACGGCATCGGCCCGGTGCAGCTGGAGGTCACGGTCAAGTACCGGCAGGAGCTGCGGGGCGGCGAGCGGGTGCGGGTCACCTGCCGCTTCGACTACGGCACGGGGAAGACGTTCACCCTGGAGCAGCGGATCCTCAAGGAGGACGGCACGGTGGCCGCCGAGATCACCGGAGTGGGCGGCGTCCTGGACCTGACGGCACGCCGCCTCGTCCCGGACCCGCAGGGCCGCCTCGCCGCACTGGCGGGCAACCCGGACCTGCTCACCGGCTGAGACCCGAGGCCCCCGTTCTCAGCCGGTGAGCAGGCGGCAGCCCTCAGCGCCCGGGTCTGCGCGCGAAGACCCACCGGTTGGCCGCCAAGCAGTCATGGCGCTCCGGCAGTGGCCCGCGCCCGTGCAGCCGGGTGAAGTGGAAGGGCGTACGGACTGTCGTGGACCATCCCCGCCCGGCGAGGTCCGCGGCGGAGTCGGGCCGGGGCTCCCCGTCGAACAGGGCCAGCAGATCGACGCCGATGCGCTCCTTCGCCTCGGCGTAGACCGGGCTGTGCCGGACGGCCGCCGACTCGATGCCGAGCTTCACCTCGTACGCGACGGAGCTGCCCGCCCGGCTCATCCGGTCCACCGTGTCGACAAGTCGCCGTTCGGCTTCCGGCGGGAGGTAGAGCAGCAGCCCCTCCGCGAGCCAGGCGGCCGGAGCGGACGGGTCGAACCCCGCGCCGGTCAGCGCCGCGCCCCAGTCGTGGCGCAGATCGGCGGCGACGGGGACCCGGACCGCCCGTGGCCCGTCCCCGGCGGGCAGGGCATCCAGCGCCCCGTGCTTGAACGCGAGGACCTCCTCCTGGTCGATCTCGAAGACCGTGCAGCCGGGCGGCCACTCCAGACGCAGCGCCCGGGTGTCCAACCCGGCGCCGAGCAGCACCACTTGTCGCACCCCGCCGTACGCCTGCCGGAGCAGGAAGTCGTCGAGCACCCGGGTCCGCAGGCCGAAGTAGCGCCCCAGCCGTCCCCACAGCGGATCGGCCTCCCCGCCCGGAACCTCCTCCGGCCGCACCGGCCAGTCGGCGGACGCCCGCGCGGCGCGCACGAAGTGCTCCGCGTAGACGTCCCGGGCCAGGGCGTCGGGTCGGTGGGTCTCCACGGCCCGCGCGGCGGCCACCATGAGCGCGGTCAGCCCGACGCCCCCGGCGACGCCACGGTCCTGCTGGGCGGTGTCGGTGCCGGGCATGTGTCCTCCTCCTCTCCGGGCGTGCGCGACCACACCTCGGCCTGGTCGCCGGTCGTGATCCGGGCTCCGTACACCCGGCCCATGAAGCTCAGGATCTGCTCGTCCGGCAGATGGAGCGCGGTCGTGCAGTCCCGCAGCACCGTGACGTGGAACCCCTTCTGGAAGGCGGTGCGCGCGGTCGAGTCCACGCAGACATCGGCGAAGAGCCCCGCGAACACGAGGTGTCGGGTTCCCCGGCCGATGAGATGCCGCTCGAACCCCTCACCCAGGAACGCGTCGAAGCAGGCCCGCTTGGTGAAGACCGCCTCGCCCGTCTCCGGTTCCACCCCGGCGGCGAACTCCGCACCCCAGGAACCCTCCTGGCACTTCGGCCGTTTGCCGAGGGCCGCGTCCCGCCGCCGCCAACTGTCGCCCTGGTAGCGGGTGTCGCCGAGGAAGCGGACGAAGACGACCTCGGTGCCGCGCTCTCTCGCCGCCGCGACCGCCCGGCCGGTGTTCGCGGTGACCCTCTCCAGGCGCGCCGGGTCGCCCGGATACCGGGACGCGGCGCGCGGGCCCGCGCAGAAGTCGTTCTGGAGATCGACGACGACGAGCGCGGTCCCGCCCGGCGCGGTCATGAGGCTTCTGCCCGTACGGTCGAGGCGAACGAGGCTTCCCGCACAGGCTGTTCCGGCTCCAGGTCCCCCGAGAGGTTCTCCGCAAGGTCCTCCAGCAAGGCGTCCACCACCGCCGTCGTGGAGTGGTGCCCGCCGAGGTCCGGCGTACGGATGCCCCGCCCGGTGACGGAGAGCAGGGCCCGCTCGACCGCCTCCGCCGCGCCCGCGCACCCCCCGTACCGCTCCGCGATCGCCGCCGCGGCCCGTACGGTCGCCACCGGGTTGACCCGGTCCAGCCCCTCCAGGTCGTCGGCGGACCCGTGCACCGTCTGATACTCCGTCAACCCGCGTACGTCGGGGTGCAGAAGGACGTTCTCCGTGCAGCGGTTCTCCTGCCGGTCGGAGCCGAACCGGTCGAGGAGGACGACATGCATGATGTCGGCCCACTCGTTGCCCGCGACCACGACCGTACGGTCCGGTAACCCGTGCGTGATCAGGTTCCGGTTCACCGTGTCGGGCTGGAAGAGTTCGACGGGTACGTCGTGCCGGGCGGCGATGTCCGTGACCCAGGAGTCCAGGGCGCCGTCCAGCAGATGGAACTTGTACGCCATGACGATCCGCTCGGGACCGGCATCGGGCCACTGCTGCCAGGCTCGGCCCACGGCGTAGGAGAGGATCTTCTCCGTGAGGCCGCGGCTGAACTCCATGGTCCGCCGGACCACCCCGTCCAGGTGCTGGTTCTCCCCGGTGTAGAAGCCCTGCGCCTCGTCGCGGACCAGCAGCAGCGAGGCCGCCGCCCCGTCCCCGGCCGGCAGGGCGTCCACCTTGACGGCCTGGAGCCGTTGGCGCACCAGGTAGAGGGACTGCGCGTTGATCGCCGTACGGAAGACGGCCGCGGTGGAGAGCGCGGCCTGGGTGCGGCAGAACTCCTCGTAGTGCTGGGCGTCCTCCTCCGTGAGCCGGCGGACCCGCTCCACGTCTCCTTCCGCCTTGAGCGACACATACGAGTGGTAGGTCCGGGGAGAGCGCGACACGCCGATCTCCGTCCCGTGCAGCCGGGCCAGCGTGCCCAGTACGCGTTCGAAGACGGCGGCGACCTCTGGTCCCGTTCCACGGCCCACAGCGAGTCCGATGACCGGTTTCAACATGCTCCTTCGTCGTTGTTCCAGGGATGGCGGTGTTGCCGGGGACGGTCGGTGTCCCGGCGAAGGCCGCTCAGACCGGGGTGCCGACGACCAGGTGGTCGCCGGGGATACCGGCCTTGTCCGGCGCGTAGTAGTCCTTGATCCCGGCGACCCAGGTCTCCACTCGGATGCGGTCCCTGTCCGAGGGGTCGAAGGCGTCGAAGAGCGCGTCGATGTTCGCGGGTTCGAACCCGATGGCCGTCATCAGCGCCGCGAAGAGGGGGCGCTCGATCAGACCGTCGCCGTCCGGGTCGCCGAGCGCGGCGAGCGCCTCCGCGAAGACGCCGATCGTCGCCTCGAAGCGCTCCGGGGAGAGCACGCAGGCGGTGTACTCCTCGAAGCTGATCTCGCCGTCCCCGTTGGCGTCGAGCTCGCTGAGCAGGGTCGTCCAGTACCGCCGGAAGGCCGTACGCATCGCGTCCTTCGCCACCTGGTCCGACGCGTGCGCCTCCCGGACGACCCGGTCGGCCATGAGATCGAAGTCGTCCGCCTCCAGGACTCCGTTGGCGTTGGCGTCGAGCAGGGAGAAGACGAGCGCGACCCGCCGGGTGGCCTCAGTGGTCATGAATCCGTCACCTTTCGCCGTATGGTCCCGCCGCCCCGGGCCCGCTGCCCGGGCGGCCCACCCACTGTCCGGCCGGGGGACCGCCCGCACGGTGAAAGCCGGACTCCGTTCACCTGAAGGACGTAACTGCCTAGCTGTAAACGTCGAGTTGATGCGCGCGGGAGAGCGCAGCGCCCCCACGCGCCGTGCGGTACCGGCCGACCGGTCTCCGATGTGGCCGGTACGCACCCCGGGAGCGGCGGGACCGGCCTCCCGGCGACCTTCTAGGCTGAGCGGGTGAGCACCGCATCGGCCGCGCCCGGCTTCCGTACGGCCGGGGTCCGCGCCGTACGACCGGGGAGGCCGGACCGTCCATGACCAGGGAGACCAGATCGCTGCCCGCGCTCGCGCCCGGTGCGGTCGACACCCCTTTCGTCATCCAGGGCTACGACGAGGTCGTCCCCCACGACACACTCTGGGACGCGCACTCCCACCCCTTCCACGAACTGCTCTGGAACGAGCGCGGCGCCTCCTGCGCGGTGGTCGGCGAACGGATCTGGACCATCACACCCGCTCTGGGACTGTGGATGCCCGCCGGGACCCTGCACTCCGGATCGGCGACGGCGGGGACCTGGTTCCGGGCGAGCTTCTTCGGCTTCCGTACGACCGCGTCGATCTCCGACACGCCGGTGGCCGTGGAGATCACGCCGCTGCTGCGCCTGCTCCTGGAACGGCTCGGCGAACCCGGTCTCGCACCCTCCTCGCGGGCCGCGACCGAGGCGCTGGTGCTCGACGTGCTCACGCCCTCGCCCCGCGAACTGCTCGTCCAGCTCCCCACCTCCGAGCTGCTGCGCCCGGTCGCCGACGCGGTCCGCGAGAATCCGGCCGACCCGCGGACACTGGCGGACTGGGCGTCCGAGCTCGGCGTGAGCACCCGTACGGTCACGCGCGCCTCCAGCGCCGAGACGGGCACGAGCTTCGTACGCTGGGTCGCGGCGGTCCGCGCCCAGCACGCGATCGACCTGCTGACCCGGGGCTGGGACGTCGAGTCGGTGGCGGAACAGGTCGGCTACCGCTCGGCGAGCGCCTTCGGCGTGGCCTTCCGGCGGACGACGGGGCTGACTCCGGGGACTTTCCGGCCCGGGTGACCTCGGGGACCTTTCGGCCGGGGTGACTCCGGGACTTTCTGCCGGGGTGAGCCCGGGACTTTTCGGCCGGGGGGAGCCCGGGGATGCCACCGGGCGGGAGCGAGGGCCGGTGGTGGCGGCCCTACACGAGTGCCGACTCCCCGGCCCGGGTGGCGGAGATGAGCCCGGCGAGGGAGGTGCGGGTCTCCGACAGCGCGGAGATCCGGTCGTCCAGGCCCTGCAGATGCTCCTGGAGGGTGTCCAGCTTGCATGTGGCGACGGTGCCGTCCTGGCGGACGCACGGCTGGAGGTCGCGGATGACCCGGGTCGGCAGGCCCGCGTCCAGCAACGCGCGGATGCGCCGGACCACGCCGGGGGCGCTGTCGCCGTAACGGCGGTGGCCGCTGTCGAGGCGGTAGGACTCCAGGAGGCCCTGCTCCTCGTAGTAGCGCAGCAGCCGGACGGAGGTGCCCGTGGCGGCGGCGAGCTCACCGATCTTCATGTGGTGCTCCTCACAAACCCCTTGAATCTCACATGGGTGTCAGATCCTAGCGTGAGGGCCATGACGAACACCGAACGCCCCATCTCCCTCTACGGTTTCCTGCGGCCCCGGCCGGAGCGCGCGGACGAGGTCCGGCGCACCCTCTCCTCCTTCGTGGAGCCCACCCGGCAGGAGCCCGGCAATCTCCAGTACCACCTTCACGAGCACGAGGACGGCCGCTTCTTCCTGTACGAGGTATGGCGCTCCCAGGAGGACCTGGACCGGCACAACGCGACGCCGCCGCTGCGCGCCTTCCTGGAGAACCTCCCGACCTTCCTGGAGGAGGCCCCGGAGGGCTACTTCGACACCATGCTGAGCCCGTACCCCGAGGCCGGGCCGGTTCCCGCCTGACACCGCGCCGCCGGTCAGGCGATGGGCGGGCGGAGGCCGAGATCCGCCGCGTCGAGGCCGCTGAGGTCACTGTCGCGCTCGGTCCACCGGGCGGAGCCGAGGCCGGCGCCGAGGCTCCGTACCGCCCGCCGATCGGCCTCCGGTCCGCCCCTCGTCCACACCGGCATCGCACGGCGCACGTGATCTTCGAGGTGCGCTTCCGGCCGACGCCGGTACGCCTCGAACAGGCCGTCGGCGCAGTCCCACGGGACGGGCACCGGCTCGGCGCGGGTACTGATCGCGTCGGCCATCCCGGCGAGCTCGGCCACGCGTCCCACGGTCCAGTGATCCTCCATGGCACCGACTGTGCGGCCTGACGCCACGTGAGGGTCAAGGGCCTCACTCGCGGTGGCAGGCGCCGGACGTGAAGCGGTGGTCCGTCGCCGGATGGGCTCGCGGTACGCGTGTGTCCTCATCGCTACAACGCCTGTCTGAAACGGTTGATTGCGACAGCCCGGCCGACTCTCATACAGTGCGAAGGCAAGCCTTACCTAAGCCGCTGTGCCTCCGCAGTGCACCCCTCCACGACGGCAGCCCACGCCCGGACGTGCGGGAAGCGGCACCCCGAACCTCCGGAAAGCCGGGTACTCACCCATGTCCTCACACCGCCTCCGCCTGCTCGTCGTGGCAGCCGCCCTCGTCGGGGTCGCTGCCTGCGGCGGGACCACCGACGCCGAGAACAAGGGCGGGGGGAGCGCTTCCGGCGGCTTCCCCCTGACGGTCGAGCACGCCCTGGGCAAGACCACCATCCCCGCCGAGCCGAAGCGTGTCGCCACGGTCAACTGGGCCAACCACGAAGTGCCGTTGGCGCTCGGTGTCGTGCCCGTGGGCATGGCCGCGGCCAACTTCGGCGACGACGACAACGACGGGGTGCTGCCCTGGGTCGAGGAGCGGCTGAAGGAGCTCAAGGCCAAGACACCGGTGCTGTTCGACGAGACCGACGGGATCGACTTCGAGGCCGTCGCCGACACGAAGCCCGACGTCATTCTGGCCGCGTACTCCGGACTGACCAAGAAGGACTACGAAACGCTCAGCGAGATCGCCCCCGTCGTCGCCTACCCGGACGCCGCCTGGGCGACGCCGTGGCGCGAGATCATCCGGACGAACAGCAAGGCCATCGGCCTCGCCGACGAGGGCGAGAAGCTGATCACGAAGCTCGACGGGGACATAGCGAAGACCGCCGCCAAGTACCCGCAGCTCAAGGGCAAGTCGGCGATGTTCATGACGCACGTCGACCCCAACGACGTCAGCGAGATCGGCTTCTACACCACGCACGACACCCGGACGCAGTTCTTCGAGGACTTCGGCATGACGACCCCGGGCAGCATCGCGAAGGCGTCCGAGGGCACGCAGAAGTTCGCCCTCACCAAGAGCGCCGAGCAGATCGACGCCTTCGACGACGTCGACATCATCACCGGGTACGGCGACGACACGGGCGAGCTGCTGAAGGCCATCAGCAAGGATCCGCTGCTCTCCAAGATCCCTGCCGTCGACCGGGGCTCCACCTACCTCCTGCCCGGCAGCTCGCCCCTGGCCACCGCCGCCAACCCGACGCCCCTGTCGATCAGTTACGTGCTCGACGACTACGCCGCCGCCCTCGCCGAGGCCGCGGACAAGGTCAAGTGACCGCTTCCACGGACCGGCGCCCGCCGGACGCCACCATGGCCCGGCGTCCGGCGGGCGTCCGCACGCTCTGGCTCCTCGCCGCCGTCCTGGCGCTGGCCGGTGTGATGGTGGCGTCCGTCGCCTTCGGCTCGCGCGAGGTTCCGTGGGCCGACATCCAGGCGGCGCTCGGCGGGTCCGACGAGACCCTGGGGCAGGCGGCGGCCACGAAGCGGATCCCCCGTACCGTCCTCGCGGTCGTCGTCGGTGCGGCGCTGGGCCTCGCCGGAGGGGTGATGCAGGGCGTGACCCGTAACCCCCTGGCCGACCCGGGCATCCTCGGCGTCAACATGGGCGCCTCGCTCGCCGTCGTCACCGCCGTCGCCTTCTTCGGGCTCTCCTCACCGACCGGCTACATCTGGGTCGCCATCGCGGGCGCCGCCCTCTCCGCCCTGTTCGTCTACACCGTGGGGACCCTCGGCAGGGGAGGGGCCACCCCGCTCAAACTCGCGCTCGCCGGGGCCGCCACCTCCGCCGCGTTCGCCTCGCTCGTCAGCGCCGTCATCCTGCCCCGTAACGACATCGCCGGAAGCTTCAGGCTCTGGCAGATCGGCGGGGTCGGCGGCGCCTCCTTCGAGCGCATCGGACAGGTGGCGCCGTTCCTCGCGGTCGGCTTCGTGCTCTGTCTCCTCTCCGCGCGTGCGCTCAACTCGCTGGCACTGGGAGACGAGTTGGCCGCCGGTCTCGGTGAACGCGTCGCCGTGGCACGGGCGGTGGCCGCGCTCGGCGCCGTACTGCTGTGCGGAGCGGCGACCGCCGTCGCCGGGCCCATCGCCTTCGTCGGCCTTGTGGTCCCGCACACCTGCCGACTGCTCGTCGGCGTCGACCACCGCTGGCTGCTGCCGCTCTCGGCGCTGCTGGGGGCGGTCCTGCTCACCGCCGCCGATGTGGTGGGCCGGATCGTGGCGCGCCCGGCGGAGATCGACGTGGGCATCGTCACCGCGCTGATCGGCGCCCCCTTCTTCATCTACATCGTCCGCCGACAGAAGGTGCGTGCCCTGTGAGCGCCCCCGCCCTCACCCGGCCGGCCGCGCGGGAGGCCGCCCCCGCGTCCGTCGCGGCCGCCACCCGCCGCCGTGTCCGAGGCGCGTCCCGACGGCGCCGCGTGATCCTGGCCCTGGCCGTCCTCGTCCTCGCCGCGTTCGCCGTGACCCTGATGGCGGGCCGGACCTTCTACCCGCCCGGTGACGTGCTGCGGGTGATCCTCGGCGAACAGGTGCCGGGCGCCTCCTTCACCGTCGGCCGGCTCCGGCTGCCGCGTGCCGCCCTCGCCCTGGTGGCCGGATTCAGCTTCGGCCTGGCCGGTGTCACCTTCCAGACGATGCTCCGCAACCCGCTCGTCAGCCCCGACATCATCGGCATCAGCTCCGGGGCGAGCGCCGCCGCGGCCATTGCGATCGTCACGCTCTCCCTCGGCGAGGTACAGGTCTCCGTCCTCGCCATCGCCGCAGGCCTCGGCGTGGCCCTGCTCGTCTACTCCCTTGCGTTCCGGGGCGGCGTCGTCGGCACCCGGCTCATCCTCATCGGTATCGGCATCTCCGCCATGCTCGACAGCATCACCTCCTACACCCTCTCCCAGGCCGCCGAATGGGACCTCCAGGAGGCGATGCGCTGGCTGACCGGCAGCCTCAACGGAGCCGCCTGGGACCAGGTCGTCCCCACCCTCGCCGCGGCCGCCGTCCTCACCCCGCTCCTCCTCGGCCAGGCCCGCAGCCTCTCCGCGATGCAGCTCGGCGACGACACCGCCTCCGCCCTCGGCGTACGGGTCGAACGCACCCGGATCACGGTGATCGTGGCCGCCGTCGGGCTCATCGCCTTCGCCACGGCGGCCGCCGGGCCCATCGCGTTCGTGGCGTTCCTCTCGGGCCCCATCGCCGCCCGGATCACCGGCGCGGGCGGCTCCCTGCTGGTGCCCGCCGGGCTCGTCGGCGCACTGCTGGTCCTCGTCGCCGACTTCACCGGCCAGTTCGCCTTCGGCGAGCGCTACCCCGTGGGCGTCGTCACTGGCGTCCTCGGCGCCCCCTACCTCGTCTACCTGATCATCCGCACCAACCGGGCGGGAGGCTCGCTGTGACCACCGACCACCAACTGACCGCCGAACACCTCACCCTCGGCTACGGAGACCGTACGGTCGTCTCCTCGCTCGACCTGTCCGTACCGCCCGGCGCGGTCACAGTCATCGTCGGCGCCAACGCCTGCGGCAAGTCGACCCTGCTGCGCTCGATGTCCCGCCTGCTCGCACCCCGCGAGGGCCGTGTCGTGCTGGACGGCAAGGAGGTGCACCGCCTTCCCGCCAAGGAACTGGCCCGTACGCTCGGTCTGCTGCCCCAGTCCCCGGTGGCGCCCGAGGGCATCACCGTCTCCGACCTCGTGGGCCGGGGCCGCCACCCGCACCAGTCGATGTTCTCCCGCTGGAACGAGAAGGACGACGCCGCCGTCGCCTCGGCCCTGGAGGCCACGGCCACCGAGCCGCTCGCCGACCGCGCGGTGGACGAGCTCTCCGGCGGCCAGCGCCAACGCGTCTGGATCGCCATGGCCCTGGCCCAGCAGACGGACCTCCTCCTGCTCGACGAACCCACCACGTTCCTCGATGCCAGCCACCAGATCGAGGTCCTCGACCTGCTCACCGACCTCAACCGCTCGCGCGGCACCACCATCGTGATGGTCCTCCACGACCTCAACCTCGCCGCCCGGTACGCGGACCACCTCATCGCCCTCGCCGACGGAAAGCTGCACGCCGCAGGCCCCCCGGCCGAGGTGCTGACCGAGGAGACCGTCCGCGCGGTCTTCGGCCTGGACAGCCGCGTCATCGAGGACCCCGTCTCGGGCCGCCCCCTGATGCTCCCGATCGGCCGCCATCACGTCCTGACCGGATGACCCGCCGGGCACCCCCTATCGGCTGACTGCGGAACGTGACTGCATGTTTCGCAACGTGACGGGGGACACAGGGGAGGTCTGTTCCCGGGCCCGGAGCCGGGACGGTCTCAAACCCCGAACCGGTCATTGGGAGAAACCTCGGTGGAGAACACCTCGGTCCGACACGCCTCGGTGCAGCACGCCTCGGTGCACGAGAAGGAAACCGTACGGAGCTGTCCGTTCGACTTCGCACAGCAACTGGAGTTCGACCCCCAGCTCAGGGAACTGCTCACCGAGGAGCCCGTCTCCCGCATCCGTATGGCGTACGGAGAGGGCGAGGCATGGCTCGTCACCCGCTACGAGGACGTCCGGACGGTCACCACCGACCGGCGCTTCAGCCGCGGTGCCGTACTCGGCCGGGACTTCCCCCGGATGACCCCGGAGCCGATCGTCCAGGCCGAGTCCATCAACCTCATGGACCCGCCCGCCAGCAGCAGGCTGCGCAGCCTGGTCGCCAAGAGCTTCACCCCGCGCCGCGTCGAGCAGATGCGGGCGGGCACCCAGCGCGTCGTGGACCGGCTGCTCGACGGGATGGAGGCGGAGGGCCCATCCGCCGACTTCGTCGCCCGGGTCTCCTCGCCGCTGCCGCTGATCACCATCTGCGAGGCGCTCGACATCCCCGAGGCCGACCGCCCCTGGCTGCGCGCCCACGCCATGACGATGATGAACGTCGGGGCGGCGGGCAAGGAGGACGCCGTACGGGCCAAGGCCGAACTGCGCGGCTACTTCACCGAGCTGACCGCCGAGCGCCGCCGCTCCCCGGGCCAGGACCTCATCAGCACCCTCGCCACCGCCCGCGACGGCGCCGAACTGCTCGACGACAAAGAGCTGGCCGTCATGGCGATGGTCCTGCTCATCACCGGCCAGGACACCACCACCTACCAGCTCGGCAACATCGCCTACACCCTGCTCACCCGGCCCCAGCTCCTGAAGACGCTCCAGGCCGAACCCGAGCGGCTGCCCCGCACCATCGAGGAGCTGCTGCGGTACATCCCCTTCCGCAAGGGCGTCGGCATCCCCCGCGTCGCGATGGAGGACGTGGAGCTGGGCGGGGTCACCATCAAGGCCGGTGACATCGTCCATGTGTCGTACCTGACGGCCAACCGGGACCCCGCCAAGTTCGACCGCCCCGACGAGCTGGACCCCGACCGGCCGTCCATCCCGCACATGACGTTCGGGTGGGGCGCCCACCACTGCCTGGGCGCTCCGCTCGCCACCATGGAGCTGGAGGTGGCCTTCGCCACGCTGCTGGCCCGTTTCCCGGGCCTGCGTCTCGACGCCGAACCCGAGGACGTCCGGTGGAACACGACGTCCATCTGGCGTTACCCGCTCGCGCTGCCCGTCACCTGGTGACGGGCGCCTCCGCTCCCAGATACGAGGAGAACCCATGGCGACCCTGTGCCGACCGGCCATCGCTGTGCCCGAACACGTCATCACGATGCAGCAGACCCTGGAGCTGGCCCGGGAGACCCACCACGGGCACCCCCAGCGCGACCTCGTCCTGAGGCTCATCCGGAACACCGGCGTCCAGACCCGGCACCTGGTGCAGCCGGTCGAGGAGACCCTCAAGCACCCCGGCTTCGAGCTGCGCAACCAGGTGTACGAGGCCGAGGCCAAGGCCCGGGTCCCCGAAGTCGTACGGCAGGCCCTCGCCAACGCCGGAACCGACCCGGCCGACATCGACCTCATCGTCTACGTCTCCTGTACGGGCTTCACGATGCCCTCGCTGACCGCCTGGCTCATCAACACCATGGGGTTCAGACCCGAGACCAGACAACTGCCCATCGCCCAGCTCGGCTGCGCGGCGGGCGGGGCGGCGATCAACCGGGCGCACGACTTCTGCCGCGCCTACCCCGACGCCAACGTCCTCATCGTCTCCTGCGAGTTCTGCTCGCTCTGCTACCAGCCCACCGACATCGGCGTCGGATCGCTGCTCTCCAACGGCCTGTTCGGGGACGCCGTCTCCGCCGCCGTCGTCCGGGGGCAGGGCGGCACCGGTATGAGCCTGGAGCGCAACGGCTCCCATCTGGTGCCCGACACCGAGGACTGGATCTCGTACGCCGTCCGCGACACCGGATTCCACTTCCTGCTGGACAAGCGGGTGCCCGGCACCATGGAGATGCTGGCACCGGTCCTGAAGGACATCGTCGCCCTGCACGGCTGGTCGGTGACCGCCATGGACTTCTTCATCATCCACGCGGGCGGTCCGCGCATCCTCGACGACCTCTGCCACTACCTCGATCTGCCGATGGAGATGTTCCGCTACAGCCGGGCCACCCTCACCGAACGCGGCAACATCGCCAGCTCCGTCGTCTTCGACGCGCTCGCGCGCCTCTTCGACGACGGGGGCGCGGCCGCATCGGCCCAGGGGCTGATCGCCGGATTCGGGCCCGGCATCACCGCCGAAGTGGCGGTCGGCAGCTGGACGCACCACGGTCCCGGGGCCGACCCCGACCGGGAACTGGCCGGTCTGGAGCTCACGACGGGCGTTGCGCTGTCCGGCTGAACCCGTGTTAAGGCGCCGCACGGGCGGGGACGAAGGAACGGGTGTTCACGCTTCGCGGATGCGCACCCGTACCGCGAACGCCCCCCACCCGAGGAGACCTGCATGCGCCTGCGCGCCCGATGGGCCCCGGCCGCCCTGCTGCTGATCGCACCGCTGATCGGCACCACCACCCCGGCCACCGCCGATTCCGGACCGGAAGGGGTCCCGGTGGAGCGCTCCGCCCGGGCCGTCCCCGGGCAGTACATCATCACCCTGGAGCCCGAACTCTCGCCGGACACGTTCCTGGAGGAGTTCGGGCTCCGCCCCTTGTTCACGTACGGAAACGTCCTGCACGGGGTCGCCGCGACGCTCACCGCCACCGAGCTGGAGACCGTACGGGCCGTCCCCGGGGTGGTCGCCGTCGAGGAGAACGCCGAAGTCGCCGTGGGCGCGCCCAGGGCGGGTGGCCTCCTCCGGGCGCCCGCGGCCACCTGGGGCACCGACCGGATCGACCAGCGCGCCCTGCCGCTGGACAACACCTTCACCACCACCGCCACGGGCGACGGGGTGAAGGTGTACGTCGTCGACACCGGGATCGACGCCGCGCACAGCGAGTTCGGCGGCCGGGTCGTCAACGGCTTCGACGTGGTCGGGGACGGCCGTGACGGGCAGGACTGCAACGGGCACGGAACCCATGTCGCCGGGACCGTCGCAGGATCCGTCTCCGGGGTGGCGAAGGACGCCTCCCTGGTCAACGTACGGGTCCTGAACTGTCAGGGCCGGGGCACCTGGGCCGGGATCATCGCCGCGTTCGACTGGGTGGCCAAGGACGCGGCGGCCGACTCGGCCCCGGCCGTCCTGAACGCCTCGCTCGGCGGGGCCCGTTCGCGCGCGGTCGACGCGGCGGTCGAGGCCGTCGCGGACGCGGGCGTGCTGCCGGTGGTGGCGGCGGGCAACGACGACCGGGACGCGTGCGACGTCTCCCCGGCGGCGGCCGACGGCGTGGTCACGGTGGGGGCGAGCGACCGTCTGGACCGGGAGACCGTGTTCAGCAACTGGGGCTCCTGTCTCTCGCTCTACGCTCCCGGGGCCGACGTCGTCTCCGCGCGGCTGGGCGGCGGGACCGTCGCGCTGAACGGCACCTCCATGGCCAGCCCGCACGTCGCGGGAGTCGCCGCCCTCTACAAGCAGGAGAACCCCTCGGCCACGCCCGCCGCCGTCGCGCGCTGGCTGACCGACACCGCCACCCCCGACGTGCTCTCCGGCCTCGGCCAGGGCTCGCCCGATCTGCTGCTCCACACCGGCGGCCTCTGACACACCGCCGGGTGGGGGCCGGTGAGCGGCCGCCGAGGCGTGTGATCCGCTCATCGGCCCCCACCGTCCGGCTGTTGCCGGAACAGTGGACGGTCTCTCATTTCTCTGCAACTCTCTGACCGCACAACGCAAATCCAAGCCGTAGTGCGTGCAGAATCGCGTGTTTCCTGACTACGGATCCAGAGCCGCGCTCTCGGCGCGTCCTGCGCCGAGGCCGAAGATCGGGGAGCTATGAGAGCCCAACGCTGGAGATGGCGGGCGATATCCGCCGTGGTCACGACCAGTCTTCTGATGATCGGCTGGCCGTCGCTCACCGCCTCGGCGGCCGACGGCCCCAACCTCGCCGCGGGCCGGTCCGCGGCCGCGAGCAGCGCCCATGCCGAGTATCCCGCCACCAACATCACCGACGGCAACGCGTCGACGTACTGGGAGAGCGCGGGCGGCGGTCTGCCCCAGTGGGTGCAGACCGATCTCGGCACGGCGGCCCGCGTCGACGAGGTGACGCTGAAGCTCCCGCCGTCCTGGGAGAGCCGCACGCAGACCCTGTCCCTCCAGGGCAGCGCGGACGGCACCAGCTTCGCGACCCTGAAGAGTCCGGCGGCGTACACCTTCGGCCCGGGCGCCGCCAACACGGTGAAGGTGGTCTTCCCGGCGACACTGACCCGCTTCGTCCGGGTGAACATCACCGCCAACACCGGCTGGCAGGCGGCCCAGCTCTCCGAGCTGGAGGTCCGGGCGGCCGCCGCGTCGTCGGGCAACCTGGCCGCCGGGAAGACCCTCAAGGCCAGCAGCAGCAACGGAAGTTACGTCGCCGCCAACGCCAACGACGGCAACCGGGCCAGCTACTGGGCGAGCCGGGAGAACGAACTCCCGCAGTGGATCGAGGCCGACCTCGGATCGTCGGTCCGCGTGGACCGGGTCGTCCTGCGGCTGCCCGACGGCTGGGCCGCGCGCAGCCAGACGCTGAAACTCCAGGCCTCCGCCAACGGCACGGAGTTCACCGACCTGACCGCCTCCAAGGACTACCGGTTCGACGCGGCGGGCGGGCAGTCGGTGACCATCTCGTTCGACGCCACGACCACCCGGTATGTACGCGTCCTGGTCACCGCCAACTCCGGCAGCCCCTCCGCACAGTTGGCCGAGCTGGAGGTCTACGGCCCCGCGACCGGCGACACCCGGGCCCCGACCGCACCGGCCGACCTGGCGTTCACCGAGCCCGCCACCGGCCAGATCAGGCTGACCTGGAAGGCCGCCACGGACGACACCGGCGTCACCGGCTACGACGTCTACGCGGACAACACCCTGCTGGCCTCCGTCGCGGGCGATGTCACCACGTACACCGACACCCGCCCGGCCGGGCAGACCGTCTCCTACCACGTGCGCGCCAAGGACGCGGCGGGCAATGTCTCGCCCAACAGCAACACCGTCACCCGCACCGGGGACACGGGCGACACCCAGGCACCCACCGCCCCCGGCGCCCTGGCGTTCACCGAGCCGTCCACCGGCCAGATCCGGCTCACCTGGCAGGCGTCCACCGACAACAGGGGCGTCACCGGCTACGACATCTACGCCAACAACGTGCTGCGCTCCACCGTCGCGGGCAACGTCCTGACCTACACCGACACCCAGCCTGCCACTACCACGGTCAGCTACTTCGTCCGGGCCAAGGACGCGGCGGGCAACGTCTCGCCCAACAGCAACACCGTGACCCGCAACGGCTCCACGGGCGCCGCCTCCAACCTCGCGGTCAACAAGCCGATCACGGCCTCCTCGGTGGTGCACACCTTCGTCGCCGCCAACGCCAACGACAACAGCACCGCCACCTACTGGGAAGGCGCGGGCGGCAGTTACCCCAACACCCTCACCGTCCAGCTCGGCTCCAACGCCGACACCCAGAGCGTCGTCGTCAAGCTCAACCCGGACAGCAGCTGGGGCCCGCGCACCCAGCGGATCGAGGTCCTGGGCCGTGAGCAGAGCTCCTCTTCCTTCAACTCCCTGGCTGCGGCAAAGGATTACGCCTTCAGTCCGGCGAGCGGCAACACGGTGACCATCCCGGTCGCCGCCCGTGTCGCCGACGTCCAGCTGAAGTTCACCGCCAACAGCGGCTCCGGCGCCGGTCAGGTCGCGGAGTTCCAGGTGCTGGGCGCCCCGGCGGCCAACCCCGACCTCCAGATCACCGGCATCACCGCATCGCCCGCCACCCCGGTGGAGTCCGACGCCATCACCCTGACCGCCACCGTCCGCAACGCGGGCGCGCTCGCCGCACCGGCCGGCAAGGTCGAGTTCCGGCTCGGCGGCTCCAAGGCCGCCACCGGAAACGTCGGCGCACTGGCTGCCGGGGCCTCCACCCAGGTCAGCGCGGCCATCGGTGCCCGGGACGCGGGCAGTTACTCCCTGAGCGCGGTCGCTGACCCGGACAACGAGATCATCGAGGAGAACGAGACCAACAACACCTACACGGCAGCCTCCCCGCTGGTCGTGGCCCCGGTCTCCAGCTCCGACCTGGTCGCCGCCGCGGTCACCACCTCGCCCTCCGCCCCGGCGGCCGGAGACACGGTCACCTTCTCCGTCGCCATCAGGAACCAGGGCACCATCGCCTCCGCGGGCGGCAGCCACGGCATCACGCTCGCCCTGATCGACTCCCAGGGCGCCACGGTGAAGACCTTCACCGGAGCGCACAACGGGGCCATCGCACCGGGCGCCACCACCGCACCCGTCTCCCTCGGCACCTGGACCGCCGCCAACGGCTCGTACACCCTGCGCACGGTCCTCGCGGCCGACGCCAACGAACTCCCGGTCAAGCGCGAGAACAACACCTCCACCGACCCCCTCTTCGTCGGACGCGGCGCCAACATGCCGTACGACATGTACGAGGCGGAGGACGGCACGACCGGCGGCGGCGCCCAGGTCGTCGGCCCCAACAGGACCGTCGGTGACATCGCGGGCGAGGCCTCGGGCCGTAAGGCCGTCACCCTCAACAACACCGGAAACTACGTCGAGTTCACCACCAGGGCGGCCACCAACACCCTGGTCACCCGCTTCTCCATCCCGGACGCGCCGGGCGGCGGGGGCATCGACTCCACGCTGAACGTCTACGTGGACGGTACCTTCCTCAAGGCGATCGACCTCACCTCCAAGTACGCCTGGCTGTACGGGAACGAGGCCGCGCCCGGCAACTCCCCGAGCGCCGGAGCGCCCCGGCACATCTATGACGAGGCCAACGTCATGCTCGGCCGGACCGTCCCGGCCGGAGCCACGATCCGGCTCCAGAAGGACGCCGCCAACTCGACCACGTACGCGATCGACTTCATCAGCCTGGAGCAGGTCGCACCGGTCGCCAACCCGAACCCCGCCACGTACACCGTCCCGGCCGGGTTCACCCACCAGGACGTCCAGAACGCCCTGGACCGGGTCCGCATGGACACCACCGGCACGCTGGTGGGTGTCTATCTGCCGCCGGGGGAGTACAGCACGGCCAGCAAGTTCCAGGTGTACGGCAAGGCCGTCCAGGTGGTCGGCGCCGGGCCCTGGTACACCCGGTTCAACGCCCCCGCCACACAGGACAACACCGACATCGGCTTCCGGGCCGAGGCCAGTGCCAAGGGGTCCTCGTTCGCGGACTTCGCCTACTTCGGCAACTACACCTCCCGCATCGACGGGCCCGGCAAGGTGTTCGACTTCGCCAATGTGTCGGACATCGTCATCGACAACATCTGGAACGAGCACATGGTCTGCCTCTACTGGGGCGCCAACACCGACAACATCACCATCAAGAACTCCCGGATCCGCAACATGTTCGCCGACGGCATCAACATGACCAACGGGTCCACCGACAACCTCGTCACCAACAACGAGGCGCGCGCCACCGGCGACGACAGCTTCGCGCTCTTCTCGGCGATCGACGCCGGGGGAGCGGACATGAAGAACAATGTCTACGAGAACCTGACCTCGATCCTGACCTGGCGCGCGGCGGGCCTGGCCGTCTACGGCGGGTACGACAACACCTTCCGCAACATCCGTATCGCCGACACCCTGGTGTACTCCGGAATCACGGTCAGCTCGCTGGACTTCGGCTACCCGATGAACGGCTTCGGGACGGAGCCCACGAGGATCGAGAACGTCTCGATCGTGCGGTCCGGCGGCCACTTCTGGGGATCGCAGACTTTCCCCGGGATCTGGCTCTTCTCGGCCTCCAAGGTGTTCCAGGGCATCCGGATCTCGGACGTCGACATCGTCGATCCGACGT
The DNA here is from genome assembly GCF_042750035.1 of Streptomyces sp. NPDC059452. Classification (NCBI taxonomy): domain Bacteria; kingdom Bacillati; phylum Actinomycetota; class Actinomycetes; order Kitasatosporales; family Streptomycetaceae; genus Streptomyces; species Streptomyces sp. NPDC059452. The sequence continues at coordinate 116,016 of NZ_JBHYVE010000009.1, forward strand.
ACAGCGGCATCATGTTCCAGACGAACTACGTCGGCGGACAGCCGCAGTTCCCGATCAAGGACACCGTGCTCACCGACATCGCGATCTCCGGTGCGCGCAAGAGCGGTGACGCCTTCGACGCCAAGTCCGGCTTCGGGCTCTGGGCCAACGAGCTGCCGGAGGCGGGGCAGGGACCCCCGGTCGGCGAGGTCACCTTCAACGGTCTGAGGCTCAGCGGCAACGCCCAGGACATCAGGAACACCACCTCCACCTTCAAGATCGACATCAACCCCTAGGGAGGGGATCGCGGAATGCGGGGAGGGGCGCTTCCCGTTGGCCGGGAGGCGCCCCTTCCGCGTACATTCTTTGCATCAAGAAGTCAGGTACTTGCATCTATTGCGTTAGTCTTGCGGCCATGACGCGACGACTTGCTCAGGTTGCCCAGAAGGTCGGGGTCAGCGAGGCCACGGTGAGCCGGGTGCTCAACGGCAAGCCCGGGGTCTCCCGCACCACCCGGCAGTCCGTGCTCACGGCGCTGGACGTCCTCGGCTACGAGCGCCCCACCCAGCTGCGCGGGGAGCGGGCCCGGCTGGTCGGTCTCGTCCTGCCCGAACTCCAGAACCCCATCTTCCCGGCCTTCGCCGAGGTGATCGGGGGTGCCCTCGCACAGCAGGGACTCACCCCCGTGCTCTGCACCCAGACCAAGGGCGGGGTCTCGGAGGCGGACTACGTGGACCTGCTGCTCCAGCAGCAGGTCTCCGGAGTGGTCTTCGCCGGCGGGCTCTTCGCCCAGGCCGACGAGGCCCACGAGCACTACCACCGGCTCGCCGGGCGGCGCATCCCCGTCGTGCTGATCAACGCGCCCATAGAAGGACTCGACTTCCCCTGTGTCTCCTGCGACGACGCGGTCGCCATCGAACGGGCCTGGCGCCACCTGACCTCGCTCGGCCACGAGCGGATCGGCGTGGTGATCGGCCCGTCCGACCATGTGCCCTCGCGCCGCAAGCTCGCGGCGGCCCGGTCCGTCGCCGAGGCCACCGGAGGGCACCTGCCCGAGGCGAGTATCGAGCGTTCGATGTTCTCCCTGGAGGGCGGCCAGGCCGCCGCCTCCCGGCTGCTGGAGCGGGGTGTCACCGGCATCATCTGCGCCAGTGACCCGCTCGCGCTGGGCGCCGTCCGGGCGGCCCGCAGGCGCGGCCTCGGGGTGCCGTCGGACATCTCGGTCGTGGGCTTCGACGACTCGGCCTTCATGAGCTGCACCGAACCCCCGCTCACCACCATCCGCCAGCCCATCGAGGCCATGGGCCGGGCCGCCGTCGAACTGCTCTGCGCGGGGATCCAGGGCGGCGCGGTGCCGCCCGGGGAGCTGCTGTTCGAACCGGAGCTGGTGGTGCGCGGCTCGACCGCGAAGGCGCCCCGCTGACCTGCCGGCACACCGCGCTCCGACTTGTGCGTGGAGTTGTCGGATGTTTGCGGAAACCAGGGGGAATCTGCGGAGGCCCGGCTGTCCCGCACCGGGCGCCGGAGTCCGCTCGGCTGCCCCGTCTCTCCCGGCAGGATCGCGGGGCGCCGGAGGCTGCGGCAGAGTGGGCACCATGGACGACCTCAACGCACTCGCCGAGGAGCACCTGACCGCCGCCCGCGCCTCCGCGCACGGTCGCAGCGCCCACCTCCTCGTCCAGGAACCGCCCTTGCGCCAGACGGTGATCGCGCTCACCTCCGGCTCGGCGCTCGACGAGCACAACGCGCCGCCCGCCGCCTCGCTCCTGGTGCTGCGCGGCACGGTCCGTCTCACCGCCGACTCCGGGGACGCGGAACTCCCGGCCGGAACGCTCCACCCGATCCCGCAGGAACGCCACGGACTGCTGGCCCTCCAGGACGCGGTCGTCCTGCTCACGGCCGTCAACGACTGACGGGACATCCGGGCAGGCCGTAGGGCCGGGGGAGGTGTGTCCCGGCGAGGACGTGGCAGGAGAGGATCGAGGGAAGCCGGGGCGTCCGACGGACGAGCACCCCGCCCCGCCGCGTCCGACCACGTCCCCGGAGAACCAGCTTGCCCACCCAGACCGCCGCAGCCGCGGAACGCACCGCCCCCGCCGCCGGACGCCCCGGCCCGCCCCGCCGCTGGCTCACCGCCCTGCGCCGTACCCCGGTCTCGCTGTGGAACGACGACATCACCGACTGGGCCGCCGCCCTCACCTACTACGCCATCCTCGCGCTGCTCCCGGCCCTCCTCGTCACCGTCTCCGTGATCGGCCTCGCCAACCCCGACGCGACCACCGCCCTCATCGCCGACATCACCGCCTTCGCCCCCGCCGAGTCCGGCGAGGCGCTGCGCAGACCGCTGGAGGCGGCGACCGAGCAGCGCGGTGCCGTCTGGCTGCTCGTCGCGACCGGGTCCGTGAGCGCCGTCTGGTCCGCGTGCAGCTATCTCGCGGTCTTCCGCCGGGCGATGCACGCCATGCACGACGTCCAGGACAACCGCCCGCCCCTGCGGCAGGCCCACATCATCGTCGTCTCGGCGATCGGGCTCCTCGTCCTGCTGATGACCAGCGCCCTCGCCCTCGTTCTGACCGGCCCCCTGGCCCGCTGGCTCGGCCGCCGCGTCGGCCTGCCCCACGAGGGCGAGACCCTCTGGGTGGTCCTGAAGTGGCCGGTGCTGCTCTGCCTCGTCGCCTGCCTGATCGTCGTCCTCTTCAGCACCGGTCCGCGCTCCGCGCGCGGCATCCGCCGGGGCCTGCCCGGCGGGGTCCTGGCCGCGTTCCTCTGGCTGACCGCATCGGCGCTCTTCGCGCTGTACGCGACCCAGATCGGCAGCTACAGCAGGCTCTACGGTTCCCTCGCGGGCCTGGTCGTCTTCCTGATCTGGGTCTGGTTCGCCAACCTCTCCCTGCTCGCCGGAGCCCAGTTCAACGTCGAGCTGGGCCGACCCGAACCGGAGCCGAAGCGGGCGCCGAAGCGGGAGCGGGAGCCGGAGCGGGAGAGCGCTACGGCCGCAGAATGAGGCGGACCGGGTCGCCCTCCTTGCTCTCCATCCGCCGCACCGCCTCCGCCACGTCCTCCAGCGGCAGTACGTCGGTGACCGACCGCGAGAAGTCCAGCCGCCCGCCCTCGGCGAGCCCGACGAGCTGCGCCACATGGTGCCCCTCGGAGCCGTAGTGCCCCAGGATCCGGTGCTGGAGGTAGCTGAACCGGGTGCCGTGGGTGACCGTCAGCGGCTGGTCGCTCAGCCCCACCAGCACCAGGCGCCCCTTCGGCGCCAGCACGCTCAGCGCCTGCTCGCGGACCGTGGGAGCGCCCGCGAAGTCGAAGGCCACCTCCAGACCGGCGCCGCCCGTCGCCCCGAGCACCTGCTCGCGCAGCACCGGGTCGCCGGGGTCCAGGGCCAGGTCCGCCCCGAAGTCCAGGGCCCGGCGGCGGGCGGCGGGGGCCGGGTCCACCGCGATCACCGGGTACGCGCCCACGGCCCGCAGCAGCTGCACGGCGTGCGCGCCCAGCCCGCCCGCGCCCCAGACCCCGACGGCCTGCGCCGCCCGTACGTCACCGGTGCCGGTCACCGCCGCCCAGGGGGTGGAGACCGCGTCCGGGATGATCGCGGCCTGGTCGAGGGGGAGCGCGTCGGGCAGGGCGACGAGGGTGGTGGCGGTGGCCAGGGCGTACTCGGCCCAGCCACCGTCGTAGTCGACGCCCCGGGTGTGCGTCCGGCCCCCGCGCCGCTCACCGGCCTGGAGGACCACGCGCTGCCCGGCCGTCCAGCCGGTGACCCCGGGGCCGGGCGTGTCGACCGTCCCGGCCACCTCGTGGCCCAGCGTGACCAAGTCGCCCTCCAGGTACAGGGGGGTGAGCGTGCCGTCGACCAGATGCACATCGGAGAGACAGACCCCGGCGGCCCCCACCTTCACCAGGACCTCGCCCGGACCCGGTACCGGCCTCGCCACCTCCTGGACGGAGAGCGTGCGGGTGGGCAGGTGCAGGCGCGCGGCGCGCATGCGTTCCATGGCGGGGTCCTTGTCGTGGCGGGTCGTTGCGGAGCATGACGATCCGGGCACGGTCGTGGACGACGGGGCCCGTCAGGTCAGGGCTTCGAACGGTAACCGGCGACGATCGGCATCGTCTCGCGCAGCACCCGCACACTGTCGTTCGAAGCATCGCCGAGCCGGTGCCCCTGCCAGCTCCCCTCCGCGCTGGAGAACCGGCTGATGCGCTTGCAGTGCGCGCCGCAGGAGGCGCGGTACGCCATGAGGGTGTAGTGCCCGCCGTCCTCGGTGATCCAGCCGGTGTTGTACGGGCGGGTGCGGCTCACGCTCATCGCTCCTTCGGCGCCCGCCGCCAACGTCGTACGGTCATGGGCGAGGCCCAGGTTGTGCCCGATCTCGTGGCTCGCCGAATCCAGCTCGATGCCGTCGACCTCGACGACCGCGTACGCGTACTCGTCGGTGGAGCTGTCGAGGGCGGGCGTGTAGTCCGCGGTGCCGCCGCCCCGCTCGGCCCGCTCCACGACGAGCGTCACCAGATCGGCACCGTACCGCTCGCGCTGCTCGTGCACCTGACGCCCGAGCCCCGAGGTGTGGTCCTTGAGGACGGCGTACGCGGCGCGGAACTCCTCCGAACCCTCGTAGCTCCTCGCCGTGTACGGGTGGACGACCCTGATGATCCCGCAGAGCCCGCCCGCCGCGAGCGAGCGGTTCATCCGGGTCGCGATCCGCTGCGCCGACGCCGGGACCCGGTGCTCCCCGCCGAGCCGTTCCGCCGCCTTCGGCGTGTGGACGACCAGGACGTCGACCACGGGGCAGCTCACCGCTCCGGCCGCCGGAGCCGCCGGGGCGCTCGCGGAGCTGCCGGCGAAGAACGGGGCGGCACAGAGGGAGGCGGCGAGGCCGACGGCCAGAGCCGCTTTCACGACGGTTGCGCGCATGGGGAGTTGACTCCAGCCGGAGAGGCCGGGCGGAGGGCGCCACCCGGGTTGCCGAACGTGTCTCCTTTCTAACACTCGGTGAACTCGGCCGCCCGTCGCACCGGATACCGGCTGGTACGAAGGTTGGTGCCGGGCCGAGGGGTGTGGCGGTGAGGAGGTGGGCAGGTACACCTGTACGAACTCGCACAAGCGGTACGGCAGTCGGTGGCAGAGGGGCGTGTGTGACGTGACGGAACAGAGCGAATGGCGTTTCTCCGACGACCGGGGGCAGCTGTCGACGGCCCCGCGCCGGCCCGGGCGGGTCCTCGCCTACGTCCAGGCCGGGGCGACGCTCTGGGGCCTCGGCATCCGGCCGCGGGGGATCTTCGGCTCCGACCACGACGGCCCCGACCCCGACCGTGCCAAGACCGGGACGCTCCCGCTGGACGAGGTCGAGTACGTCGGGGCGGGCGCCGCGCTGGACGTGGAACGGCTGCTGGCCGGCCGGCCGGATCTGGTGGTCGCCGTGAGCTACGGCGGCGGCCATGTCTACGGGCTGGCGCCGGAGACCGCCAAGCCGCTGGAGGAGCGGGTCCCGGTCGTCGTGATCGATGTGAGCCAGGCCCGTACGTTCGGTGAGATCGGCGACCGGTTCGCCGAACTGGCCCGCTCGCTCGGCGCCGAGCACCGCGCGGACGCCGACGCCGACCTCGACGCGGCCCGGGAGCGGCTGCGTACCGTCGCGGCGGGCCCGGCCGGAGCCCGCCGGGTGGTCGCCCTCTCCCCGGCGGGACCCGACCAGGCCCATGTCGCGCGCCCCAGGATGTGGCCCGAACTGCGCGTCCTCACCGAGCTGGGCGTCCACCTGGTGGAGCCGGCCCCGGGCCCCGGGGCCAACTGGTCCACCCTCGGCCGGGCGGAGGCCTTCGCGCTGCGGCCCGACGTCATCCTCACCGACATCCGCGCCCATGCCGCCCCGCTCGACGAGCTGCGCGGGGGCGAGTACGGCGCGGCGCCGGTCGTGCCGTGGAACCCGGAACCGCTGTACGGCCCCCGCGACCACGCCCGCTTCCTGGGTCTGGTCGCGGACGCGCTGGAGAGCTAGGCGGCGGCTACTTCGTCGGGACCAGTCCGTCGGCGACGAGTCCGGCGAGGACCGCCTCGCCGAGCGCGTGGACGGCGGACTGGGGGCGGACCATCACGGTGAACTCCTTGATCCGCCCGTCCTCGCCGAGGTGGACCAGGTCGATGCCGTGGATCTCCCTGCCGTTCACGGTCGCCCGGAAGAGCAGGACGGCGGCCGGGGCCTCGGTCCCGTCCACGCTGGTCTGCGCCGTGCCCGCGAACTCTCCGACGTACCGGAAGTCCTCGAAGGTGCGCAGGAGGACCCCGAAGAGCCCCAGCACCATCGGCCTGCCCTCGAACGGGGAGAACTTCACCGGGCTGTAGAGCCGGATGTCCTCGGTGAACAGATCCTCCAGGGCGCTGAGGTCACGGGTGTCGACGGCGGTGCGGAAGCGGTCCACTGCGGTGGTCATGGCTTCTCCTCGAATCCTCGAAGGCGCTGCTGTTCAGGAAAGTGACTAGTCATGAATATGAGTAGTCATGTTCTTGACTATCATGGACCGTGTGCTCCTGGACAGGGGTGGGTGGAGATGAGAGGGAGGCGGTCCGATGGCCCTGCGCCATGCCGTGCTGGCGGCGCTGCTCGACGAGGAGTTGAGCGGGTATCAGCTGGCCAAGGCGTTCGACATGGGCGTCGCGAACTTCTGGCACGCGCTGCCCCAGCAGCTCTACGCGGAGCTCGCCAAGCTGGAGAAGGAGGGCCTGGTCGCCGGGCGGGAGGTCGTCCAGGACGCCCGGCCCAACAAGCGCCTGTTCCGGGTCACCGGCGACGGTCTCGCCGAGCTGGAGCGGTTCGCGTCGGTCGCCGCCAAGCCCTCGTTCATCCGGGACGACCTACTCGTCAAGGTCCAGGCGGCCGACCACCTCGACACCGTCGAGCTGATCACCCGGCTCGCCGAGCGGGCGGAGTTCGCCGAGGCCAAGGCCGCCCAGTTCGAGGCGCTGCTGAAGGGGATGCGCGGAGACCGGACGGAGGAGGAGTTCCTGCTCCACGGCGAGCGGATCGGCCCCTATCTGACCTGCCGCCGGGGCCTGGCCTTCGAACGCGCCAACCGGGACTGGTGCCGGGATTCCATCGCGGTGCTGCGGGGGCGGTCGGCCTGACGGGGCCCTGCGCAACTCTCCAAAAAATATTCTGCAAAAATACTTTGGGAAAGTGGGTGGTCCGTCCTACGCTGCCGTCATGACCAGTGAACCCAGCCGCCGCGTACTCGATCCGGACCGTGACGGAGCCGCGTTCAAGGCCCTCACCCACCCCCTGCGGATCCAGCTGCTCGGGCTGCTGCGGCAGCACGGCCCGGCCACGGCCAGCGAGCTGGCCGCGCGCACGGGCGAGTCCTCGGCCTCCACCAGCTACCACCTGCGGGTGCTCGCCAAGTACGCGTTCGTCGCCGAGGCGGACCACCGCGACAGCCGCGAGCGCCGCTGGAAGCCGGTGCACTCCATCACCTCGTGGAGCAACGAGGCCATGCACCGCGCCCCGGGCGGCCGGGCCGCGCTCAGCGCGCTCCGCCGCCGACAGCTCGAACACCTGGAGCGCTCGCTGGCCCGGCACGAGGCCGACCTGGAGAGCGGCCGGCTCGACAGCGCCTGGCAGGAGCCGGCCGGTATGGGTGACGCACTGCCCCGGCTGACCCCCGAGTCGCTGACCGAGCTGTGGGAGGCGATCGCCGCCAAGACGTCCGAACTGGCCGTCCGCGACGAGGGCGACCCCCGCGCCGAGCAGGTGGTGCTGTTCACGGCGGGGCTCCCGCTGGCTCCGGAACCGGTGGCCGTGGACGATCGGTCGGCCTCGTCCGGAGAGTCCGGAGAGTCCGGCACCTCTGGCCCCTCCGCTGCCGACGGCCCCGACGGCCCCGGCGTCGCCCCCGGTCCCGGCGTCGGCCCCGGCCCCGGCCTCGAAGGGGACGCCTCATGAGCGGGGCGGCGACCGGCGCGCCGGACCCCGGCGCGGACGCGCCGATACGCGCCCCGCGCACACCCGCCCCCACCGGCCGAGGGCTCGACCCGCTCACCGCGCGCCGCCGGTTCGCCACGGTCTCGTTCCTCTTCTGGTTTCCCATCGGCCTGTCCATCGCGACCGGCGTGCTGCTCTTCACCGAGCGGGGCATGGGCCTCGCCGCCATCGCCGGGTTCTTCGCCGTGCACTCCCTCACGGCCGCCGCCATGGAGCTGCCCACCGGAGGTCTCTCCGACGTCATCGGCCGACGCGCCGTCCTGGCCACCGCCGGGCTGCTCAACTGCACCGCCTTCACCCTCATCGGGCTCGCCACCACAGCCTGGGCGATCATTCTCGCCATGGCGCTGATGGGCTCGGCCCGCGCCCTGTCCAGCGGCCCCGCCGAGGCCTGGTACGTCGACACCGTTCACGCCCACGCGGGCCCCGAAGCCGACCTGCGTACGGGGCTGGCGCGCGGCGGCTCCGCCACCTCGGCCGCGCTCGCGCTCGGCACCCTGCTCGGCGGCGGGCTGCCCTGGCTGCTCGGCCTCGGCCCCGGTGCGGGGGAGTGGCTGACCGGGGCGACCGGCGGGCTCGTCATCCTGCTCTCCGTGCCCGCTCTGCTGGGCGCGCTCGTCGAACTCGTCTTCGTCCTCTACGTCCTGAGCGCCCTGCCCGAACCGCCCCGGCCCCCGGCCACCCTGCGCGGTGTCGTCGGCGGGGTACCCGCCGCCATCGCCGCCGGGCTCCGGCTCGGCGCCCGGGACGCCCTGATCCGGCGCATCCTGCTGACCGCGAGCGCCGCCGGGGCCGCCCTGGCCGCCATCGAACTGCTCACTCCGGGCCGAGCCGCCGCCCTGATGGGAACGGCCGAATCCGGGGCCGTACTCTTCGCCGGGCTCGCCTGCGCCGGGTTCCTGTGCTCCGCCCTCGGCAGTCAACTCGCCCCGCTCGCGGCCCGGTTGGCCGGGAGCAGCGGACGTGCCGTGCTGGCGGGCCTCGGGGTGATGGCGGTGGGGCTGACCCTGCTCGGTGTCACCACGGTCTCGATGAGCCCTCTCGCCACGACGGGCGCCGTCACCGGATTCGGGCTGGTGTATCTGGGCCTCGGAGCCGCGAACCCCAACGTGAACGACCTGCTCCACCGCCGGGTGGATGCCTCGGGCCGGGCCACCGCCCTCTCCGTCCAGTCGCTCGCCCTGCAGCTGGTCGCCGCCTGTGCCGGACTGGCCGTCGGGGTTCTCCCGCCGGGCCCGCTGCCCTGGCTGCTGGTTGCCGCGGTCGTGCTGGCCGGAGCGCTGCTCTGGGTCCGCCGGGCCGTGCCCGCGAAACCGGCGCCGCCGGGGAGCCGGGTGCCGGTGCCGGTTCCTGCCCGTTCTCCCCGTATCGATGTCTGATCGGTGACCGACCGGCCCCCGACGCCACGGGTGCCTTCCGTCGAAGGGGGAGGATCGGGCTCAATGGGGGGCGGGGCCGCGCCGCCCACCAGGACACCGCACGTCACAGCCGTTGAGGAGAACCACCCCGATGCTCGACCACAGCGAACTGCTGGTCGTCGGCGAATGCGTCGCCGACATCGTCCGGCTGCCGGACCGGGCGGACCGGGTCCACCCCGGCGGCAGCCCCGCCAACGTCGCCTACGGCCTGGCCCGCCTCGGCCACCGCGCCACCCTCCTCACCCAGCTCGGCCCCGACCCGAACGGGCGGCTCATCCGGGACCACCTGGACTCCGCCGGAGTCACCGTCCGTACCGACGGCCGTACGGCCCCGACCCCGTCGGCCGCCGTCACCCTGGACGGGGCCGGGCAGGCCTCGTACGCGTTCGACGTCGGCTGGAGCCTCGGCCCGGTCGCCGTGGAACCCGCGCCGGGCCATGTGCACACCGGGTCGATCGGTGCGGTGGTGGAGCCGGGGGCGGCCACGGTGCTGGACATCGTGCGGGGCGTCCGGGCCGCCGCGACCGTCAGCTACGACCCCAATGTGCGGCCCGGCCTCATGGGCGACCGGGCGGTGGCCGTGCGGCGGGTCGAGGAGTGCGTCGGGCTGAGCGACCTGGTGAAGGCGAGCGACGAGGACCTGGCCTGGCTGTATCCGGGGGAGGAGCCGGACAAGGTCGCGGCGCGGTGGCTGGAGCGCGGGCCCGCCGTCGTGCTCGTCACCCGGGGCGGCGACGGGGCCCTGGCCGTGCTGCCCGGCGGCCGCATCGCCGTGGCGGCCGCGCCGGTCGAGGTCGTGGACACCGTGGGCGCGGGCGACGCGTTCATGTCGGGCACCCTCCACGCGCTGGCCGTCCACGGGCTCATCGGCGCCGGGGCGCGGGACCGGCTGCACGCCGTGGACCGGGACACCGTCACCGACGTACTGCGCCATGCCGTGGCCTCCGCCGCCGTCACCGTCTCCCGGGCGGGCGCCAACCCGCCCGACGCGGCGGAGCTGGGGGAGGCGCTCGCCCGTAACTGACAACCCGTCATGACCCGTTCGGCTCAATCGAACGCATCCTCGTCAGGCGTCCCGCCGTTCGTCAACCGGCCGCAGTATGACAACGGGATCGGGGCAACGGGTGGCGAGAAGAGGGATGGCGGAGAGCGGGCCGGGGCCGCAGGCGCGGGAGCGCGCCTTAGCGGGCCGGGGCGGACGCACGGCGGTGCTGGAGCGGGTGGCGGGCTGGGTGCCGGGGGAGCCGGTCCCCAACGACCGGCTCCCGGCTGCCTGGGGCGTCGACGACGCCTGGGTCCGCCGCCGTACCGGCATCGGCAGCCGGCACCGCGCCGGACCCGGGGCCGCCACCGGGGACCTCGCCTACGAGGCGGCCTCCCGGCTGCTCGCGGGCGCCCCGGCGGCGGGCCCGGTCGACGCGGTGGTCCTCGCCACCGCCACCCCCGACCACCTCTGCCCCGGCACCGCCCCCGCCCTCGCGGCCCGGCTCGGGCTCGGCACCGTACCGGCGCTGGACATCGCCGCCGTGTGCAGCGGGTTCGTCTACGGGCTCGCCCTGAGCCACGGGCTGGTCGCCTCCGGGCTCTACGAGCGCGTCCTGCTGGTCGGCGCCGACGTCTACTCGACCTGGCTCGACCCCCTGGACCGCTCGGCCGGGGTCGTCTTCGGCGACGGGGCGGGCGCGGCCCTGGTGGCGGCGGGGCGGACCGGTGACCCCGGTGAACTGCTCGCCTTCGACCTGGGCAGCGACGGCACCGGCTACGACCTGATCACCGTTCCCGGCGGCGGTGCCCGCTCCCGGGCGGACGCGAAACCGCCCGCTCCGGCGGACGCGTACTTCCGGATGCAGGGCTCCACCGTCTACCAGCACGCCGTGGAGCGGATGACCGGTTCGTGCCGGACGCTGCTGGAGCGGGTGGGCTGGGACCCGGCCGAAGTCGACCACTTCGTGCCGCACCAGGCCAACGCCCGGATCCTGCGCGCCGTCGCGGACCGGGTCGGCATCGGGCCGCAGCGCTGCGTCACCCATCTGGAGCGGGTCGGCAACACCGGCGCCGCCTCCATCCCCCTCGCCCTGGCCGACGCGGCGGGCCGGGGGCTGCTGCACGGCGGGGACCGGGTGCTGCTCACCGCGTTCGGGGGCGGACTGACCTGGGGTTCGGCGGCGCTCCGCTGGCCGGGGACCCCGCAGGAGATTTCCACGGATTCTACGGAAGGAACACAGCATGTCGCAGTCCGCTGATCAGGGCACCGGAGCCGGTTCCGGCACCGCCGTCGCGGTGACGGGGGTCGGCCTGGTGACACCCGCAGGGGCTGACGAGCACAGCTTCTGGGAGGGGCTGTGCTCCGGGCACTCCACCGCCCGGTGGTGCGAAGAACTGGCCGGTCTCCCGGTCGACTTCGCCTGCCCGGTCGACTCCCTCGACCTGGACGAGGCGGTGGGCGGCCGCTCGGTGTGGCGGATGGCCCGGTTCGTGAAACTGGCCGTCGTCGCGGCCCGGCAGGCCGTCGCCGACGCCGGTCTCGACCCGGCGGTGTGGGACGGCGGCCGGGTCGGCGTGGTGCTGGGCGTCGGCGTCGGGGGCGTCTCCGTCCTCGTGGACAACGCCGCCAAGCTGGCCGCGTCGGGGCCGGATGCGGTCTCCCCGCTGCTCGTCCCGATGATGATCCCCAACGCGGCGGCGGGCGAGGTCGCCATCGCCCTGAAGGCGGGCGGACCGAGCCTCGCCCCCGCCACCGCCTGCGCCTCCGGGGCCACCGCGATCGCCGTCGCCCGCGATCTGCTGCTCGGCGGCTCCTGCGACGTGGTGGTGGCGGGGGGCGCCGAGTCCGTGCTGACCCCGCTCGTGGTGACCGCCTTCGCCCGGATGGGCGCGCTCTCCACCCGTACCGGCGATCCGGCGGGCGCCTCGCGGCCGTTCGCCGCCGACCGGGACGGCTTCGTGATCGGCGAGGGCGCCGCCATGCTCGTCCTGGAGCGGGAGGAAGCGGCCCGCGCCCGGGGCGGCCGGGCCCGCGCCCTGCTCACCGGGGCCGGATCCAGCACGGACGCCCACCACCCCACCGCCCCGGCCCCCGACGGACACGGCGCCGAACGCGCGGTGCGGGCGGCCCTCGACCAGGCGGGGTGGACGGCCGCCGAGGTCGACCACATCAACGCCCACGGCACCTCCACCCCCCTCAACGACGCCATGGAGACCACCCTCATCTCCCGGCTCTTCCCGCACCGCCCCCCGGTCACCGCGCCCAAGGGCGTCATCGGCCACACCCTCGCGGCGGCGGGCGCGATCGAGGCGGTCGCCACCGTCCTCACGCTGGAACGTTCCCTCATTCCGCCGATCGCCAATCTGGACTCCCTCCCCGAGGCCTTCCCGCTCGACTGCGTGGTGAAGGAGCCCCGCCACCAGCGGGTCGAGCGGGCGGTCAGCCACTCCTTCGGCTTCGGCGGGCACAACGTGGCGCTCGCTTTCCAACGCACCTGACCCCGCAGGCCGCGTTCTCCAACGCACCTGACCCCGCAGGCCACGTTTTCCAACACGCCTGACCCCGCAGGTCGCGTTTCCAACGCACCTGACCTCGCAGGGCCGTTCGGGAACGGCGGGGGGTGTCCTCGCCGTTCCTTGATCGTTACTCTGTCGTGACCCTATCCATGCATAGTCCATCCTCGCCCTCCACCACTGATCTGCTCACCCGCGTGCTCTACGGCGACAACTTCCGTCAGGAGCACGGTTTCTGGCGGCGGATGCTGACAACAGAACCGTTTCGGCGAGCTGGTGGCGGCACCCCCGACGAACGGCTCGCCCTCGCCTACCACCGGCTGCGCATCCTCAACGGCGCACTGGACAGCGGCGCGAGGCTCGCCGCCGACCCCCGCGCACTGGCCGCCCTGCACGAATGGCTAGGCCCGGTCGACCCGGCGCTGACCACCGTCGCGGGCATCCACTACAACCTCTTCCTCGGCTCCCTCCTCGACCACGACCCGGGAACGCTCCGCGACCTCTCGGACTTCCTGGAGCTGCGGCGCATCGGCACCTTCCTCTGTACGGAGGTGGCGCACGGCAACGACGCGGCGGCCGTCGAGACGACCGCGACGTACGACCGCGAACGCGACGGCTTCGTCCTGCACACCCCGCACGCCGGGGCCCAGAAGTTCATGCCCAACACCAGCCCCGCCGGGGGCCCCAAGACCGGCGTGGTGGCCGCCCGGCTCCTCGTCGACTCCACCGACCACGGGGTCTTCCTCCTCCTGGCCCCGCTCACCGACGAGACCGGCGCCCTGCCCGGCGTACGGGTACGGCGGCTGCCCGCCCGGATGGGCTCCCCGGTCGACCACTGCCTGACCTCCTTCGACCGGTACTTCGTGCCACGCGACGCGCTGCTCGCCGGGGAACAGGGGCGGATCGGGAAGGACGGCCGGTTCACCAGCGAACTGGCCAACCGCAGAAGGCGGTTCCTCCACTCCATCGGGCGGGTCACCCCCGGCAAGCTCTCCATGAGCGCCTGTGCGGTCGGCTCCGCCCGGGTCACCCTCGCCATCGCGGTCCGGTACGCGGGCCACCGGCTGGTCTCCGGGCCGCGGGCCGCGCAGCGGGTGCCGGTCTACGCGCACCGCACCCACCACGGACCGCTGGCCGGGGCGATGGCCACCGTCTTCGCGATGAGCCTCCTGCACCGCCGGGCGCTCGACCGCTGGGAGTCCGCCCCCGAAGCCGACCGGGACGAGGCGGAGCGCCTGGTCGCCGTCGCCAAGGGGTGGATCACCTGGCAGGCGCGCGGCGTCATCGTGGAGTGCCGGGAGCGGTGCGGGGCGCAGGGGCTGCTGGAGAACAACGGCATGACCGAGCTGTTCACCGGCATCGAGGGCGCGATCACCGCCGAGGGCGACAACCTCGCCGTCCACGCCAAGGCCGCCGCCGAGATGCTGTTCAGCGCCACGGTCGGGGAGGAGACCGAGGCGGAACCCGGCGAGCTGGACGACCTCCGGTTCCTCGGCCGGCTGCTCGCGGCGGTGGAGGCCATCTGGTTCACCCGGGCCCGGGAACGGATGAGCGCGGCCCCCTCCGGCGACCCGCTCGGCCGGTGGAACGCCGCGTCGGGGGCCGCGCTGCGCGGGGTGGAGGCGTACGGCTACCGGCAGGCGGGCGAGGCGTACGAACAGGCCGCCGCCGCACTGCCCGAAGGTCCGGCCCGTGAGCGGCTGACCGAGCTGCACCGGCTCTTCGCCCTCCAGTGGATCGCCCGCAACAGCGGTGACCTGCTCGCCACCGGACGGCTGACCGCCGAACAGGTGTCCTTGCTGCCCGACGCGGTGGAGCGGCTCATCGCCACCGTGGCGCGCCACGCCCCCGCCCTGGTGAGGTCGTTCGCGCTGCCGGAGCGCCTGATGTCGGACTGGCCGATCGCCGGACCCGGCTACGCGGACGCCTACGACGACCCGGAGGGGTCCTGGCACCGCGACCGCAGGCCAGGGGGCGCCGGGGGTCGAACGGCGGGTTTCCGGCGGGCCGCCTGCGGCAGCAAGAGGCGTCCGCTGCGCGAGAAGGTGGCGGCGCTCGGTACCCGCGGAGTGCTGCTGGCGTACTGGGGAACCACCTCGATGCTCTCCCGGTGGTTCGAGAAGCCGCAGGTGAGCGTAGACGAATCGGTTCGCCCCAGGGCGTAACCGGAAGATCGTCATCCAGTTACTTCGGCGGTGGGGTCGAAGCGTTCGACCACCGCCGTACGTGAAGCCGCCGACGAGCCGCCGATGAGGAGCCCATGAGCTCCTGATGGGCCGCCGACGAGCCGCTGATGAGTCGCCGATGAGAGGAAACACCGTGAAGACCCAGACCATCCACCCGAAGATCACCGAGGTGCTGACCGAGACGTTCAAGGTGCCCGCAGCCGAAATCCTGCCGGAGTCCACGATGGACAGCCTGGAGATGGACTCCCTGGCGGTCGCCGAGTTCGCCGTCATCATCAAGGAGACCCTGGGCGTCACCGCCGACTCCGAGAAGCTCTACAAGGACGCCACGCTGGCCGACATCTCCGCGTTCATCGACGCGGCCGTCGCCGGCGAGGCGGCCGACAGTGCGGTGCCGGTGAGCAACACCCGATGAACCGACCCGCCATCGCCGTCACCGGCCTGGGAATGATCACCCCGGCCGGCCACACCACCGACACCACCTGGGACGGGGTCTGCCGAGGCGGCTCCTTCGCCCGCACCGTCCCCGAACTGCGCGGCTGCGCCGTCGACTTCGCCTGTACGGTCTCCGGCATCGACCTGGACGGGGCGGTGGGCGGCCGCACCGCCTTCCGGATGGGCCGGTACGTCAAGTTCGCCGTCCTCGCCGCACGGGAGGCGGTGACCGACGCCGGGCTCGACCCCGCCCACTGGGACGGCACCCGGGTCGCGGTCGTCGTCGGCACCAGCAGCGGCGGCTCCGCCGGGCTCACCGAACAGACCGTCGCCCTGGAGCGCCGGGGCCCCGAGGCCACCTCGCCGTCGGGCATCCTGCTCACCATCCCGAACATGCCCGCGGCCGAGATCGCCATCCAGATGAAGGCCACCGGACCCAGCCTGGCACCGTGCACGGCCTGTTCGTCCGGGGTGACCGCGCTCTCCGTGGCCCGCGACATGCTGGCGCTGGGCCAGTGCGACATCGCGATCGCCGGAGCCACCGAGTCGATCGTCTTCCCGGTCGCCATGACCGGCTTCGCCCGCTCGGGCGCGGCGGCCCTGCGGGACGGGGACCCCGCCCGCCTCTGCCGCCCCTTCGCCGCCGACCGGGCCGGGCTCGTCATGGGCGAGGGCGCCGCGATCATGGTCCTGGAGCGGGCCGACGACGCCCGGGCCAGAGGAGCCGCCCCCCGGGCGCTGCTGGCCGGCACCGGCGCCACGACCGACGCGCACCACCCCACCAGTCCGCACCCCTCCGGGGACGTGGCGCGGGCCGCCGTCGAAGCGGCGCTGGCCGACGCGGGCTGGCGGGCCGAGGACGTCGACCATGTCAACGCGCACGGGACCGCGACCCCCCAGGGCGACGCGACCGAGGCCGCCCTCATCGGCCGGGCCTACCCGCACCGGCCGCCCGTCACCGCCCCCAAGGGCGTCCTGGGCCACTGCATGGGGGCGGCCGGGGCCATCGAGGCGGGACTGACCGTCCTGACGCTCCAGCACGGCACGATCCCGCCGATCGCGAACCTGGACGCCCCCGACCCCGGGTTCGCCATCGACTGCGTCACCAAGGTCCCGCGTGAGCTGCCCGTACGACGGGCCGTCAGCCACTCCTTCGGATTCGGCGGACACAACGCGGTGATCGCCCTCCGGGCCCCGTAACCGGAGGACATCACTGGGCCGGTGCGGCGGGACGATCCCGCGCCGCACCGGCCCACCGGGCACCACTACCCGCACCGGCTCTGAGCTGCGCGAAGACCCGTGATAGCTTGCCGGGGCCAGTCGAACCCCAGCGACGGGGTCAGGGAATCCGGTGCGAATCCGGAACTGACGCGCAGCGGTGAGGGGGACGGGCGGGGCCACGGCCACTGGAGCAGCACCCTGCTCCGGGAAGGCGTCCCGCCCGGACGAACCCGAGTCCGAAGACCTGCTGGCACCGGCCCCGCACCCGGGGCCGGGAACCGTACGACGGGCTCCGCGGCTGGGCCCAGAGACACCGAGGTCCTCCGTGCTGCCCCAGGCCACCCCCGCCCCGATACGCACCGCCGCCCTGTTCGCGGCGGGTGTCGTCCTGCTCACCGCCTGCGGCGGCGGGTCCACCACCTCGTCCGCCGACGGCGGCGGCGACAAGGCCGACGGCTTCCCGCTCACCCTGAAGAACTGCGGGCGCACTGTCACCGTGAAGGCGCCGCCCCAGCGGGCCGTCTCGGTCGACCAGGGATCGACGGAGATCCTGCTCTCGCTCGGCCTCGCCGACCGGATCGCGGCCACCGCCACCTGGAGCGACCCGGTCATGAAGGGCCTGGAGAAGGCCAACGCGGGCGTCGAGCGGATCTCCGACAACCGCCCCTCATCGGAGAAGGTCCTCGACAAGGAGCCCGACTTCCTCAGCGCCTCCTTCGCCTCCACCCTCGCCAAGGGCGGCGTCGCCCCGCGCGAGCAGTTCGAGAAGCTGGGCGTCCCCACCTACATCTCGCCCGCCGACTGCGTCGGCAAGGACAACAGCGGCGGCGGTGACGGAGCCCGTACCGCACCCCTCAGCATGGACAGCGTCTACACCGAAGTCCGCGAACTGGCCCAGGTGTTCGGCGTCCCCGAGCGCGGCGACGCCCTGGTGAAGAAGCTCCAGGCCCGAGTGAACAAGGCCACCGACGGCATCGACGGGTCCGACACCTCCCTCCTGTACTGGTTCTCCGACTCCAAGGCCCCCTACCTCGCGGGCTGCTGCGGCGCCCCCGGGGTCATCACCCGGGAGCTCGGAGCCAAGAACGTCTTCGACGACACCCACGACGAATGGCCCCAGATCAGCTGGGAGACCGTCGCCGACCGCAACCCCGACGTCCTGGTCATCGGTGACCTGAGCCGCACGATGCAGACGGCCGAGAGCGCCGAGAAGAAGATCGAGTTCCTGGAGTCCAACCCGGTCACCAAGACGATGGACGCCGTCAAGAACCGCCGCTACGTGCTGCTCAGCGGCCAGGCCATGAACCCCACCATCCGGACGGTCGAGGGACTGGAGCGCGTGGCCGCGGGGCTGCGTGACTTCGGGCTCGCGGAGTGAGCAGCGGCAACCTGACGGCGAAGCGGCAGGCCGGAGAACCGCCGGCCGGACAGCAGCCAACCGGACAGCAGGCGGCCGGGCAACAGCCCGTCGCCGCACGGCAGTTCGGTGGCCTGCTCCAGGTGCTGCTCTGGACCGGCGGACTCCTTCTCCTGCTGCTCTCCATAGCCGTCGCCGTCACGATCGGGCCCGCCCGGATCTCCGTCCCCGACGTCTGGTCCGCCGTCGCCTCCCACCTCGGCTTCGGCGCCTCGGAGCTGAGCCCGATCCGGGACGGCATCATCTGGAACCTGCGCATGCCCCGCACCCTGCTCGCCGCCGTGTGCGGCGCCGGGCTCGCGGTCTGCGGCACGGTGATGCAGTCCCTGCTACGCAACCCGCTCGCCGACCCCTTCGTCCTCGGCGTCTCCTCCGGAGCCTCCACCGGGGCGGTCGTGGTGGTCGTCCTCGGTGTCGGCGGGGGAGCGGTGTCGCTGTCGGCCGGGGCCTTCGCCGGGGCCATCTGTTCCTTCGCCCTGGTCCTGCTGCTCAGCCACACCCTCGGCTCCACCACCGACCGGGTGGTGCTCTCCGGGGTCGCCGCCATGCAGCTCTTCTCCGCCCTGACCTCCTTCGTCGTGATGACCTCCGCCGACGCCGAGCAGACCCGCGGGGTGCTGTTCTGGCTGCTCGGCTCGCTCAGCGGGGTCGGCTGGAGCGAGGTGGCGCTCTGCACAGCCGTCCTCGCCGTCTGTCTGACGGTCTGCCTGGCCCACGCCCGTACGCTCGACGCCTTCGCCTTCGGGCAGGACGCCGCCGCCGCGCTCGGCGTCAACGTGGCCCGCACCCGGATCGTGCTGCTGTGCACCACCGCCCTGCTGACCGCCGCCCTCGTCAGCTCGGCCGGGGCGATCGGCTTCGTCGGTCTGGTCCTGCCGCACGCGGCCCGCGCCCTCACCGGCTCCGGGCACCGGCGCCTCCTGCCGGTCACCGCCCTCGCCGGGGCCGTCTTCCTGGTCTGGGTCGACACCCTCGCCCGCACGGTCCTGGACCCGCAGGAGGTGCCCGTCGGCGTCGTCACCGCGCTGATCGGCGTCCCCGCCTTCGTCCTCGTCCTCTACCGGACCCGGAGTACGTCATGACGAACACGGCCACCGAGGGGCTGCGCGCGGAACGGGTCGGCCGGGAGGCGGGCGGCCGGCTCATCCTCGACGGGGTGGACATCGCCCCGCCGCCCGGCGCCACCGTCGGCCTGCTCGGCCCCAACGGCTCCGGCAAGTCCACGCTGCTGCGCATCCTCGCGGGCCTCCTCGCCCCGGACACCGGCACCGTCACCCTGGACGGCGACCCGCTGCCCGGTCTCGGCCGCCGCACCGTGGCGCGACGGATCGCCGTGGTCGACCAGCACGCCGTCACCCAGGTCGACCTCAGCGTCCTGGACGTCGTACGCCTCGGCCGCATCCCGCACCGCCGCGCCTGGTCCGCCCCGGACCGCACCGACGAGGAAGCCGTCACCGACGCCCTGCGGCGCACCGGGCTCACCGACCGGGCCGCCCAGTCCTGGCACACCCTGTCCGGCGGCGAGCGCCAGCGCGTCCAGATCGCCCGCGCGCTGGCCCAGCAGCCCCGCGAACTCCTCCTGGACGAGCCGACCAACCACCTGGACATCCAGCACCAGCTGGAACTGCTCGCCCTGGTCGCCGGGCTGCCCCTGACCAGCGTCATCGCCCTGCACGACCTCAACCTCGCGGCGATGTTCTGCGACCGGATCACCGTGATGAAGGCGGGCCGGGTGATCGCGGGCGGCACCCCGGCCGAGGTCATCACCGAGGAGCTGATCGAGGACGTCTACGGGGTCCGGGCGGTCGTCACCCCGGACGGGCCGGACGGACGCCCCTCGGTACGGTTCCTGCCACGCCGCTGACCGGACGCGTACGGGCGGGGTCGTGCCGTCGGCCGTACGGTTCCCGCCGTGCCGCCGAACGCGTACGGTTCCCGCCGTGTCCTCGAACGCGTACGGTTCCCGCCGCGTCCCCGGAAGCCGGTGCCCGGCCCCGGACAGCCCTCCGGGCGGACCCGTCGTACGAGCCCGCCCGGAGACCGAGGACATGGGAGCGGCCTTCCGGCCGCCGGAGGGGTGCCGTCAGCGGCGGCGCCCCTGGCCGAACTCGCCACCGGTGTCCTTGCCGGTGCCCATGTCCGTGCCGTCCGCGTAGTCGATCTTCTCCTTGCGGACCTCGGCGGAGACTTCCTTCTGCTCGGTGACCCGCTCGGTCTCCAGGCGGACCCGCTCCACCGGGACGGCCTCCTTGCGGACCGTGGCGCGCTCCGCGTGCAGGGTGACCTCCACGTCCTGTTCACCGAAGTCCGTGGTCCCGGTCACCTTCTCGCCGGGCCGCAGCGGCTCGCGGACCACCCGTACCTCCTCGTGGGAGACGGGCACGGACCGGGTCACCTCCTCGGTCACCACGTACTTGTGCAGCCTCGCCCGGCCGCTCTCGTACTCCTCCGTACCGACGTGCAGCTGCTCCTCGGAGCGGATCAGCTCGTCCTTGCCGCTCAGGTCGGCCGACCGGGACGTGCCCGCTCCGGCGCCCGCCAACGGGCGGGACGTGGCGGAGACGTCCGTCTCGCGGTGCCTGCCCGTACCGGTGCCCGCACCGGCCATACCCGCCGCCCCGGCGCTCGTGGTGGTCCTGCCGGTCGCCTTGGCGCTCTGCGGTGCGCCCGTACCCCGGGCCGTGCCCGCCGCACCCGCTCCGGCCGCGCCCATGGCACCGGTTCCGGCGACGGTACGGGCGTCGGCTCCGGTGCCCGTACCCGTGTCGGTGCCCTTGGTGTCACCGAGGTTGCCGGTCTTCCTGGACAGGCCGTAGTGCCGGTAGAGCTCTTCCTCCTCGGCGACGGAGAGGTGTGCGTCCGCGTCCACGCGGGGCGCTTCCTTGACCGTGTCCTTGGAGTGCGAGACGTGCAGGTCGGAGCCCACTCGACGGGCTCCGGCGAGCGGTACGAAGCTCTCCTTCATGCCGAACAGACCGGTCTTGACCGTGACCCAGTCGGGCTTGCCGGTGTCGTCGTCGACGTACACGCGGCCCACGCTGCCGACCTTCTCACCCTCGTTGTCGTACACGGTCAGACCGTCGAGCTCTCCGGAATCCGTGAAACCGTCAGCGGCTCCCATAACCGAACCCTCCTCGCTGGGCGCGCCCTGTGGGTGGCTCCACCAGATGTGGCACGTCCGGCTTCCATCGCGCCTCACCCGCCTGGGCGCTGCAACCTCCCGGCCACCCGGCCGAAGGGGCCCCAAAGCCCTGCGGTCGCTGCTGGCCCCGTACGAGCGCGCTGAGCGGCCCCCGGATCAGTTAGGCCAATCGGGTGAGGGGGTGCGAGCCCCCGCCCACGAGGTGAGCGGGCGCGGCCCGCATATGATCGGCGGAGCACGGCAGCCCCGGGAGGACGGGCCATCGCCGGTCCCGCCGAGCCACCAGGGGTGCGCCATCCGTTCCGTACGCGTCCACCTGCCCGCCCAGTGCGCTGAACCGGGCGGTGAGTCGGGCGGTGAACCACGCGGTGAAGCGCGCGGTGAACTGCGCGACCGGCACGAGGACGGCCACCACCTCCACCACCTCGTGTGGCGGCTGGGCCCCGGGGTACGGGTGTGTAGCAGCGCGGTCCTCGGCGGCGGCATCGGCCCCCGCGCCTGGGTCCTCAACGCCCAGGTCCCCGGCGGCTACCCCCGTCTCGACCCGGACCGCCACCTCGCCGAGATCGCCGCCGCCGAAGGGCTCACCGGCCCGGGCGCCGGGCTGATGACCGCCGCCGAGGTCGCCGCGTACACGACCGGCCACGACGGCGGCGTCACCGCGACCGTCACCACGGGCCTCGGCGTACGGGGCTGGGCGGCGGCCCCCGACAACGCGGCCTCCGGCCCGGGCGCCCCGCACCGCCCCGGCACCATCAACATCGTCGTCACGCTCCCCACCGCCCTCTCCGACGCCGCCCTGGTCAACGCCGTCGCCACCGCCACCGAGGCCAAGGTCCAGGCCCTCCTGGACGCCGGACTCGACTGCTCGGGCACTCCCACGGACGCCGTCTGCGTCGCCGCCCCCGAACCGGGGCCCGACGGCGGCGAACCCTTCGCCGGACCCCGCTCCACCTGGGGCGCGCGGATCGCCCGCGCCGTGCACACCGCCGTACGGGCGGGAGCCCGCCCGGCCCGGGACCTCAGCTGACCGTCACCGGGTGCCGCACCACCGCGTCGAACAGATACCCCTGCGTGTTGTGCGCCGTCACCTTCGGCTGCGTACGCCCGGAACGGTCCGTGGCCCGGGCCAGCAGCTCCGTCGCACCCTTCCGCGTGGGCACCCAGTCCGCCGACCACCGCACCCAGCTCCCGGCCCGCGGCACGTCGTGCAGCCGGGCCCGCCGCCAGTGGAGCCCGCCGTCGGTGCTGACCTCCACCGACCGCACCGGCGCCCCGCCCGACCAGGAACGGCCGGTCAGCACCGTACGGCGGTGGACCGGGAACGAAGCCCCCCGAGCCAGTTCGAAGGCGCTCTTGAGTGTCTGCCGGGTCAGCGGGGCGCTGCCCTCCGGCGGATGGCCGGGCCCGAACAGCCGGTAGAGGCCCGTGTTCCACGGCGTGAGCAGCGGCTCGGCGCTCACCTCGATGTCACCGACCCACTTGATGTTGGCGATGCCCACCCACGACGGCGCGATCACCCGGACCGGGTACCCGTGGTCGGGCGGCAGTGGCTCACCGTTCATCTCGTACGCGAGCAGCACGTCGTCCAGCGCCTTCGCCACCGGCAGCGGACGGCGCACCCGCCCCAGGTTCACCCCGTCGGTGACGACCTCCGCGTCCAGACCGCGCGGCAGTACGTCCACGGCGTGCCGTCCGATCCCGGCCCGGCGCAGCACGTCCCCCAGCCGCACCCCGCGCCAGCGGGCCGTACCGATCGCCCCGAGCGTCCACGCGGTGCCGCTGACCGTCTGCCCCTGCTGGGAGGCGAAGAAGCTGCGCCCGTTGCCCGCGCACTCCACGAACGCGGTGCGGGTCACCGAGGGCAGCCTGCGCAGATCGGCGTACGTGAAGTCCACCGGGGCGCCCTTCAGCCCGTCGCCCCAGACCGTCAGCTTCCAGTCGGCCCGCTCGATGCGCGGGGTGGCGGTGTGGTTGCGGACGAAGAACCGGTCGGCGGGGGTGAGCGGCCCGGTGCCCTTCAGCGCGGCGAAGTTCGTCTCCGCGTTGGTGCCGCGCAGCGTGAACAGCTCCGGGGGCAGCGGCTTGACGACACCGGGCAGCCCGGCGGCCACGAGAGGCCCTGGGGCGGCTGCCGCGTGTGCGGGGGCCGGGGCGGCGACCGAAGCCAGCGGCACGGCGGCCGAGGCGGCCGCGACGAGCTTCAGCAGATCGCGGCGGTCGATCCCGGCGGACCGCGCCGCTCCGGCGGACCACTGCCGCAGCCGTATCCGGTCGTAGGTGTCCTCGGACGGCGGGGGAAGCGGGCTCATGGAAGCTCCTTGCTGAGGGCGGGAGTCGGGAGGGGTGCGAGTTCTGGGGGAAGCAACTCCCGTACCAGGGAACCCACCTGACCGGTCTCGATGAGGAAACCGTCGTGTCCGTACGGGGAGTTGACGATCCGCAGGCCGTCCGCCCCCGGCAGCAGCGCCGCCAACTCCTCCTGCTGGGACGGCGGATACAGGCGGTCCGAGTCCACGCCCACGACCAGCGCGGGCAGCTCCGCCCGGCGCAGCGCGCGGGCGATACCGCCCCGGCCCCGGCCGACGTCGTGCCCGTTCATCGCCTCGGTGAGCGCCACATAGCTGCCCGCGTCGAACCGGCGCACCAGCTTGAGCGCATGGTGGTCGAGATAGGACTCCACCTGGTACCGCCCGCCGCGCCCCGGCTCCTCGCCCGGCTGCGGCGCACCGCCGAACCGGGAGCCGAGCTCGGGCTCGCTGCGGTACGTGATGTGGGCGATGCGGCGCGCCTGACCGAGGCCCCGGTGCGGACCGCCGCCGGGCGGCGCGTCGTGGTAGTCGCCGCCCCGCCACCCCGGGTCGGAGAGGATGGCGCCGATCTGCACCGAACCCCAGGCGATCTGCTCGGCGGAGGCGGCGGCCGGGGCGGCGAGCACCAGCAGCGAGCCGGTGCGCTCGGGCCTGCTCACCGCCCACTCCAGGGCCCGCATCCCGCCCATCGAGCCGCCGACCACGGCCGCCCACCGGCCGATGCCCAGTGCGTCGGCGAGCGCCGCCTCGGCCGCCACCTGGTCCCGTACCGTCAGATACGGGAACCGGGATCCCCAGGGCGTGCCGTCGGGCCCCGGGGAAGAGGGGCCCGTACTGCCCTGGCAGCCGCCCAGCACGTTCGGGGCGACGACGAACCACCGGTCGGTGTCGAGCGCTCGGCCCGGACCGACGAGCGCGTCCCACCAGCCGGGGGTGGGGTGGCCGGGACCCGCGGGTCCGGCCACATGGCTGTCGCCCGTCAGCGCGTGCAGGACCAGCACGGCGTTGGAACCGTCCGCCGCCCGCTGCCCCCAGGTCTCGTACGCCAGGCGGACCCCCGGTAGCCGGATGCCGGACTCCAGGGGCAGCGGGTCCTCGATCGCCGCCCAGCGGCGGCGACCGGGCGGGTCCCCCTCCCTCCGGCCGCCGGAGGCCGGAGGAAGGGGAAGTGCGGCGGGCGCGGCGCCAGGGTTCAGGACGCGGCCTTCGCGGCGCGGAACCCCGACTCCAGGTCGGCCTTGAGGTCGTCCACGTTCTCCAGGCCGACCGAGAGCCGCACCAGACCGGGCGTGGCGCCCGTGGCGACGAGCTGCTCCTCGGTCAGCTGGCTGTGGGTGGTGGACGCCGGGTGGATGATCAGGCTCCGTACGTCACCGATGTTGGCGAGGTGGCTGAACAGCTCGACCGCGTCCACGAACTGCTTGCCCGCCTCGGCCCCGCCCTTCAGCTCGAAGGCCAGCACCGCTCCGGCGCCGCGCGGAAGATAGCGCTGCCCCGCCTCGTACCAGCGGTTCGACGGGAGACCGGCGTAGTGCACGGTCTCCACCTCGTCGCGCTGCTCCAGCCAGCGGGCCAGCTCCAGGGCGTTGGAGGTGTGCCGCTCCAGCCGCAGGCTCAGCGTCTCGACGCCCTGGAGCAGCAGGAACGCGGAGTGCGGCGAGAGCGCGGGGCCCAGGTCGCGCAGCAGCTGGACGCGGAGCTTGACGGCGAAGGCGCCCGGGCCCAGGGCGGGCCAGTAGCGCAGCCCGTGGTAGCTCGGGTCGGGCTCGTGGAAGTCGGGGAAGCGCTCGGCGTGCGCACCGAAGTCGAAGGTGCCGCCGTCCACGACGACCCCGCCGATGGTGGTGCCGTGTCCGCCGAGGAACTTGGTCGCGGAGTGGACCACGATGTCCGCGCCGTGCTCGATGGGCCGCAGCAGGAAGGGCGTCGGCACGGTGTTGTCCACGATCAGCGGCACCCCGGCCGCGTGCGCGGCGTCGGCCACCGCCCGGATGTCCAGCACGTTGCCGCGCGGGTTGCCGAGCGTCTCGGCGAAGAACGCCTTCGTGTTGGGCCGGACGGCGGCCTGCCAGGCCGCCACGTCCTCGGGGTCCTCGACGAACGTCACCTCGATGCCGAACCGGGGCAGTGTGTGGCGGAAGAGGTTGTAGGTGCCGCCGTAGAGCGAGGGCGAGGAGACGATGTGGTCGCCCGATCCGGCCAGCGTCAGGATCGCGAGGGTCTCGGCCGCCTGCCCGGAGGCGAGCGCCACGGCGGCGACACCGCCCTCCAGCGCGGCGATGCGCTGCTCCAGGACGTCCTGCGTGGGGTTGTGGATGCGGGTGTAGATGTTGCCGGGCTCGGCGAGGGAGAACAGATCGGCGGCGTGCTGGGTGTCCCGGAAGACGAACGACGACGTCTGGTAGATCGGCACCGCGCGGGCACCCGTCGCCGGGTCCGGGGCGGCACCGGAGTGGATCTGCTTGGTCTCGAAGGACCAGGCGGCTCCGGGCTCCTGCCGGTTCTGGTCCTCCGGGGTGTGGCCTGCGGTGACGGAGTCGAGGGGCTGGCTCATGTGGTTCCTCGCACGTGGTTCGGTCGCCGTACGGCGTACGTCCGCCGGTCGGCGGAAGCCCGGGGTGGCGACGGGCTGACTACGGACCGTAGGACGTGCCGGACCGGCCCGGAAGCGTGTCGCCCGCTTGGCCACGAACCTGCAATACGGCGGCAACGCAAGGGCCGGTCCGGGGGTTCCGGTTCCCCCCGGACCGGCCTCCTCGCGTGGCTGCCGTGTCGCGACGCGTGGCCGCTGTGTCGCGACGTATGGCCGCTGTGTCGCGACGTCCGGGTCACTCCTGGGTGAGCATCCCGTTGCGCAGCTTGCCCAGCATCCGGCTCAGCAGCCGCGAGACGTGCATCTGGGAGATCCCGAGCTCCGCACCGATCTGGGCCTGTGTCAGCTCCTGGCCGAACCGCATGTCGATGATCCGGCGCTCCCGCTCGTCCAGTTCGCCCAGCAGCGGTGCGAGGGTGTGCAGGTTCTCCACGGTCTCCATGGCGGGATCGGGCTCGCCCAGGACATCGGCGAAGGTCCGCCCGCCGGTGTTCTGGGGGCCGGACTCCGCGGAGTCGGTCGGCATGTCCAGGGAGCCAGCCGTGTAGCCGTTGGAGGCGACCAGCCCTTCGGTGATCTCCGCCTCGTCCATCCCCAGGTGCTCGGCGAGCTCGCGCACCGTGGGGTCCCGGTCGAGGTCGCCCGCCAGGGTCTCCTTCGCCTTGGCGAGGTCGACCCGCAGCTCCTGGAGGCGCCGGGGCACATGCACGGCCCAGCTGGTGTCCCGGAAGAACCGCTTGATCTCCCCGACGATGTACGGAACCGCGAAGGAGGTGAACTCGACCTCACGGGAGAGGTCGAAGCGGTCGATCGCCTTGATCAGCCCGATCGTGCCGACCTGGACGATGTCCTCCATGTCGCCGCTGCCCCGGTTGCGGAACCGGTTGGCGGCGAACCGGACCAGCGACAGGTTCATCTCGATCAGGGTGTTGCGCGCGTACTGGTATTCGTGCGTGCCCTCTTCCAGGACCTGGAGACGGTCGAAGAAGAGGCGGGAGAGCCGCCGCGCGTCCATCGGGGCTATCTTCCCGGCGTCCTCGATCCACGGGAGATCCTCCGCGGTGCTCGTCTTCTGCTCCGCACCGGCGGTCCGCGCAGTGTGTGCCGTCATCTCGTCACGCTCCCCAGGTCGTAGGCCATGAGGTCTACTCGCCTGCCCGGGGGCTCGTTCCTCATGCACGCCGGACGGATGCGATCGGGCCGACCGAGGCGATCGGGCCCCGAACAGGCGGAGTTCGGGCCTGAAGGAGTGTCACGGGGCAACAGGGGCCACAGGATGCGCGGGGCGCACAGGGCGCACAGGGCGCACAGGGCGCACAGGGCGGTTCTGGGGGCACTGGGTGCCCCTGTGTGCACTGGGTGCACACAGAACCGCCCCACCGGTACGGGGGAGCCCGGTGGGGCGGTCGCCACCAGAGTGCCACAGCCGGGCCGCCGTTGGGACCGGACCGGCGCGTATTGGCCTATGGATGAGTGGAGTCGAGCGCCCTTCCACGCGGGCGCGCGCCGGGGTTCCCGAGCGCCGGACCCTCTCCGTCCGCAGTTCCGGAGGCGCCCGGCCGCCCGGTTGATTGCAGCACCGTGAACAGTTCCCCGCAGCGGAATACGCCCTGCGCGCACGGGCTTTTCGCCGCTGGCGGGCGCGCGGTGCCAGGGCACCGGGGTGCCCGCCCGGAGGAACCGTGCGACGGACCGGAACGAGGGAGAACATGCGCAAGGCCTACGCGTTCGAAGACTGCCGAGGAGGGGCGGCACCGCGTGCCGCGGAACGGCCCGATCCGATCGGGGAGACGGTCCGGTGAACGCCTTCGACCCCGCCGCCGCCCCGACCCTGGGAAGGCCCGTCTTCGGGGAGGCGCGCACTCCGGTGTCCCGCCCCGACCCCACCGCACGGCCGCCGGCCGTCGCCCCGGTGACCGCCCCGGCGGCGACCGGCCCCGGGGCACCCCACCCGCTGGACAACCCCGCCCGCTCCTCGCTCACGGGGCCGCACGCCCACTTCGCCGAACGCCGCGGCCGGATCCTGCGCTACCCCGCCGACGTCAGCACCTGGCTCTACCTCCCCGACGTCCCGGACGCCCAGGACTGGGCGGATCTCGCGGCACTCGCCGGACCGGGCGGGGAGGTGGGCCTGCCCCCGCTCGACGAGGAGCCGCCGCCGGGCTGGGAGATCGTCCACCGGGTCGACGGCGTCCAGCTCGTCGATGTGTCGGTGGTCCCCGCACCCGCCCCGGAAGCCGTGCGGCTCGGCCCGGCGGACGTTCCGGAGATGCTGGACCTGGTGGCGCGCACCCGCCCCGGCCCCTTCCTGCCGCGCACCATCGAACTCGGCACCTATCTGGGCATCCGCCGCGATGGGGCCCTGGTCGCGATGGCGGGGGAGCGGCTGCACCCGCCGGGCTGGACCGAGATCAGCGCGGTCTGCACCGACGAGTCCGTACGGGGACAGGGGCTGGCGAGCCGCCTGGTCCTGGCGGTGGCGCACGGGATCCGCGAGCGCGGTGAGACCCCGTTCCTGCACACCTCGGCCTCCAACACGACGGCGATCCGGCTCTACGAGTCGCTGGGCTTCCGGCTCCGCCGCCGTACGCAGTTCCTCTCCGCCCTGGCTCCGGTGGCGCTCCCGCCCGCCGACGGAACCCGCAGGCCAGTGGAGAGGTGACCGGTGGCCGGGCCGGGGCACCGGGACCTTCGGCCCCCGCTCCGGGTGCCGAAGGTCCCGGGCCGAACGTCCTGCCCAGGACCTTCGGCACCGCCTCCGGGCCCTATGCCCCCCTGCGGCGGGGCCCGGACCCCGGTCAACTGGAAGGGACCGGCCGACGTGCGGGCGGCACCGAGGAACGAACGGGAGGAGAGGCCGGTGGCCCTGGGGAAACGGCGTACGGTACGGGAGCGGACGGCGGTCCTGCCCGGTACGGGCGCGGCCGCGGCAGCCACGGGCCGGATCGGGAGCTGGGCGCTGGCCGGTGGGCTGGCTCTGCTGAGCGCGCTGATCGTCTTCCTCGACGTGGTCACGGGTGAGGACCTGCGGGTCATCCCGCTGCTCGTGGTCGTCCCGGCCCTCGCCTCCGTCTTCTGCACCCTCCGGCAGACCGTCTGGGTGGCCGTGTGGATCACGGTGGTCGTCGTCGCGTCCGGCCTCGGCGGGGACGGGACCTTCTGGGACTTCGTCTTCGGTATCGGTTTCACCGTGCTGGCCTGCGCCCTCGGTGTCGCCGCCTGCGCGGCCCGGATACGGCACGCCACCGAGATGGACCGGCTCCGCTCCGCCGCCGTCGCCCTCCAGCGCCAGATCCTGCGCCCGCTGCCGGTCATCACGGACCAGGTCTTCGCGTACGGGCTCTACGAGCCGATCGAGGAGGACCGCTTCGTCGGCGGCGACATCTACGAGGTCGTCGAGTCGCCGTACGGCACCCGCGTGATCATCGGGGACGTCCAGGGCAAGGGGCTCCCGGCCATAGGAGCCGGGTTCGCCGCGATCGCCGCGTTCCGCGAGGCGGCGGTCCGCGAGCCGACGCTCACCGGGGTGGTGGAGGCCCTGGAGGACGCCGTCGTCCGGCACAACGTCTTCTCCGCCCAGACCGGTGAGGCCGAACGCTTCGTGACCGCGCTGGTCCTCGGGTTCGACGCGGAGGGCGGCGTACAGGCGGTGAACTGCGGCCATCTGCCGCCCCGGCTGCTGCACGACGGAGCGGCCTCGGCCGTCCCGCTGGAGCGGACCTATGTGCCCCTCGGCCTCGCCGGTCTCAGCCGTGAGACCCGTACGGCCGAGTCGTTCGGCTTCCCGCCCGGCGCCACCCTCCTCGTCGTCACCGACGGGGTGACCGAGGCCCGCGACGCCTCCCGTGCCTTCTACCCGCTGGACCGGCGGCTGGCGGAGTGGGCCGGATACGGCCCGCGCGAGCTGCTGGACGCGCTCCACGTCGACCTGGAGGCGTTCACCGGAGGCATCCGCCGCGACGACGTCGCGGCGCTCGCCCTGCGCCGGGCACCGGGCGAGGGCGGCCCGCGTCCGGTGGAGGCCGCGGAGGACGTCCGTCCGGTCGCGGGTGCCGTGAGCGACTGACGTCGGCAGACGGTCTGAATGTCCCCGTGCGACTGATGTCGCACGGGGACATTTTCAGGTGTACGGTGCAGGTATGACCCCGGAACGGAAGAGCCCGGAAAGAGAGAGCCCGGAAAGAAGGATTCCGGGGCGGAAGACGCCGGAAGACAGGGCGTCGGAAGGCGGGATGCCGGAGCGGCGCAGCCGCAAGGCCCGCCGCACCCGCGACACCCTCGCGCAGGCCGCGTTCGAGCTGGTGCTCGACCAGGGGCTGCGGAACGTCACGGTGGAGGAGATCGCGGAGGCCGCCGACGTCGACCGCCGCACCTTCAGCCGGTACTTCGCGAGCAAGGAGGCCGCCGCCCTCGACTCCCTGCGCGGCGACGGCGACCGGATCAACGAGGCCCTGCGGTCCCGCCCGGCCGGGGAGCCCCCGCTCCTCGCCTACCGCCGCGCCGTCCTCGCCTGGCTCGCCGACCCCGGTGCGGAGCCCTGGCACCGCCGCCCCCGGATCTTCGACCTCCTGGTCGTCGCCGAGGAGGAGCCCACGCTCTACGCGGCCTTCCACCACATCCGGGTGGACGCCCAGGAGGACTCGGTGGCCATCGTCGCGGACCGGCTCGGGGTCGATCCGCGCCACGACATCCGCCCCGCCGTGACCGTGGCGGCGGGGGCAGGCGCCCTGCTCGCGGCCCAGGCCGCCTGGGTGCGCGGAGGCCGCCCGGACGCCCTGCCCGCCCTGGTCACCGAGGCGTTCGACGCGCTGTCGGCGGACCTGCTCACGGCACGGGACACCACAGAAGACACAGCAGAACCAGAAGACACAGCAGCAGCAGAAGAGGCAACCTCATGAGCACCACCCCCGCCCCCGCCACCCCCTCGGCCGAGTTCGCCGGCCGTACCGCCCTCGTGACCGGCGGCGCCTCCGGCATCGGCCTCGCCGTGGCCAGGCTCCTCGCCACGGCGGGCGCGGCCGTCGTCGTCGCCGACCACGACGAGGAGAACGCCCGCAAGGCCGCCGCCCAGCTGGAGAGCACCGGAGCCCGGGCGGCCGCCGTACGCATGGACGTCACCGACCCGGCCTCCGTCGAAGCCGGTGTCCGGTTCACCGTGGAGACCTTCGGCGCCCTCCACCTGGCCGTGAACAACGCGGGCATCGCCGGACCCGCCGCCCCCACCGGGGCGTACCCCGTCGAGGACTGGGACCGCGTCGTCGCCACCAACCTCAGCGGCGTCTTCTACTCGATGCGCCACGAACTCCCCGCCATCGTCGCGGCGGGCGGCGGCGCGATCGTCAACATGTCCTCCATCCTCGGCACCAACGGCTTCGCGGGCTCGCCCGCCTATGTCGCCGCCAAGCACGGGGTCGTCGGCCTCACCAAGAGCGCGGCGCTCGAATACGCCGCACAGAACGTCCGGATCAACGCGGTCGGCCCCGGCTTCATCGACACCCCGCTCCTGCGGAACGCCGACCCCCAGGCCCGCGAGCACCTGATCTCCTTGCACCCGGCCGGACGCCTCGGCACCGCCGAGGAGGTCGCCGAACTCACCGTGTTCCTCCTCTCGGAGAAGGCCTCCTTCATCCACGGCAGCTACCACCTGGTGGACGGCGGCTACTCCGCCCCGTAACGGCACCCGGGTGGCGGGCAGGGGAGCCGCGGGCGACAAAGGACATGCGGGACCACGGGTCGGGACCGGAAGAGAACCAGGCAAAGAAAACAAAGCAGAGAAGACAAAGCAGAGAAGACAAAGCAGAGAAGACAAAGCAGAGAAGACAAAGCAGAGAAGACAAAGCAGAGAAGACAGAGCAGAGAAGACAGAGCAGAGAAGAGAAGAAGCGAGGAGACCTCCATGAAAGCCGTCCAGTACCGAGCCGCCGGCGCCGCCCCCGAGGTCGTCACCGTCCCGGACCCCGAGCCCGGTCCCGGCCAGGTCCTGCTGAAGGTCACCGCAGCCGGTGTCTGCCACTCCGACTTCGTCGTGATGAGCTGGCCCGCCGACCAGATCCCGTTCCCGCTGCCCCTCACCCTGGGCCACGAGGGCGTCGGTACGGTCGCCGCCCTCGGTGACGGCGTGGCCGGGCTCTCCGTCGGCGACTCCGTCGCGGTGTACGGGCCCTGGGGCTGCGGGATCTGTGTGAACTGCGCCGAGGGCAAGGAGAACTACTGCCTGCGCGCCAAGGAGCTCGGCATCATGCCGCCCGGACTCGGCGCCCCCGGCGCCATGGCCGAGTACATGATCATCGACGACCCCCGCCACCTCGTGCCCATCGGTGACCTGGACCCCGTGAAGACGGTGTCGCTCACGGACGCCGGACTCACCCCGTACCACGCGGTCAAGCGCTCCCTGCCCAAGCTCGTACCGGGCTCGACGGCCGTCGTCATCGGCACCGGGGGCCTCGGCCATGTCGCCATCCAGCTCCTGCGCGCCATGACGGCCGCGCGGGTCGTCGCCCTGGACGTCACCGAGGAGAAGCTCGACCTGGCCAGGGCCGTCGGCGCGCACGAGGCCGTCTTCTCCGACGAGAAGGCGGCGGACCGGGTCCTGGAGCTGACCGGCGGACTCGGCGCACACGTCGTCCTGGACTTCGTCGGCGCCCCACCCACCGTGCGGACCGCCGGGGCCGCCGCCCGCGTCGACGGTGACGTCACGATCGTCGGCATCGGCGGCGGCGCGCTCCCGGTCGGCTTCGGGACGCTCCCGTACGGCACCAACGTCAGCGCCCCCTACTGGGGCTCGCGCAAGGAGCTCGCCGAGGTCCTCGACCTGGCCCACGCGGGGGCCGTCGACGTCCACGTGGAGACGTACTCCATCGACGAGGCCCCGCTCGCCTACGAGCGGCTGCACGACGGCCGGATCAACGGCCGCGCGGTCATCCTGCCGAACGGCTGAACCCGCACAGGTGCGCCGGGGGCGGGCTCGGTGGAAAATCCCCGCCCCCGCATCCGGCACCTCGTTACACTCGACACCATGGGTTCGTACTACTACTTCCGCTGATTCCCGGCCCGGACAGCCGCCGCACGCCGTGTGCCGCTGTCCCTCCGCCGTCCGGTACCCACGCCCGGCCCCCGCGCGTCCCCGCACGCGCCGTCGCGGGCCGGCACCCAGGAATCAGGGAAAAGGCACCCATGCACCCCCAGCGCGACCGCGCCCAACTGACCATGAAGGACGTCTCCAAGGCGTACGGGGACCGCTCCGTACTCGACCAGGTGACGCTCACCGTCCGCCCCGGCGAGAAGGCCGCCGTCATCGGCGAGAACGGCTCCGGCAAGTCCACCCTCCTGCGGCTGCTGGCCGGGGCCGAGCGCCCGGACAGCGGCGGGATCACCGTCCGCTTCCCCGGCTCCACCGGCTATCTGGCCCAGACCCTCGCCCTCGATCCGGCCGACACCGTGCAGGACGTCGTCGACGCGGCCCTGGCCGAGCTCCGCACCCTGGAGCGCCGCATCCGCGAGGCGGAGGAGGCACTCTCGGCGGGCGAGCCGACGGACGTGGAACTCGCGGCGTACGGAGACCTCCTCACCGCCTACGAGGAACGCGACGGCTACCGCGCGGACGCCCGTACCGAAGCGGCCCTCCACGGCCTCGGCCTCGGCCATCTCACCCGGGACCGTGCGCTCTGCACCCTCTCCGGCGGCGAGCAGTCCCGCCTCGCCCTGGCCTGCGTGCTGGCGGCCGCCCCCGAACTGCTCCTCCTGGACGAGCCGACCAACCACCTCGACGTACGGGCCGTGAACTGGCTGGAGGACCACCTGCGCGCCCACCGGGGCACGGTCGTCGCCATCACCCACGACCGGGCCTTCCTGGAGCGGGTCACCTCGGTGATCCTGGAGGTCGACCGCGACCTGCGCACGGTCATCCGGTACGGGGACGGCTGGGACGGCTACCGTACGGCGAAGGCGGCGGCCCGGCGGCGCTGGGCCCAGGAGCACCAGGAGTACCTGAGCGAGCTGGCCCGTACGGCGGAGCTGGTGGACGCCGCAGGACAGCGGCTCGCGGCCACGGGCAAGGACCCGAAGCAGGGGTTCGGCAAGCACCGCCGCTCCCACGAGGCGAAGCTCTCCGGCCAGGTCAGGGCGGCCCGCACCCGGCTGGAGGCGCTGCGCCGCACCCCCGTACCCGCCCCGCCCAAGCCGCTCGCCTTCACCGGCCGCCCGGCCCTGGCGGAGGAGACCGGCTCCGGCCCCCTGATCGAGCTGGCGGACATCTCCGTGGGCGACCGGCTCCACCTCCCCGCCCTGCGCGTGGAGCCCGGAGCCCGCCTGCTGGTCACCGGGGACAACGGAGCGGGCAAGACCACCCTCCTCCGGGTCCTCGCCGGGGACCTGGCTCCCGACACCGGCACGGTCCGCCGCCGCGCCCGGGTCGGCTACCTCCCGCAGGAGCTGCCCGCCCGGCCGACCCGCCGCACCCTGCTCGCCACCTACGCGGCGGGCCGCCCCGGCTCCCCGGACGAGTACGCCGACGAGCTGCTGGAGCTGGGCCTGTTCCACCCCGAGGACCTCGGCGTCCCCGTCGCGGACCTCTCCATCGGCCAGCAGCGCAGGCTGGCCCTGGCCCGGCTGGTGACGCGGCCCGCCGATCTGCTGGTCCTGGACGAGCCGACGAACCACATCGCGCTGAGCCTGGTGGAGGAGGTGGAGGCGGCCCTCGCGCAGTACCCGGGAGCCGTGGTCGTCGTCTCGCACGACCGCAGCTTCCGCGCCCGCTTCACCGGCGACGTACTGAAACTGCGGGCGGGCCGCCCCGCCTCCTACTCGGAACCGGCTTACGCGTCCGGGGCGTCGGCCTCCCCGCGTACCTGAGCGCGCAGCCGCTCCACGAAGACGCGCTGGCCGACGACCAGCCGTTCGGCGGCCTCCTCCGGCGTGCACCAGGCGAACCGGTCCATCTCCGGGAACTCCCGCTGCACGCCGGAGCCGCGCGGCCACTCCATCGTGAACGTCCCCGGCACCACAGCCGCCACATCCAGCTCCGCCCGAACCGCCCACACGGTCACCGTCTTGCCGCTGCGCTGACGCGCCTCGCCGAGCGGCAGCCACTCCCCGTCCGGCACCGGCAGCCCCAGCTCCTCCTCGAACTCCCGCCGCGCGGCCACCGCCGGTTCCTCGTCGGGGCCGTACTCACCCTTGGGCACCGACCAGGCGGCCTCCTCCCGGCCCGCCCAGAACGGCCCGCCCATGTGCCCGATGAGCACGTCGAGATCCCGCTCGCCTCCCGTATCCGTGGTCCGGAAGAGAAGAAGCCCCGCACTGCGCCTGCCTGCCGACATGTCGCCAAGTCTGCAAGCACGGTGGGAGGCACGCCAACGGAGGGGCCGGGCCGACGAGGAAGGGGCGGCGCCGCATCGCGGACACCGCCCCGCCACCCCCGTACGGCCACGTCTTGACGACTATCTCTTGACGACTACGTCTTGCGGTACCCGTACGCCTCCGAGGCCGCCGCCTCCACCGCGCCGATGTCCCCGCCGGACGAGGCGGTCACCACGGCGGCGACCGCGCCCTCCACGAACGGCGCGTCCACCAGCCGGGTGTTCTCCGGCAGTTCGTCGCCCTCCGCGAGCATCGCCTTCACCGTGAGGACCGCGCTCCCCAGATCGACGAGGACCGCGACCCCGGCGCCCCGGTCCACCGAAGCGGCGGCCCGGCCGATCAGCTCGGCGCTGGTGCCGAGCCCGCCGTTCGGCAGCCCGCCCGCCGCGGCGACGGGGGCCGTCACGCCCCCGGCGGCGAGGCCCCGGGCCAGTTCGGCGACCGATTCCGCGACCGGCCCGCTGTGCGAGACCAGCACGATGCCCACCTGCGGCTCGTCGCTCATGCGTCCACACCCCCGTCCTTCGCCGTCTCGGCCAGGGCCTCGACCAGCAGGGCCGCCGAGGTCGCCCCCGGGTCCTGATGCCCGATGCTGCGCTCACCGAGATAGCTGGCCCGCCCCTTGCGCGCCTGCAACGGAACCGTCGCCTCGGCGCCCGCGCGGGCCGCGTCCGCCGCGCCCCGGAACGACGAGCCCAGCGCCTCGGCGGCGGGCAGCAGCGTGTCCAGCATGGTCTTGTCCCCGGCCTGCGCCCCGCCGAGCTGTCCGACGGCGGCCACGCCCTCGGCGAACGCCCGGGCGAGCTGGTCCCGGTCCACCGCGGCGGCCTCGCCGAGCGCCTTCCCCGTACGGCGCAGCAGCGTCCCGTACAGCGGTCCGGACGCCCCGCCGACGGTGGAGATCAGCTGCCGCCCCGCGAGCATCAGCACCGCACCGGGAGTCGCGGGCGCGTCCTTCTCCACCACGGCCGCGACCGCCGTGAAGCCGCGCTGAAGGTTGCTGCCGTGATCGGCGTCCCCGATCGCCGAGTCCAGCTCGGTCAGTTGATCCGCCTCACGGTCCACGGCGGCCGCGGTGGCCGCCATCCAGCGGCGGAAGAAGTCGGCGTCGAGCACATGATCTCCTGTTCCCCGGGCCTGTCCGGCACGGTTCGTACGCGTACGGTCGTCGGCACGGTTCGCAAGGCCCCGGCCCGGCCGCGCCCGCCGAGTGCTCGGGGCACCGAGGGGCTCAACGGCCCCAGCGGAGCGCGGCGGTCCGGACAGGTGCGTCCCACAGCCGCAACAACTCCTCGTCCACCTGGCACAGCGTCACCGAGCAGCCTGCCATGTCGAGCGAGGTCACGTAGTTCCCCACGAGCGTACGAGCCACCGGCACACCCCGCTCGGAGAGCACCCGGTGGACCTCGGCATTGAACCCGTACAGCTCCAGCAGGGGCGTCGCCCCCATGCCGTTGACCAGAGCCAGTACGGGGCCGGTCGGCCGGAGGTCCTCCAGCACCGCGTCGACCGCGAAGTCGGCGATCTCGCCCGAGGTCATCATCGGCCGCCGCTCGCGCCCCGGCTCGCCGTGGATGCCGATGCCCAACTCCAGCTCACCGGGGGGCAGATCGAAGGTCGGGCTGCCCTTCGCCGGAGTGGTGACCGCGCTCAGCGCCACCCCGAAACTCCGCGAGGACGCGTTGACCTGCCGGGCCACCGAGACCACCCGCTCCAGGGGCGCGCCCTCGTCCGCCGCGGCCCCGGCGATCTTCTCGACGAAGAGCGTGGCACCCGTACCTCGCCGCCCGGCCGTGAAGGTACTGTCGTTCACCGCCACATCGTCGTCCACGACGACCTGGGCGACCTGGATGCCCTCGTCCTCGGCGAGTTCGGCGGCCATCTCGAAGTTCAGCACGTCACCGGTGTAGTTCTTGACGACGAAGAGCACCCCCGCCCCGCTGTCCACCGCCGCGGCCGCCCGCACCATCTGGTCCGGCACCGGCGAGGTGAACACCTCCCCAGGACAGGCGGCCGACAACATCCCGGGCCCGACGAACCCGGCATGGAGAGGCTCGTGCCCCGAACCGCCCCCCGAGACGAGCCCCACCTTCCCGGCGACCGGCGCGTCCCGCCGGACGACGACCCGGTTCTCCACATCGACGGTCAACTCCGGGTGGGCGGCGGCGATACCCCGCAGGGCGTCGGCGACGACGGTCTCCGGGACGTTGATCAGCATCTTCATGCCTGTCTCCTTCTGAGTCCAGCAGGGGCGATGTCAGCCCGTGTCTTTCCTGGTGAGGCTTCCGGCAAGGTTCATGAACTGCTGATCGTCCCTCATGAACCCCGGCGACGCACCATGCTGAGCGCGTCGCGGCTCCTGCCGAAGCGGTGTACCCGGGGTGGCTCCTCCGGGGGAGCCGCCGCCGCGGTCGAGGTCGGCATCGTGCCCGTGGCGGCCGCCGACGACGGTGTGCTCCCGCGCAGTGCGCGCGCGACGGCGCCGCGATGTGGACCATCGGCGCCAGCGGTGGCGCGTCACCGAAATCCGGTGGTTGGAGGTCCGGAGCCGTCGTGTCCCGGGGAGCGGGGCCATGGGTGGTGTCCGGAGATGACCCGATAAGATTTGGTGTGATCCTTTCCAGCATCCGCACCACGGTCTTCGACATCGACGGCACCCTCTGCTTCGACGGAAGGACGATCGACAGCCGGATCCTCGCGGCGATCGAGAGTTGCGAACGCGCCGGTCACCAGTTGGTCTTCGCCTCCGCCCGCCCGGTTCGCGACCTGTTGCCGGTGCTCGACGGGGCCTTCCCCGCCGCGACGCTGATCGGAGGGAACGGCAGTCTCGTATCCGTCGGCGGCCAGGTGCGGGCGCGGGCCGCGTTCGAGGCCGATGACCTCGACAAGCTGCTGGTCGAAGCCGACCGGTTCCAGGCGGGCTATCTCGCCGACGGCCCCTGGGACTACGCGTACACCGGGCCGGCCGACCACCCGATTCTGGGCCGTGTCGACCAGGGCCGCCTCGCACGGCAGGTCGACCTCTCCGACCTCCCCGCCGTCGTGAAGTTCCTTGTGGTCGCTGCGACCGACATGGCGGCCCTGGCCGAGGCGGGCCGGGTGCTCGGGATGACCGTCAACCACCACCTCGATGAAGCGATCATCGACTTCGCTCCCGGCGCCACGAACAAGTGGGACGCCCTCGCCTCGCTGGGCATCGACCAGTACAACGCCTTCGGGAACGACATCAACGACCGCGACCTGCTGGCCCACGCGCGGCACTCGGTACGGGTCGGCGCCCACCCCGGCCTGGACGGTGTCGCCCGGGTCACCGTCGCTCCCGACCCGGCCGCCGTCGCCGCCGAGATCTCCAGGCTTGCCGCAGCGACGCCCGCAGGCTGAGGCCTGTGCCCCCGGGGGGAGACGGACCGGAACCGCGTCCATACCCGTCTGTGAGACACCCGTCTGTGAGACGAACGCACCGCGACCGACACCCCGGGGGAACGGGGCTTGCTCCGGCCCTGAGAACTCTGCGGGAGAATGTATGTGCGAGGGTGTTCCGCATCTCGCCGTGCCGACCCCTAGGGAGATGACCGTCAGTGGGCAGCGATCACCTGGCTCCGCCGCCTACGTCACGACACCTCCCGCCGGGGCAGCGGAAGGTGGCCGGCTGGCCGGTCTCCCACTACGGCCCGGTTCCCCGCTTCCGGCCCGAACGGTGGGACCTGAAGATCTTCGGGGCCACAGCCCGCGACGTCACCTACAGCTGGACCTGGGACGAGGTCACGGCACTTCCGCGCACCGCCGTCGTCGCCGACCTGCACTGCGCGCAGGGGATCACCTCGACGGATCACGAGTGGTTCGGCATCCCCGCTGAAACGCTGCTCCGCCTGGCGCCTCCGGCCGCCGGGGTCACGCATGTGATGGCCTGGGCCGAGTACGGCTACAGCGCCAACCTCCGGCTCTCCGACTTCACCGCCCCCACCACACTCCTGGCGACCCACCGCGGCGGCGAACCCCTCACCGCCGAACACGGCTCCCCGCTGCGTCTGGTCGTGCCACACCTCTACGGGTACAAGAGCCCCAAATGGCTCCGAGGCGTCGAGTACCTCACCGCCGACCGCCCCGGGTTCTGGGAAGAGCGCGGCTACCACAACGTCGGAGACGTCTGGACCGGGAAGCGCTACAGCTACCAGGACGAGGACCACGGCACCCGGCCGTCCGGCAGCTGACGGCCTGACTCCGGTCGTGAAGTGAGGGACCGTGACGTGAGGGACTGTGCTGTGAGGGACCGCGGCGTGAGGGACTGTGACGTGGGGGACCGTGGCGTGCCGAGGGCCTGGCGGACGGCCTGCTCCATGAAAGCGCGAAGCTGACGCGTGCCCCCAGGCCCTCCGCGCGGCGCTACGCCATCGTGTCGTACGTGTAGTACCGCGTGTGGTCCAGCATGTCGGCCGGTGTCACGTCGTTCCAGGGGCGCATGGTGTCGTTGAGGCTCACGACGTTCCGCGTCCCCGTGGCGGGCAGGTAGGTGGAGCGGGGGTGCCGCGCCTGCCACTGCGCCCAGAGCCGGTCGATGAACGCGTGGTGCATCCAGAAGACCGGGTCGTTGGGCGAGGCGCCGGTGGTCATCTGACCGCCCACCCACACGTGCACGCGGTTGTGGAGGTTGACGCCGCGCCAGCCTTCGACGTGGTTGCGGAAACCGTCCGACGCGCTGTTCCAGGGCGCGGTGTCGTAGGTGGGCATGGCGAGGACCGAGTCGACCTCCGAGCGGGTCGGCAGCTGCGGTACGCCGGAGCCGAGGGCGCGGCGGAGGAAGTTGCGCCCGTCGACCGTCACCGTGACCGGCCATCTGCCGCCGCTGAAGGCGAACGGCCCCTCGGCGACCTGCCCGTCCCTGACGCGGCCGGTGCCTCCGAGGAAGTCGGGCGCCCACAGGGAGGCGGCGACGGTGCGGTCCACCGTCCAGTCCCAGTAGGGCAGTGCGACGGTGGGGTCGATGGCCTGGAGCGCCTGCTCGAACTCTATGAGGAACCTGCGGTGCCAGGGCAGGAAGGACGGCGACCGGTGGCCCACCCGTTCACCGTTGTCGGTGTCGCTCATGATGAAGGAGTTGTGGGTGGTGACGAACGTGTCGTACCGGCCGGTGCGCTTGAGCTCCAGGAGCGCGTCGACGAAGCTCCGCTTCTCGGCAGCGGTGAGGCTCGCCTGGTTCTTGCGTACGGTCATGAGGGTGCTCCCCGGTTCAGGAAATGGTCAGCGGAATCGCGCGGGCGGGACGGGATCAGGCCAGGGGTACGAGTTCGGAGCCCTGGAGCTCGATCACGGCCGCCCGGGCGACCGCGCGCGGGGTGGCGAACGTCTCGTAGTGGTTGATGACGCTGACCCAGGTGCTGTCCGCGTTCCGCATCACATGCAGTTCCTCGCCGTCGATCTGCACGGTGTAGCCGCCGTGGTGCCCGTCGGCGGGCGACGGCGCGCCCTCGATGCGGCGCCCCCGGAAGGTCTCGCTGAACGGCTGCGGGCCTTCGTGCTCCGAGTGCTCAGAGTGCCCTGCATGGCCTGCGTGGCCTGTGTGTTCCGCGTGCCCTTCGGGGTGCTGCACGCCTGCGGCCCGAGGGTCGGACGGCCCTCCGGCCGTCCGGGCGAAGCCGGTCAGGACGAGGCCGGTCACAACGGTCGCAGCGGCACCGAGGGTGCGACGACGGGTGAGTTGAGGCATGGGAAAGTCCCCCAAGTGCGGTGATGGTGTACGGGAATCGAAGGCAGGCGCCCTCGGAATCCCCTCAAGTGATGGCGCGTCACCGGACGCGCACTCGACCTGGTCAGGGTCGGCGCGTCCGGCGGGCCGTGTCGGCATATGCCTACAGCCATATGCGCGGGAGGCAGTAGTCCGGGCGGGCCGGTTCACCGCCATACGGACAGGGCGAAGTGGGCAGTGCAGGGTTCAACGATGTTGATCTTGCTGTTTGGGTGACGAAACGGGACCGCATCGAAAGTTTTTGAAGAAGAAGCGTCAACTTTGTGAAGGATTTCCCGTCAAACCCGAAAACGTGTGGCCTCACTCACCTCGTGAAGCTGTCCGGAATTCCTCGTCGCGCATCGCACCCGCAGAGAGCCCCGCCGCCCCCGAGGGGCACCCGGACAGCCCGGCGACGGTTCGCCCGGATGCCGGGACCTACTCGGCCGGGCGGTGGAGGGTGGCGGTGCCCGTGACGACGATCCCGACCGGGTCGCCGGGGTGCCGGTCGACCGGACCGGTGGCGCGCACCTGGACCGGGGCGTCCACGCCCGGCACGGCGACGCTCACCAGCGTGTCGGCCCCGTGGAACGAGACGTCCGCCACCGTGGCGCGGGCCGCGCCGTCCGACGGGGCGGTGAGGGCGAGCTGTTCGGGCCGCAGCACGACGGTGCCGCTGCCTCCGTCGGCCGGGGCTTCCAGGGGCACGGGGCCCAGGGCGGTCCGGGCCGTCGAGCCCTCTCCGGTGCCGGGCAGCAGTACGGCACCGCCGACGAACCCCGCTACCCAGGGATCGGCGGGCCTGCGGTAGACCTCCTGCGGTGTGCCGCACTGGGCGACCCGGCCCGACCGGACGACCGCGACCAGATCCGCGGTCGTCAGGGCCTCCTGCTGGTCGTGGGTGACCAGGACCCCGGTGGCCCCGGTCGCCCGGAGCGCCGTTCGGACATCTGCCCGGACACCGGCGCGCAGGGCGCTGTCCAGGGCGTTGAACGGCTCGTCCAGCAGGACGAGGGCGGGCGCCGGGGCCAGCGCGCGGGCAAGGGAGACCCGTTGCTGCTGACCGCCCGACAGTTCGTGGGGCATACGGGGGCCGTAGCCGGGCAGACCGACGAGTTCGAGCATCTCCTCGGTACGCCGAAGGCGCTCGGCACGTGTCCGGTGCGTCAGCCCGAAGGCCACGTTGCGGGCGACGCTCAGGTGCGGGAAGAGCGCGCCTTCCTGCGGGACGATCCCGACCCTGCGCTGCTCCGGAGGGAGATGGACGCCGGGGCCGGTGACGGTCCGCCCGTCGAGTTCGACCGTACCCGCGTCCGGGCGCAGGAATCCCGCCACGGCCCGCAGCATGGTGGTCTTCCCGCAGCCGGAGGGGCCGAGCACGGCGGCCAGCCGCCCGCTGGGGACGGTGAGGTCCAGCCCGCCCAGGATCGGGGCGCCGGGGGCGTAGGAGTGGGTCAGGCCGGTGATGTGCAGGTCGCTCATGTGCGGTGCCTTCCGAGGAGGTACGCGGGGACGGCGGCGATCAGGACGAGGACGGCGGCATAGGGGGCCGCCGCCGCGTAGGAGGCGGTACCGGTCTCGGTCCACAGCCGGGTGGCCAGCGTGTCCATGCCCGTGGGGCGCAGCAGCAGCGTCGCGGGCAGCTCCTTCATGCAGACCACGAAGGTGAGCGCGGCCCCCGCGGCCACCCCGGGGGCGGCGAGGGGCACCGTCACCTCCCGCAGGACCCGCAGCGGCCCGCGCCCCAGCGAACGGGCCACGTCCTCCAGGACCGGCGGGGACTGGAGTACGGCGGCCCGCGTCGCACCGACGGCCACCGGAAGGAAGAGCACCGCGTACGCGATGACGAGCAACGGCAGCTCCTGGTACAGGGGGTAGGCGTAGCGCACCGCGAGGAAGACCATGGCGAGGGCGACGGTGATGCCCGGAACGGCGTGTCCGGCGTACGCCGCCTGCTCCAGCAGATGCGCGACGCGGCCCCGGTAGCGGGCGGCCAGGACCCCGACCGGCAGGGCGAGGGCGGTGGTCAGCGCGGCGCCGAGGGCCGCGACCAGCAGGGTCGTCGTCCCCGTGTCCAGCAGCCTGGCAGGTTCCCAGGTGGCCGAACTGCCCACCGCCAGCCAGTACGCCAGGGTTCCCAGCGGGAAGAGGACACCGGCGGCGGCGACGGCCGAGCACCAGGCCAGCGCGGGCCAGCGCAGCCGCGCGAGCGGCAGGGGCACCGGCGGTCGCGCCGTTCCGGAGCCGGTCCGCGCCGACCCGGCCCGGCCGCGCGTACGGGATTCCGCGGCGACCAGGAGCACGGTCATCAGGACCAGGACGACACCCAGCGCCGCCGCCGGGGTACGGTCGAAACTCGCCTTGTACGACGTGTGGATGGCCAGGGTGAACGTCTCGTACCGCATGATCGAGACGGCTCCGAAGTCCGAGAGCACGTACAGGGCCACCAGCAGCCCCCCGCCCGCCGCCGCAGGACGCAACTGGGGGAGTGTGACCCGCCGGAACGTCTGCCACGGGCCGTGCCCGAGCGCCCGCGCCGTCTCCTCCTGGGCCGGGTCGATCCCGCGCAGCGCCGCCGCCACCGGCAGATAGACGTACGGGTAGCTGACCAGGGTCAGGACCAGCGCGGCGCCGCCGAACCCGGCGAGCTCGGGGCGTGCGGAGACCCAGGCGAAGGCCGCGACGTAACTGGGGACCGCCAGCGGCAGTGTGGCCAGCACCGACCAGGCGCGGGCGCCGGGCAGGGCGGTGCGGGTCGTGAGCCATGCCAGGGAGATGCCCAGCACCAGGGAGGCGGCGACGACCACGAGGGCCAGCCCGACGCTGTGGGTGAGGAGTTGACCCGTACGGCCGGTCGCCACGACGTCCCAGGCGAACCCGGGACCACGCTCCAGGGCCCGCACCCCGAGGTAGATGAGCGGGAGCAGGGCGAGTACGGCGGCGACGGAGGCGAGGACGATCAGGACGAGGGGCGGCCTTCGCCCGGCACGCCCGCGCCCGGACACCGCAGAGGCGGTGTCCGGGCGAGTGGCGTTACGAGCGGGCGCCGACGGGGTCTTGAGGCCCCGGGTACCCGGTTCGGTCATACCGGTCAGACCATCCCGGCTTCCCGGAGCATCTCCAGCGTGACCTCAAGCGACTCCAGCTTGCTGAGGTCGATCTCGGGCACGCCCAGGGTCTCCAGCTTCGGGAGGTCGGCCTTGCTGGTGACACCGGCGGCCAGCGGGTACTCGCTGGTCTCGTCGGCGAAGTAGGTCTGGGCCTCCTCGGAGAGGAGGAAGTCCACGGCCTTCGTGGCCGCGGCGCTCTGGTCGTTGCCCTTGAGGACGCCGACGCCGGCGACGTTGACGAGCGCGCCCGGGTCGCCCTTCTTCGGGAAGCTCAGCGCGGCCTTGAGCTTGTCCGCGCCCTCCTCGGCAGCCTTCTCGTACCAGTAGTAGTGGTTGATGAGGCCGAGCTCGGCCTTGCCGTCGTTGACCGCTTCGAGGACGGCGCCGTTCTTCTCGTACACCTGCGGGCTGTTGGCCTTGAAGTCCTTGAGCCAGGTCCGCGTGGCGTCGTCGCCCTCCAGCACGCGCATACCGGTGACGAAGGCCTGGAACGAGGCGTTGGTCGGGGCGTATCCGACTTTGCCCTTCCACTCCGGCTTGGTGAGGTCCTTGACGCTGTCCGGCGCCTTGGCGACCTTGTCGCTGTTGTACGCGATGACGC
The DNA here is from genome assembly GCF_042750035.1 of Streptomyces sp. NPDC059452. Lineage (NCBI taxonomy): Bacteria > Bacillati > Actinomycetota > Actinomycetes > Kitasatosporales > Streptomycetaceae > Streptomyces > Streptomyces sp. NPDC059452. The sequence goes on from NZ_JBHYVE010000009.1 coordinate 160,983, forward strand.
GGGCGCGGCCCGAGACGCCGATCCAGCTGCCGTCCTCCGCGCGGTACTGCTTGTCGACCTGGTCGAGCGAGGCCTGCGGCAGGGCGTCGAGCCGCCCCGCCTTGCCCAGTGCTCCGAGGGCACCGGCGTCCTGGGCGAAGAAGAGGTCCGCCTTGGTCTTGTCGCCCTCCTCCAGCAGCTGGGCGGCGAGCTCGGCGCTGTCGCCGTAGCGGACCTCGACCTTGGTGCCGGTCGCCTTCTCCAGCTTCTCCAGCAGCGGGGCGATCAGCTCCTCGTTGCGTCCGGAGTAGATGACCAGCGGACCGGCCGACTTCTCCTTCGCGGCCGTGCCGGATGCCTTGGGCTCCGCGGCTTCCTTGTCGTCGGACCCGCAGGCCGCGGCGAGCGGCACGAGCAGGGCCACGGCGGCGAGGGCGGAGACGCGGCGAGAGGTTGTTCGTCTCATGGCAAAGCCTTTCTAAAATGTGATTCATGCACATCTAAGGTTTGCCTAACCTAATCGTCAACCGCTGATCGCCTTGTGATGCGCAACCGAGATGAAAGCCCTGCTGGTGGGGCGGTTCCGGCAGCCTCGCAAGCCCCGCCCCTGAGGCCGGATCGTCGGCTCGGGTGCGACGAGGTGGCGGGGGTGTCAGTCGACCGGCTTGCCGGGCTGGTCGTGCGTGGCGCAGTGGATGCCGCCGCCCCCGGAGGCGACGGTGTCGATCACGACCGGCACGATGTCCCGCCCGGGGAACTGCTCCTGGAGGATTCCCCGGGCCCGGTCGTCGGCCTTCCGGTCGCCGAAGCGGGGCATGAACACCGAGTCGTTGGCCACGTAGAAGTTGGCGTAGGTCGACACGAAGTCGTCGCCCTCGCCGGTGATCCTGTCGAGGTCGGGCTGCGGCAGGTCGATCACTTCGAAGCGCCGGCCCCGGGCGTCGGTCGCCTCGCCCAGCACCTCCCTGGCCTGGTCGGCCGCGCGCGACCAGGAGTCCGGGGGCGTACCGGGGAACGCCTGGTCCAGCAGCACCACGCCCGGCGCCGTGTAGCGGACGAGGCTGTCCACGTGGGCGTCGGTGATGTCCTGGCCGCGCACCCCCTTCAGCCACACCACCTTCTCCACCCCGAGGGTCTCGACGAGGTCGGCCTCGATGTCGTCCCGGCTCATGCCCGGGTTGCGGTTCTCGTTCACGATCGAGCTCTCGGTGATCAGCAGGGTGCCCTCGCCGTCGGTCTCGAAGGAGCCGCCTTCGGCGACGAGCGGGGCCTCGACACGCGGAATCCCGTACTTGGTGAGCAGCGCGCGGCCCACGCGGGCGTCGTTCGTGTGCTCCTGCTTCTCGCCCCAGCCGTTGAAGTTGAAGTCGACCCCGATGACCTCGCCCCCTTCCTCGACGAACACCGGGACCGTGTCACGGGCCCACATGTCGTCCACGGCCAGCGGGATCACCTCGACCTGCGAGCCGCAGGCGCGCTGGGCGGCCTTCTGCTGGTCGGGCCTGGCCATCATGACGACGTACTCGTACTCCGCGATGGCACGGGCGATCCGGGCGATGTCCTCGCGGACGTACGGGAGGTCCTCCGCCCACACCGATTCCAGGGCGGGCCACGACATGAAGGTCCGTGCGTGGCTGTCCCATTCCGCGCCGAACCGGCGTTCTCCTTCGGGCGCGCGGTCCGAGCCGGTGCCGACGGACCCGGCGGCGGAGCCGTCCGGGCCGCAGGCTGTGGCCCCGAAAGCGAGTGCGCCGAGGCCGCCGAGGGTTTGGAGGACCGTACGACGGGTGGGGGGACGGTAGGACACGATGTGCTCCGATCGTGGGTGCTGGAAAGGCTGCCCGGGGGCGCGAGGGGCGGTGCGGTGGTCCGCGCTCTCGACACGAGCGCCGGGTCGGCACACCGGCACACGGGCGGCGGTGGTGCTAGCACTGTGACACTGACTGAAAATTCAGTCAAGCTTGTCCGGGGCCCGTCGGCGTGTCGTATGCCGCCGGGCCGGCCGCGTGCCGAGCGAGGTGGGTCACCTCCACCCCGATCGCCTCGCGCATCCGGGTGCGGGCGTCCGTCAGGGGCAGAATGCCACTGAGCCACCGGGCGCTGAGCCCTTCGAGCAGGGCGGTCAGCCGTTCGGCGGAAGCGGTGAGCGCGGACTCCGGGGCGGTCGGCCGGACCTCGCCCAGCTGATCGGCCACCTCCCGGACCCAGATCACGCTCGCCAGGGCCAGTTCGCCCCGTAGCTCGGGGTCGAACACGGCGCTCGCGCGCAGCTCGCCCCAGGCGGTGCTGTTCTCCCGTACGTGAGGGAGGTCCTGGAGCTCCAACAGGAGCGCCTGCTCCAGCCGACGGAGCGGACCGGGCGTCGCGCCGGAGCCGGGCGTCGCCTCGGCGTCGGCCGCCGCCTCGGCGGCCGACTGCTCGGCCGTGTACCGCTCAGCACGGTTGTTGACGAAGGCCAGGGTCCGCCGGAGCAGGCCGGTGCGGTCCTCGAAGTGGTAGTAGATCAGGGCCTTGGAGACGCCCGCCTCCGCCGCCAGCTCCTCCACCCGCAGTCCCCGTACGCCACGCCGCGCGATGACGGTGGCCGCTGCTTCGAGAATGGCCGTTCTGCGGTCGCTCACCGCGTGCTCCTCCTCGTGGGGGCGTCCTCCCGGGACGCCGGTCGGTGTCGATGGCATATTGACTGAAACTTTAGTCAAGTGCACGATCGTCCGACCGGTCAGGTGCGCTCAAGTCCCCCGACGGACGCCTCCGGCCCGTCCCGCCCACCCGTTCCGCATCGCCGAAAGAGCCAGCGCATGTCCATGCAGTCCCCTGGGGCACACCCCGTCCGCCCGGCGCTCTCAGCCGACGATCCGCAGGAGATCGGGGGTTACCGTCTCCACGCCCGGCTGGGCTCCGGGGGCATGGGCGTGGTCTACCTCGCCCACACCCGGGGCGGGCGGCCCATCGCCCTCAAGGTGGTGCGGGAGGACTTCGCGGCGGACCCCGGATTCCGCCTGCGGTTCGCCGACGAGGTCGCCAGCGCCCGGCGCATCCACGGGCTGTTCACCGCCCAGGTGATCGATTCCGGGGTGGATGACCCTATTCCCTGGCTCGCCACCGCCTACGTTCCCGGCCCCTCCCTCGACCAGGCGGTCCGGCGCCACGGTCCGCTTCCGCCGCGCACGGTCCTGCTGCTCGTCGCCGGAATCGCCGAGGCGCTCCAGGCCATCCACGGCGCGGGGGTCGTCCACCGGGACCTGAAGCCCGCCAATGTGCTGATCGCCGAGGACGGGCCGCGCGTCATCGACTTCGGGATCGCCCGCGCGGCCGACGCCACCGGCCTCACCGGTACCGGGCTGCGCATCGGCACCGCCGCGTACATGGCGCCCGAACAGGCCGCGGGGCTGCCCGTGACCTCCGCCGCCGACGTCTTCGCGCTCGGCGCGCTCGCCGTGTACGTGGCCGGCGGCACGCCCCCCTTCGGGTCCGGGCCCGAGCCGGCCACGTTGTACCGCGTGGTGCACGAGCCGCCCGACCTCTCGCGGGTCCCGTACGACCTGCGCGATCTGCTACTGGGCTGCCTGGCCAAACAGCCGGAGCTCCGTCCGGCGCCGGACGACATCATCGCGGCCGTGCGGGCCCACGCGCGGGTCGCCCCCTCGCTCGAATTCACCCACGGCTGGCTTCCCCCGGGTCTGCGCGGCGAGATCGGGCAGGCCGACGAGCATGGGCCGCCCGTTCCGGTGCACATGGCGCCCACCCAGGCCGGACCGCCCCCCACCCAGGCGCAGCCGGTGCCGGAGGCGGACACGCGGCGGGCCCGGCACATCCCGGGCGGTGCCGGAAGCGGCGCCGGGCCGGGTGAACGGGCCCGGGGCGCCGGTGCCGCCCGGGACCGGCGGCGCCCCCGTGGCAGGCGATGGACCCGGGGCGTCCTCGTGGGGGCGGCCGTCGCCGTCGTCGTCCTGGCCGCCGCTGCCGTCCCGCACTTCTCGGATCGGCCGGGCCGGGCCGGTGCGCAGGCCCCGGACGCTCCACGGTCACCGGGCCCGCAGACCTCCGTACCGGATCCGTCGAAGGCCACCGCCGCGTCCACGCCGTCCGTGTCCACGCCGCCCCCGACCGCCCGGTACGCGGCGGCCTACGCGGACGCCGAGCTGACCGCACCCGACGAGAGTTACGAGTTCGATCTCCAGGCCGGAGAAGTGGTCCCCGCCGAGACCTCGTCCTGGTACCTGGCACGGAGCGGGGACGCGTTCGTGCAGCCGGAGGAGACCGACGTCTTCGTCGCGGCCGGGTACGTCCTCAGCCCGGCGGACTGCGAGCGGGGACTCGCGACGGAGCCGGTGACCGACCTCTTCCTCGACGAACTCGCCGACGAGCGCCCGTTCTGCGTCCGCCGCCCCGACGGAAAGGAGATCGTGATCGTCCGGCTCGTCCACGCGGAGGCGGACGGCGGTCCGGTCACGGTGGTGCTGAGCTGCTACGCCAGGACGGGCTGACCTGGCCGTCCGGCCTTCCCTTCCGCCCGCGCGGCCCGTGTCCGTACGGTGAAGGGGCCGGGCGGCCGTACGGGGCCGGAAGCCCTTCGGCGGGGCGGCGGCCGGGTGCGGGCGGTGGGGGCGGGCCCGGTAGGTTGGTCGCCATGGCGTCCCGTAATACCCGGATTCTCGAAGCGGCCGCACGGGTGATCGCCCGGCGCGGTGTCCGTGGCCTGCGCGTGGAGGAACTCGCGGCCGAGGCCGGTGTGTCCACCGGATTGATCTACTACCACTTCAAGGACCGCACCGGGATCCTCCGCCACACCCTGGAGTTCATCAACGACCGGGCGGAGCGCTACACGACGGTCCGCAGCGCGGACGCGCCGCCCCTCGGCCCGCGCGAGGAACTCGAACAGATTCTTCTGCTGGAACTGCAGGACACCGCCGAGGTCCGGGAGAACAGTGCGGCGTGGGGGGAGCTGCGGGCGAGCGCCGTCTTCGATTCGGCTCTGCGTGAGGATCTCGCCCGGGCGACCCTGGTGTGGGTGCAGGAAGTGGCTGCCCTGCTGGGCCGGGTGAGGCCCATGGCACCGGCCGCGCAGCTCGCGGCCGCCGCCGAAAGGCTGACGGCGTTGCTGGAGGGGCTCAGCATGCGCTGGCTCAGTGGCGGGCTCGGGATCGACCACGCGAGGACGCTCATGCGGGGCGGTATCGAAGCGGAGCTGTCCGGCCTGGAAGCGCGGTAGCGGGCCTCTCGTCACGCGGAGAGCTCACGCGGCGAGCCCACGCGGAGAGCCCACGCGTCGGGCCCGTCGCCTGCCCGTCGCTGCGGGCCCTCTCCACCGCGGACTTCGCTGCCCGCGGGGCTTTCTCCGCGTGGGCCGACTCCCTGGCTCTCGCTTCCTGGTTTTCGTTCCCGCGCGGGCCGAGTCCCTGTGGGTTCTCCCTCGCGGTTTTCCCCGCGCCGCAACTCTTGACTGAATTTTCAGCCAGTGCCACAGTGATGCCACCCGGGAGCCCGATGGGACCCCCTCGGCCGCCGCCCAGAACCGCCGGAGACGTGACGATCTCCCCGCCGACGGCGGAGAGTCCGGCCCGGCCGGTGCGGTTCCGACGAACGGCCCGGCACCCCCTCGGTTCGCATTCGCACCACGTTTCGGAGGAAGAGAGCAATGCTGCTGACAGCTGTGATCGGAGTGAGGGCCCCCGAGGCCCGTCAGGGGCGGTCATGCCGCTGACGCCCACGGAGCGGGACCGGTTGCTGCTGTTCACCGCGGCGGAACTCGCCCGCGCCCGCCGTGCACGCGGGCTGCGCCTCAACGTCCCCGAGGCGACCGCGCTGATCGCGGACACGGTGTGCGAGGCGGCCCGAGACGGGCACCGGCTGGCCGTGGCGCTGGAGCGCGGCCGATCGGTCCTGACCCCCGAGGACCTGCTGCCCGGGGTCGCGGACGTGGTCACCGAGATCCACGTCGAGGCCGTCTTCGAGGACGGCTCCCGGCTCGCCGTCGTCAGCGACCCCTTCGGCGGGGGCCGCCTGGGCGACCTGGCCCCCGGGGCCGTACTGACAGGGCCGGCCGACGCCGGTTCCGAGCCGGTCCTGCTGCTCACCGTGCGCAACACCGCGCCCGTGCCGATCAGCGTGACGTCCCACTTCCACTTCTTCGAGGCGAACCCCCGGCTCAGCTTCGACCGGGCCGCCGCCTACGGCATGCGGTCGGCCGCCCCGGCCGGGTCCTCGACGCGGTTCGACCCGGGCTGCGTGGCCGAGATCGGTCTCGTCCCGATCGGCGGGGCGCGGACGGTCATCGGCTTCGCCGGCCTCGTCGACGGCTTCCTCGACGCCCCCGGCGCCAAGGAGGGGGCCCTGCGCCGCGCCGCCGCCCGTGGATATCTCGGCGCCTCCGCACCTGATGAGACGTCAGGGGCGAACGTATGACCAGGACTTCCCGGCACAGCGACCACTGCGCGCCCACCGGCCGGCACATCGATCCGCACGAGTACGCGACCGTGCACGGCCCCCGGGCCGGTGACCGGGTGAGGCTCGGCGACTCCGGACTCGTGGTGCGCGTCGAGTCCGACAGCCAGCAGCCGGGCGACGAGTTCCTCGCCGGATTCGGGAAGACCGCGCGCGACGGTCTGCACCTCAAAGCCGCCTCCGTCTCCGAGACCTGCGATGTGGTGATCAGTAACGTCCTGGTCATCGATGCCGTACAGGGCATACGCAAGGTGTCCATCGGCATCCGGCGGGGTCGTATCCACGCGATCGGCCGCGCCGGGAACCCGGACACGCTCGACGGTGTGGACATCGTCGTCGGCACCGGCACGACGATCGTCCCGGGGGAGGGGCTGATCGCCACCGCCGGAGCCGTCGACACCCACGTACATCTGCTGTCGCCGCGGATCATGGAGGCGTCCCTGTCGTCCGGTGTGACGACGGTCATCGGCCAGGAGATCGGCCCGGCCTGGGGCGTCGGCGTCAACTCCCCCTGGGCGCTGGGGCACGCCTTCAACGCCTTCGACGCCTGGCCCGTCAACATCGGCTTCCTGGCGAGGGGTTCGTCCTCCGACCCGGCCCCGCTGGTGGAGGCGCTGGCCGAGGGCGGGGCCTGCGGCTTCAAGGTCCACGAGGACATGGGCGCCCACACCCGGGCCCTGGACACCGCCCTGCGCGTCGCCGACGAGCACGATGTCCAGGTCGCCCTGCACAGCGACGGCCTCAACGAGTGCCTCACCGTCGAGGACACCCTCAGCGTCCTGGACGGCCGGACGATCCACGCCTTCCACATCGAGGGCTGCGGCGGCGGTCACGTACCGAACGTGCTCAAGATGGCGGGCGTGCCGAACGTCATCGGCTCCTCCACCAACCCGACGCTGCCGTTCGGGCGGGACGCCATCGACGAGCACTACGGCATGATCGTCTCCGTCCACGCACTGAAGACGGACCTGCCCGGTGACGCGGCCCTGGCCCGTGACCGGATCCGGGCCGGGACCATGGGTGCGGAGGACGTCCTGCACGACCTCGGAGCCATTGCCATCACCTCCTCCGACGCACAGGGCATGGGCCGGGCCGGTGAGACCATCCGGCGCACCTTCGCCATGGCGGGCAAGATGAAGGCCGAACTGGGCCCCATGGAGGGCGACGGCCCGCACGACGACAACGCCCGGGTGCTCCGCTACATCGCCAAACTGACCATCAACCCGGCCATCGCCCATGGGCTCGCCCACGAGATCGGCTCCATCGAGGTCGGCAAGATGGCCGACATCGTCCTCTGGCGCCCGCCGTTCTTCGGTGCGAAGCCGCAGCTGGTGCTGAAGAACGGCTTTCCCGCCTACGGGGTCACCGGCGACCCCAACGCCGCCACCGACGCCTGCGAACCGCTCGTACTCGGACCGCTGTTCGGCGCGCACGGGGCCACGCCCGCAGAGCTCTCGGTCGCCTTCGTGAGCCGTGCCGCCGTCGAAGCGGAATCGTTCGGCGGGCCGCGCGATGCGCTGGTGACGCGTCGTCGGCGGGTGGCCGTGCGCGGTACGCGCGGCATCGGCCCGGCGGACATGATCGCCAACAGCCGTACGGGGGAGGTCCTGGTCGACGCGCGTGACGGCCTGGTCAGCCTGGACGGGCAGCCCCTGCGTTCACCGGCGGCCCAGAGCGTCTCCCTCAACCGCCTCTACTTCCTCTGACCGCACACCCACGGCTCCAGGGTGCACAAACCCCACCCCGGAATCCATGCCTCAAGAACTGACTGAAATTTCAGTTGATATCGCTCTGCCGAGCACTACAGAAATGAGCTCCGTCATGACCTCGTCGTTCCGTATGCCCGCCGAGTGGTCCGAGCACGAGGGGTGCCTGATGGCCTGGCCCACCCGTGCCGACCTGTGGGGCGAGGTACTTCTCCGGGCGAAGGGGGAGTACGCGGATGTCGCCCGGGCGATCGCCGAGTTCGAGCCCGTCACGATGGTCGCTCCGCCCGGCAGTGGCGAGGACGCCCGTACCTGGTGCGGTGATGACGTCACCGTCATCGAACTGCCCCTCGACGACTCATGGTTCCGGGACAGCGCCCCGCTCTTCGTCCTCGACGGCGACGGCCGCCGCGCGGGCGTCGACTTCCGCTTCAACGCCTGGGGCGGCAAGCACGCGCCCTTCGACGCCGACGACCGCGTCAGCGGCCTGCTGCTCGACCACCTGGCGGTCGAGCGCGTCCACTCCGGCATGATCCTCGAAGGCGGAGCGATCACAGTGGACGGCGAGGGGACGCTGATCACCACCGAGCAGTGCCTGCTCCACCCGAACCGGAACCCCGGCATGCGCCGGGAGGACATCGAGGCCGAGCTGAAGGCGCGGCTTGGTGTCACCAAGGTGATCTGGCTTCCGTACGGGGGACTGCTCGACACCGAGACCGACGGCCATGTCGACGGCGTCTGCGCCTTCGTGGCCCCCGGCACGGTCGTCGTCTCGCTCCCCGGGGACCCCACGCACCCCGACCACGCCCGGATGCGGGCCAACCAGGCCGTGCTGGAGGCCACGAGCGACGCCCAGGGGCGGCCGCTGGAGATCATCGACATCCCGCAGACCTCGTTCACCGACATCGCAGGCGTCCAGGTCGAGGTGTCGTACCTGAACTTCTACGTCGCCAACGGCGGTGTCGTCGTCCCCGTGGCGGGTGCGCCGCAGGACGAGGCCGCCCTGGAGACCATCGCCGCCGCCTTTCCCGGCCGCAAGGTCGTCGGCGTACGGGCCCCGGCGATCGCGTACGGCGGCGGTGGCGTCCACTGCATCACCCAGCAGATCCCCGCCGTCACCCAGCAGACCCCTGCCGTCACCCGGCAGATCCCCGCCGTCACCCAGCAGACCCCCTCCGCGCCCCGTACGGCATGACCCCGTCCACCCTCCGGCCGGCGGACCGGCCCCCCGCCCATCCGCCGTGCCGAACGGAAAGAGACCCACGATGACCAAGCCACCCCGGCCCGGCCCGCGCGGACGCCGCCGCCCGCGCGGCCGGTACACCGCGATGACGGGCGCACTGGCCGGCCTCGCGGTACTGGCGGCCTGCGCCGGCCCGCCCAACGGTGGAGCGGATTCCTCCGACGCCTCCTACACCCTGTCGTCCGGCACTCCCCGGGCCGCCGGAGAGATCGACTCCTTCTCCTGGGCCGTGTACGCGGAGCCGCCGACACTGGACTACACCGTCGCCTTCGACTACCCGCAGAACACGATCCTGTCCAACGTCTGCGAGAGCCTGATGCGTTGGACCCCGGGCCTCACCGTCGAACCGGGCCTGGCCCGCAAGGCGTCGAACCCCGACCCGACCACCTGGGTCTACGACCTCCGCGCAGGCGTCCGCTTCCACGACGGCCGGACGATGTCCGCCGACGACGTGGTCTTCAGCCTCGAACGGCAGCGCGACCCGGACAACGCCGCGGCCTGGGCCCAGATGTTCCAGAACGTCACCGCCGTCACCCGGACCGGCCCGCTCCAGGTCACGGTGAAGCTGAAGCGGCCCGACTCCCAGTTCCCGCAGTACATGGCGACGGCCGCGGGCGTCATCGCCTCCCGGGCGGGCGTCGAGAAGGCGGGACGGGACTACGGAACCACCGGGGGCCTCGCCTGCACCGGACCGTACGAACTCCATACCTGGCACAAGGGCCGGTCCATCGAACTGAGAAGGTTCGACGGCTACCGGGGCACCCGGCCGAAGGCCGCCGAGGTCGTCCTCCGCTTCCTGACCGACCCGTCCGCCCGGACCAACGCCCTGCTCAGCGGCGAGGTCGACGGCGGCTACCTGATCCCCACCGAGAGCTACACCCGACTCCGGCAGAGCGGCACGGGCACCCTCTACTTCGGCGAGGGCCTCAGCACGGTCAACGTCAGCATCACCAACCTGAAGGGCCCGCTCGGCGACCTCCGCGTGCGCCGTGCGCTCTCGCTGGCGCTCGACCGGTCCGGGTTCGTGAAGGCCGGGCTCGGGAACGCGGGCAGCGCCACCGGATCGCTCACCGCGCGCGCCGCCTGGGCCGACGCGCCGGAGCCGACACGGAACGCGGCCTTCAACGGCCTGCCGCCGACGGAAGCGGACCTGGAGAAGGCCAAGGAGCTGATCCAGGAGGCCGGTGCCACCGGCGCGAAGCTCACCGTGGCGACCAGCTCCATCGGCCAGGACGTCTCCCTCCTGGCCACCGCGGTCCAGGCGGCGGGCACGCGGATCGGCCTCGACATCCGGCTCAGGTCCATCGCCCCCAACGCCTTCACCGCCCTGTTCACCGACCCCGGCGCGCGCGAGGGCATCGACATGTTCCCGCTCACCTACTACAACTCCATCACCGACCCGCTGGACCTGCTGGCCAACTTCAAGACCGGCGCCTACCTCAACTTCGCCGGATACAGCGACAAGAGCTTCGACGAAGGCGTCGATCAGGCCACCGCCGCGTACGACCCCGAGCGGCGCGTCGGCATCGTCGCGAAGCTCCAGCGGCACGCCGCCGACAACCTCCTGTGGATACCGGTCGCCGAGTGGCCGACCTCCGTGTTCCTCAACAAGAGGATCACCGGAGCCCCCACCACCATCGCGTACATGTACTACCCGTGGGCCGCCGATGTGGGGGCCGCGCCATGAACCTCCTGAGATTCGCCGCACGGCGCGTGGCCGAGATGGCCGCCACCCTTCTCATCGCCTCGTTCGTCGTGTTCGGCGCCATGTACCTGGCGCCCGGTTCCCCGGCGAGCTTCCTGCTCAGCGGCCGGTCCGCCTCTCCCGAAGCGGTCGCCGCGATCAACGCCCAGTACCACCTGGACGCACCCTTCGCCGTCCGCTACCTCCGCTGGCTCGGCGATATGGCGCAGGGAGACTTCGGGCGCTCCTTCACCTACCGCACGGACGTCTCCGCCCTCCTCGCGGACCGTCTCCCCACCACCCTGCTGCTCATCGCCATGGCACTGACCGTGGTCGTCGTCGCGGGCCTGCTCCTCGGCCGGATCGCGGCCGTACGGGGCGGCGCCACCGACACGGCCGTACTGATCAGCACCACGATCGCCGTCGGCACGCCGTCGTTCGTCGCGGCGGTCCTGCTCCAGGGGCTGTTCGCCGTCAAGCTCGGCTGGTTCCCCACCAGCGGCTCCGGCGACGGCCTCCTCGACACCCTGTGGCACCTCACCCTCCCGGCCCTCGCCCTCGCCCTCTACCTCATCGGCATGCTCGCCCGGGTCACCCGCTCCGCCATGCTCGAAGCCCTCGGCAGCGAACACGTCACCGTCGCTCGCAGCCGCGGCGTACCCGAACGGCATGTGATCCGCCGTCATGTCCTGCGCAACGCCCTGGGCACCGTGCTGACCACCGGCGGCCTGATCGTCTCGACCCTGCTCGTCTGCACGATCCTCGTGGAGACCGCGTTCAGCGTCGGAGGGATCGGCCAGCTCCTCGAACTCGCCACCAGCACCAAGGACTTCCCGACCGTACAGGCCATCTCCCTGATCATCGTGGCGCTGTTCATGGTGGTGAACCTCCTCGTCGACCTCCTCCTCCCGGTGGTCGACCCACGGACCGCCCTCGGCACGCGGGGGGCCGCCGCATGACAGCCGTCCTCACCCGCAGGCCCGGCCTCTCCCGGATCACGTCCCGTTCGGCCGGGGCGCCCCTCCACACGCTCTGTCTGGCCTTCGTCGCCCTCGTCGTCCTCTCCGCGCTGCTCGTCCCCTGGCTGGCGCCCTACGACCCGAACGCCGTCGACCTCACCCGTGCCCTCGCCGGCACCACCGCCGACCACCCCCTGGGCGCCGACGCCGCCGGCCGCGACACCCTCTCCCGGCTCCTCCACGGGGCCCGCGCCTCTTTGCTGGGTCCGCTCGGCGTGGTCGCCTTCTCCACGCTTCTCGGCGTCGCCGTCGGCATGGCGGCCGCCTGGCGGGGCGGCTGGCTCGACTCCGTACTCTCCCGCAGTACGGAACTCGTCTTCGCGTTCCCCGGCATGCTGCTGGCGATCATCGTGATCTCCGTCTACGGGGAGGGCCTGCTCGCCCCCGTCATCGCCCTCGCGGTGGCCTACCTCCCCTACGTGAGCCGGCTCACCCGCTCCCTCGTACTGGCCGAACGGACGCGCCCCTACGTCAGCGCCTACCAGGTGCAGGGCCACTCCCCGTACGCCATCTGCGTACGCCACATCCTGCCCAACATCGCCCCGGTCGTCCTCGCCCAGGCCACCATCAACTTCGGCTACGCGCTGATGGACCTCGCCGGTCTCTCCTTCCTCGGCCTCGGCGTACCCCCGCTCACCCCCGACTGGGGCCGCATGGTCTTCGACGGGCAGACGGCCGTCCAGCACGGGTACCCCCTGTCGGCGGTGCTGCCCTGCGTCCTCATCGTGCTGACCGTCGTCGCCTTCAACGTGGTCGGCGAGCGCTGGGCCGACCGGGTCGCCAGGAGGACCCCATGACACCGACGTACGCACTCGACATCCGAGGGCTGCGGATCAGGCTCCCCGGCACCGCGCGGCGCGTCCTCGACGGCGTCGACCTGACCGTCGCCGCGGGGGAGACCGTCGCGCTCGTCGGCGAGTCGGGTTCCGGGAAGACCCTCACCTCGCGCAGCGCCCTGGCCCTGCTCCCGCCCGGCGCGCTCGCCGAGGGCACGGTCGCCGTCGCGGGCGACGACGTCCTCACGATGAGCGCCGAGCGGATACGGGCCCTGCGCACCCGGACCGCCGCGATGATCTTCCAGGATCCGGGAGCGGCCATGAACCCGCTGCGCCGCATCGGTGACTTCCTCACCGAAGGCGTCGTCCTTTCCAGAACGATGAGCAGGGCTGCCGCGACCGCCCGCGCGGCCGGACTCCTGAAGGAGGTGGGCGTCGACGACTCCGTCCTGGCCAAGTATCCGGGCCAGGTCTCCGGCGGCATGCTCCAACGCGTCATGATCGCCGCTGCCCTCATGGGCGACCCCTCCCTGCTGCTCGCGGACGAGCCGACCACCGCACTCGACGTCACCACCCAGGCCGAGGTCGTCGCCCTCCTCGGCCGGCTCCAGGAGAGGTTCGGCACGGGCCTGCTGTTCGTGACGCACGACCTCGACCTGGCCGCCGCGATCGGCGACCGCGTCTACGTCATGTACGCGGGGCGGATCGTGGAGAGCGGCCCCGCCCACGCCCTGTTCGCCCGGCCCCGCCACCCCTACACCGCGGCGCTCCTCGCCTCCACGCCCCGCCTGGACGCCCCCTCCGGACGGCTCGCCGCCATCGACGGACAACCTCCCGACCTGCGTACGGAGCTGACCGGCTGCCCCTTCGCCCCGCGCTGCCCGCTGGCCACGGAGGTCTGCGACCAACAGGAGCCGGCGTCCCGGCCGGCCCCGGACGGGCCGGGACAGCGGGCCGCCTGTCACCACAGCGACCACCTCGGAAGGAGAGCCGCCGCCGATGTCTGAACTCGCCCTCCAGGCCGTGGACCTCACCCGTACGTACGGAGCCGTACGCGCCGTGGACGGGGTGTCCTTCGCCCTGCCGCGAGGCGGCTCGCTCGGCATCGTCGGTGAGTCCGGCTCCGGGAAGACCACCACCGCCCGGATCGTCGTGGGCCTCGAACAGGCCGACTCCGGGGAGGTCGTCGTGGGGGGAACGAACCGGCCCGCGACCGTACGGGGACGGGCCCGGCGCCTCGCCCGCGCCCGCGAGGTGCAGATGGTCTTCCAGGACCCCTACCTCTCCCTCGACCCGAGAACGTCCGTCGCTTCGGTCCTGCGCGAGACCCTGCGCCTGCATTTCCCCGACCGGGACCACGCGCGCCGGGTGCGCGAACTCCTCGACCAGGTGGGCCTTTCCGGCCGGGCCGCCGACGCGAGGCCCGGACAGCTGTCCGGAGGCCAGCGCCAGCGCGTCGCGATCGCCCGGGCCCTCGCCGTGGAACCGGCCGTCCTGGTCCTGGACGAGGCGGTCGCCGCCCTCGACGTGTCCGTCCAGGCGCAGATCCTCAACCTCCTCTCCGACATCCGCGAACAGACCGCCGTCGGCTACCTGTTCATCACCCACGACCTCGGCGTCGTCCGCTGCGTCACCGACGACGTCATCGTCATGCGCCGGGGCCGGGTCATCGAGGCCGGTGCCACCACCGACGTCCTCGCCGCGCCCCGGCACCCCTACACACGACTGCTCCTGGACTCCGTGCCGCACCCCGGCTGGGACCCGGAACAGATCGCCGCCGCCCGGCGGGCTCTGTGACGTACCGTCACCGAGCGCTCTCCGTAAGGCCCGTACCCCACCGCGGGCAGACAACAGGAGGCACCACATGAACGACAGCACCCCCCGCACACCGTCGGTTCCCGGCCCGAATAGGCGCAGATTCCTGGCGGCCGCCGGGCTGACCGCGGCGGGCGCGGCCCTGGCCGCCGTCCAGGGAAGCGCGGGCGCCGCACCGGTCCGGCGGCCCGCCGCCGGTGCCTACCGCGTCCCCATCGAGGACGTCCGCCACACCCGTACCTGGATGGCGTGGCCCGACAGCACCGCGATCTGGAGCCGGGGAACACTCGCCGGCATCCAGGCCGACATCGCGCTGATCGCCCGTACCATCGCCCGCTACGAGCCGGTCATCATGTGCGCCAACTCCGCGAGCGCGGCCAGGGCCCGTTCCCAGTGCGGTACGTCGGTCACCGTCATCAGCTCCATCCCCGTCGACGACTGCTGGATGCGGGACAGCGGCCCGGTGTTCCGCACCGACGGAGCGGGCGGGCTGGACGCGGTGGGCCTCAACTTCAACGGCTGGGGCAGGAAGCAGGCCCACGCCAAGGACGCCCTGGTCGCCGGACGGATCGCCGCGTACGCCGGAGTGCCTTTCACCCGGGCCGACTTCGTCGGTGAGGGCGGCGCAATCGAGCAGGACGGAGCGGGCACCCTGATGGCGACCCGCAGCAGTCTGCTCAACCGCAACCGCAACCCCGGCATGTCCGAGCGGACGCTGACGGCCGGGATGTGCGAGGCGTACGGCGCGTCCAAGGTCATCTGGTTCGACGGCGTCTACGGGCAGGACATCACCGACAACCACGTGGACGCCACCTCACGCTTCCTCGCCCCGGGTGAAGCTCTCGTGCAGATGCCGCTCGCGACGGACAACGACGACTACGCCAAGGACGCCCGGCAGCAGCACCGCATCCTCACCGGGTCGACGACCGCCGCGGGCGGGCCGATGAACGTGACACGGCTCCAGGGCCCGGACTACGACAGGATCCGCTCCGGCCACCCGGACTTCCTCGCCTCGTACGCGAACTACTACCTGTGCAACGGGGCCGTCATCTGCGCCCACTTCGGCGACTCCCGCGCGGACGCGGCGGCGAAGACCGCCCTGGCCCGCCTCTACCCCGGCCGCACCGTCGAGCAGCTGAACATCGACCGCCTCGGCACGGGAGGCGGCGGCATCCACTGCGTCACCCAGCAGCAGCCCGCGCCGTAGCAACGACCGCCGGACCCGGCCCGCAGCCCTGTCGGCGGCGTGCCGGGCGGGGTGGCGTCCGTCCGATGCTCCGTACCTGACCACGGACGGGTTCTCCCCCGGAGACCCTCGCGTACCGGCCCCCTGGTTCTGCAGGTCGCCGTGGCGGCTTCACCGCCACGACCAGGGGGCCGAAACACGCCCCTCCCCGCAGCCGCAGCGATACGTCCGACCAGAGAGCCGGATCGGGGACCATCAGGGGGAGGGGCCGACGCGCCGGAGGTCGTGGCGCTCAGTGCGCTCACCGCGTTTCCCGCCGGGGTGAGGAACGGCGCCGCCGGAGAGATGGGCAAGCAGTTGCCCCTCTCGAGGGCGGCGCTCGTGGGCAGGACCATGGGGCGGGAGACGCCCCTGCCGACCGGTGCCGACGGGGTGGAGACCCTGGCGAGCCGGATACACGCCCGGATGGCCGACGACCCGCGGCGAGCGGCGGAGTGGGCCTCGCTCCTGCGGAGTGCCCCGGCCCCGGAGCGGGTATCACTGGCCGTCGGCACCTTGCCGCCCGCTCCCCGGGACTTCACCAACCGCGAGCGGGTACAGCGAGCGGGTAGTGAAGCGGCTGAAGCGTGAGGCGACCCGGCCCGCCGCCGGACGGCCACGCTGTGCCCAGCTCTCCGGCCCGCCGGGAACCGGCACCACCGCCGTGGCCCTGCACATGGGCGCGGTGCTCCACCTCCGGTTCCCCGACGGGCGGGGTTCCCAGAGCCGCCGCGTAGTAGGTGACCGCTCCGAAGTCCCCGACCACCGCGTCCGCCGCCACGAGGGCCTGTCTCCAGGAGAGGGCGGGGTCGATCAAGGACAGTCCGCTGCGGCGCGCCCGGTCCAGCTGCTCGGGATGCGAGAGGTACGAGACCGTCGGCGAGCAGCCACTCCGACGACAACCCGAAGGTCGGCTCCCGGCTCCCGGCCCGACCGGCACGCGCATCGGCTGGTATTCGATGGGCCCGATATGTCACTTCCTGCATGCGCGTGGTGTCATCGCGTCATCGTATTGGCCGGGCGGCGAGGCCGACGGGCCTGGTCATCCGGGTGGTCAGGGGCCCAGTGGCGTCGCCGCGGTCGGCGTCGACGTCCGCCCGGTGTCGCTCCATCGGGCCGGATGCGGGCTTCCGGTTCGATCACGATCGGTGAAGCAGATATCACCACGATTTTCAACAGGGCCTTTTCACGCGGCAATTGATGGATCATCAGGTTCCGGATGTCTGCTGTGTCCTATCGACAGCATCGATACGATGAGCTTAGGCTCACCTAAGTTCGGGCTGAGCCGCTCTGTCGGCGTGCCCAACTCGCTTACCTTCCACGGCGCCTGACAGGGCGGCTTTCCCGCACGATGGGAGTGACATGTCTCAGGTTCATCCTGGTGACGCACCACCGGTCCACGACCTCATCGGAATCGGCTTCGGCCCCTCCAATGTGGCCATGGCGATCGCGCTCAGAGAGCACAACACCCGCGTCGGAGGACAGGAGCCGGTCACTGCCCATTTCTTCGAGCAGCAGCAGAGCTTCGGCTGGCACCGAGGGATGCTGATCGACGACGCCACGATGCAGGTGTCGTTCCTCAAGGACCTGGTGACGCTCCGGAACCCGGCCAGCGAGTTCAGCTTCCTCTGCTACCTGCAGAGCAGAAACCGGCTGATCGACTTCATCAACCACAAGAACCTCTTCCCCCTGAGGGTGGAGTTCCACGACTACTTCGAGTGGGCCGCCGCCAAGGTCGACGACCTGGTCTCCTACGGCCACGAGGTCGTCTCCGTGTCGCCCTTCGTCCATGACGGCACCGTGGAGTACCTGGACGTGACCGTACGGTCGGGCAGCGGTCTCGAAGTCCACCGGGCCCGCAACCTCGTCATCGGCACCGGGTTGCGCCCCCTCATGCCCGACGGCGTGCGGCGCGGCGACCGGGTCTGGCACAACTCCGATCTGCTGCGGAAGGTCGACGGGCTGGACGGCACCTCGCCCTCGCGGTTCGTCGTCGTGGGCGCCGGGCAGAGCGCCGCGGAGAACGTCGCCTACCTGCACCGCCGCTTCCCCGGGGCCGAGGTCTGCGCGGTCTTCTCCCGCTACGGCTACAGCCCCGCCGACGACAGCAGCTTCGCCAACCGGATCTTCGACCCCGGTGCCGTCGACGAGTACTTCGCCGCGCCCGACAGCGTCAAGAGCCAGCTGATGGCCTATCACGGCAACACCAACTACTCCGTGGTCGACATCGACCTGATCGACGACCTGTACCGGCAGATGTACCAGGAGAAAGTCCTCGGCACCGAGCGGCTGCGCTTCCTCAACGTGTCCCGGGTCACCGGCGTCGAGGAGCGGCCCGACGGCGTACGCGCCACCGTGAAATCCCTCGTCACCGGCGAGGAGACACCCCTGGACGCCGACATCGTGGTGTTCGCCACCGGCTACAGCCCCGCCGACCCCCTCGGCCTCTTAGGGGAGGTCGCCGACCACTGCCTGCGCGACGGGGAGGGCCGCGTCCGGGTCGAGCGCGACTACCGCATCGCCACCGCCCCCGGCCTGAACTGCGGAATCTATCTGCAGGGCGGCACGGAGCACACGCACGGCATCACGACGTCCCTGCTCTCCAACACGGCGATACGCGTCGGCGAGATCCTGGACTCCCTGCTCGACCGGAGCGTCAAGTCCACCTCCGACGAGGCCCGTCCGGTCACCGACGGCACCGGAAGCGCCGTCGGTTAGGGCCTTCCGTTCCGCCCCGGCCGGGTCGGGGGCGGGGCATGAGCGGTCGCACGGGCGCACCCGGCCTCGGGTGCGCCCCCTCTCCGGCCGACCGTCAGCCGCTGGTGGATCAAAGGGATAACGTACGTCCATATGAGCACGACTGCAGTCGAGCGCCCCGTGTCCGGGGGCGCAACAGAGGTCCGCCGAGGGCGGGTTGTGGGACTGGGCACGCTGGTGGCATTCCTCGCCTTCGTCGCGGCCCTCTCGTTGGCCGTGGGGGCGCGGGCGCTGAGCCCCGCCGAGGTCTGGCACGGGCTGTTCGCGGAGGCGGATCCCGATCAGCGGCTGACCGAGATCAGGCTCATCGTGCAGACGGTCCGGGTGCCCCGGACGGTCCTCGCGATCGTGGCGGGTATCGCGCTGGGCGTCGGCGGTGCGCTGATCCAGGGCTACACCCGTAACCCCATAGCCGACACCGGCCTGTTGGGCGTGAACACCGGTGCCTCGTTCGCCGTGGTGTCGGCGATCGCCGTGTTCGGGTTCACCGACCCGTTCCAGTACGTCTGGTTCGCCTTCCTGGGGGCGGCGGGCGCCGGCGTCCTCGTCTTCGGCCTGGCGAGCATCGGCAGGGGAGCGGGCAACCCGCTGACGCTCGCCCTGGCCGGGCAGGGCATCACGGTCTTCCTCATGGCGATGACCACGGCGGTCGCGCTGACCGACCAGAAGTCGCTGAACGCGCTGAGGTTCTGGAACGCGGGGTCGGTGGCCGGGGTGGGGTTCGACGTCATCTGGCCGGTGACCGGGTTCATCGCCGTCGGACTCCTGCTGGCACTGAGCACGCTGCCCGCCCTCAACCTGCTCAACCTGGGCGACGACGTGGCGCGCGGGCTGGGCGTCAACATCGTGCTGAGCCGGGCCGTCGGTATCGTCTCCATCACTCTGCTGGCGGGCGCGGCAACGGCGGCGTGCGGGCCCATCGCGTTCCTCGGGCTCATGGTCGCCCATGTGGCCCGGTATCTGACCGGCCCGGACTACCGCTGGCTGGTGCCGTACGCCGGTCTGCTCGGCGCCGTCATCCTGCTGGTCTGCGACATCGTGGGGCGCCTGGTGGTGCGCCCCGGTGAGCTGGAACCCGGTGTCGTGGTCGCCCTCATCGGCGCCCCGTTCTTCGCGGTTCTCGTGTGGCGAGGGAAGTTCAAGAGCGCATGAGCAAAACAGAGATCAAACCGGCGGTGGCGCCGGGCGTCAGGCTCGGGCAGGTGTCGTTCGTATGGCGGCCCTGGCTCGTCCTGGTCTCGCTGGTGCTGGCGGCGGGCGCCTTCCTGGTGTTCTGCCTCTCCATCGCCGTCGGCGACTTCCCCATCGGCCTGTCGCGGGTGATCGCCACGCTGCTCGGCCAGGGTGAACAGGTCGACGAGTTCGTGGTGATGGACCTGCGGATGCCGCGCGCCCTGGCGGGTCTCATCGTGGGGATCGCCCTGGGAGTGTCCGGGGCGATCACCCAGTCCGTCGCCCGCAATCCGCTGGCCAGCCCGGACATCCTCGGGATCACCAGCGGGGCCGGCGCGGTCGCCGTCTTCCTGGTGACGGTCTCGGGCGGGGCCGCCGCGGCGGTCGTCGGCTCGGTGGGCCTTTCGGCGGCGGCGCTCCTGGGAGGCCTCGGGACGGGGCTGCTGGTCTACTTCCTGGCGTGGCGGCGCGGGATCGACGGCTTCCGGCTCATCCTCATCGGGATCTCGGTGAGCGCCGTGATGCAGGCCATCACGACGTGGCTGCTGGTGTCGGCCGACATCCGGGACGTGGCGCGGGCGCAGGCCTGGCTGGTCGGCTCGCTGGACGGCCGGTCGTGGGACGAGGTCCGGGTGGCGTTCTGGTGCTCGCTGGTGCTGGTCGTGGTGGTGTCCGCCGCCGCGTTCCAGTTCAAGCCGATGCACCTGGGCGACGACGTGGCCGCCGGCCTGGGAGTCCGCTATACGCGGGTACGGGCCGTCCTCCTGCTCTGCGCGGTCCTGCTGGCCGCCGTGGCGGTGAGCGCGGCGGGCCCCGTTCCCTTCGTCGCGCTGGTGGCGCCCCAGGTGGCGATGCGCCTGGCAAGGTGCCCCACCCCGCCGATGGTGGCCTCCGGCCTGCTGGGAGCCCTCCTCCTGATCGGCTCCGACCTCATCGCACGCACAGCGCTCCCGGTCACCCTCCCGGTCGGCGTGGTCACCGCCGGGATCGGCGGCCCGTTCCTCGTCTATCTGCTGGTGCGGGCGAACCTGCGCTAGTGGTTCAGGTGGTCCGGCGGAGCAGGGCCGGACAGGCCCTAGGCGCGGCGTGTTCCAACGATCACTGAACTGGCCGGTGTCGTAAGGATCTCCGTGGCTTCCAAGGCCGGATGAGTCAGGTAGAAGAGGCGGAGCTCGTCCACCTCGCCGTCGAAACGGGGCGGCCAGTGGGGTGAGGGGGTGAAGTCGTCCAGGATGAGAAGGCCGCCGGGGGCGAGCAGCTCGACAACGGCCTGAGGGTCGTCGCGCTTCCCTCCGCCGTCGCAGAAGAAGACGTCGAAGGGGGCGTGCCGTTCGAGCAGCCGCCAGTCCCCGGTCAGCACGCTGACGCGTTCGTCGTCCGCGAAGACGCCGGCCGCCCGACGGGCCAGCTTCTCGTCGCGCTCCACGGTGATCAGGCGCGCGTCGGGGCCCAGGCCGCTGTGCAGCCAGGCGGTGCCCACGCCCGAGCCGGTGCCGCTCTCGGCGATGGTGCCGTGGGGTTTCGCGGCGGCGGCCAGTCCGAGCAGCCTGCCCACCTCGGGAATGCAGCTCTTCTTGAACTCCTCCTCCGACGCGACCTGTTCGGCGGCCGCCACACGGGGCGGAACCGCGCGATGAGGTGGAACCGTGCGTCCTGCCATGATCACGTCCTCCTTGTCACAGCACTGGAGACCGGAAGCCTCCCGAGGGAATAAGGTTAGGCGAGCCTAAATCAAGGGGTGGTCGTGACCGCGCAGTTCATCACCGAGACCCGTTCCGAGGTCAAGGACGTCGCACGGCTGGCGGCGAGGGGCGTCACGGTCGGCTACGGCGGGCGGGCGGTCATCGACGATCTCGACGTGGCGATCCCGCCGGGGGTCATCACGACGATCATCGGCCCCAACGGCTGTGGGAAGTCGACCCTGTTGCGGACGTTGACGCGTCTGCTGAAACCGGCCAGCGGGACGGTCGTGCTGGACGGTGAGGACATCGTCAAGCTCAGGACCAGGGACGTGGCGAAGAAGCTCGGTCTGCTGCCGCAGACACCGGTGGCGCCCGAGGGGCTGACCGTGGGCGATCTGGTTGCCAGGGGGCGCCATCCGCACCAGAGTTGGCTGCGACAGTGGTCGTCGGACGATGCCGGCGTGGTGGAGCGCGCGCTCGCCATGACCGGGGTCCTGGACCTGGCCGACCGCCCGGTCGACTCGCTCTCCGGCGGTCAGCGCCAACGTGTCTGGATCTCGATGACCCTGGCCCAGGGCACCGATCTGCTGCTCCTGGACGAGCCGACCACCTATCTGGACCTGGCGCACGCCATCGACGTGCTCGATCTGGTGGACGATCTGCACGAGTCGGGGTGCACCGTGGTCATGGTGCTGCACGACCTCAATCTGGCGACGCGCTACAGCGACAACCTCGTTGTCATGCGGGCGGGTTCGATCCTGGCGCAGGGGCACCCGCGTGACGTCATCACCGCCGAGCTGCTGTACGAGGCCTTCGGGCTGCAGGCCAAGGTGATCGACGACCCGGTGGGCGACCGTCCGCTCATCGTGCCGATCGGCCGTACGCACGTGCGGGCAGAGCCGGCGGGTGAGCCCCGTGTCAAGTGACCTTTGAGCGCGGTTCGTTGGTCGAATGGCTCAACTGCCCCCGAACGAGGGAAAGTTATCAAGTAAGGCTAGGCTGGCCTCAGTTGGCCGGGATAGGGTTTGCTCGCCCTCATACAAGGGCGCAGTGGACAGCGCGAAAGCAAGGGATTCCGGATGCTTCTCCATCGAACGACGCTTGTGAAGCCGTGGCAGCGGCTGGCTGCGGCAGTCTCCGTCGCGACCCTCGGCGTCGGCCTCCTCGCCGGATGTGGTTCCGACAAGGAGGAAAAGAAGAGCGACGACGCCCCGCCCGCTGCCGCCGGCGCATTCCCGGTCACGGTGGAGCACGCGTTCGGATCGACGAAGGTCGACAAAGCCCCCAAGCGTGTCGTCTCCGTCGGCTACACGGACGA
Organism: Streptomyces sp. NPDC059452; assembly: GCF_042750035.1. NCBI lineage: Bacteria > Bacillati > Actinomycetota > Actinomycetes > Kitasatosporales > Streptomycetaceae > Streptomyces > Streptomyces sp. NPDC059452. Next base: position 183,804 of record NZ_JBHYVE010000009.1, read on the forward strand.
CCAGGCCATCCTCGCGTTCGGCATCAAGCCGGTCGGCATGGTCGACCAGTACGCGAACCCGGTGGGCCAGACCCCCAACATCAACACCCAGTGGCCCTGGGCGAAGGACAAGTGGGGCGACACCCAGCCCGAGGTCGTCATGAAGAACGGGGACGCGGGCCCCAACTACGAGAAGATCGCCTCCCTGCGGCCCGACCTGATCATCGCGGTGTACTCCGAGGTCGACCAGGCCGCCTACGACAAGCTCTCCAAGATCGCGCCCACGGTCGGCCGCACCAAGGCCGAGGAGAAGCCCTTCAGCGCTCCGTGGCAGGACAACGCGGTGCACATCGCCAAGGCGCTCGGCAAGGAGACCGAGGGTACCGAGCTGGTGAAGGGCATCCAGGAGAAGCTCGACGCGGTCAAGAAGGCCAACCCCGAGTTCGCGAAGCAGAAGGCCGTCGCGCTCTCCTGGTACAAGGACTCGGTGTACCCGTTCACCTCCACCGATGTGCGCGGGCAGCTGATCACCGGTTCCGGCTTCGGCTACCAGACCGAGATCGACAAGATCGCCGACGGCAAGTTCTCCACCGAGCTGTCGCCCGAGCGCATTGATCTGGTCGACGTCGACCGGATCTTCGTCATCAACGACAAGGCGGACACGGAGGCGCTCAAGAAGTTCGAGCTCTTCGCCAACCTGCCCGCCGTCAAGAACGGCAAGGTGTCGTACCTGCTGGACAGTGAGGGTCCGGCGATCGGCGCCGCCATGTCCCAGGGCACGCTGCTCTCCCTGCCGTACGCGATCGACGAGATCGTCAAGGCGGCCAAGTAGAGATGACGGCCGAACCGCCCTCCCCCCACCGAGAACGGGCGATCACGTGACCGTCACCGACACCCCCGTCGCCCCGACGAAGCTGCGTACGGCGACCGGGAAGGAGGCCACCGGGTGGGTCGCGGCACACTGCCGCCGAGCCCCGTGGCTGACGTTCTCCACCGTGGTCACCACCGTGGCCGGGGCCGCGCTCCAGGTGCTCCCCGTGCTGCTGCTGGGCCGGGTGGTCGACGGGGTGGTCGGTGGTGAATCGCGGTCGGTGCTCGTCACGGTCGGGGCACTGATGGTGGCCGCCGCGCTCTTCGGCGCGGCGGCCACCGCGGCCTCCACCTACCTGATCGGGCGGCTGGGGGCGGAGCTGCTCGCCCAGCTGAGGGAGAGCGCAGTACGGGCGGTGCTCGGGATGCCGAGCGCCCGCGTCGAGCAGGTCGGCCGCGGCGATGTGCTCTCCCGGGTCGGCGACGACGTGGCCGTCCTGTCCAAGGGCATCCGGCAGGCCATCCCCACGGTGTTCTCGGCCGGGGTGCTGGTGGTCATCGCCACGGTCGGCATGTTCGGCCTGGACTGGCGGCTCGGCCTGGCCGGGGCCTGTGCCCTGCCGGCGTACGCGTTCGCCCTGCGCTGGTACCTCCCCAGGTCCGCGCCCCTCTACCGCAAGCAGCGCATCGCCCAGGCCGACCGTGCGCAGGCGCTGATCAGCGGCCTCAACGGGATCGACACGGTCCGGGCGTACCGGCTGGAGGGCGACGTCCGGGAGAAGGTCACCGCCGAGTCCTGGCGGGTGCGCAACCTCGGCGTCGAGGTGTTCCGGTTCTTCGGCCGGTTCGTCGGCCGGGAGAACCGCGCCGAGTTCATCGGCCTCGTCCTGATCCTGGTGGTGGGGTACGCCCTGCTGGAGGCCGACGCCGCCACGCTGGGCGAGGTGTCGGCGGCCCCGCTGATGTTCCACCGGCTCTTCACCCCGCTGGGCGCCATCATGTTCACCTTCGACGAGGCGCAGAAGTCGGGCGCGAGCCTCACCCGCCTGGTCGGGGTCCTGGGGGAGCCGGCGGAGGAGCGGCTGGTGGGTGACGCGTCCGTCGCCCGGGCGGAGGACGTGCCGTACGCGGTGACGGTCCAGGACCTGACCTTCAGCTATCCGGACACCGACGAACCGGTCCTGCGCGATGTCAACCTGACCATTCCCGCCGCGGGTTCACTGGCGCTGGTGGGCGCGACCGGCGCGGGCAAGTCGACCCTGGCCGCGCTGATCGCCGGCATCGGCACCCCGCAGTCCGGGGCCGTGCGCATCGGCTCGCGGGAGCTCGCGGGGCTGGACGAGGCCGAGGCGCGGTCCCTGGTGAGCATCCTGACCCAGGAGACGCACGTGTTCTCGGGACCGCTCGCCGACGACCTGCGCCTGGCCGCACCCGAAGCGAGCGACGACCGGCTGATGGAGGCGCTGCGCACGGTCGGCGCCGACGGATGGGTCGAGCTGCTGCCCGGTGGGCTGAACGCCGTGGTCGGCGAGGGCGGTGAGCGGCTGGATGTGACGAAGGTCGCCCAAGTCGCCCTGGCCCGGCTGGTGTTGAGCAGCTCTCCGGTGGTCGTGCTCGACGAGTCGACCGCCGAGGCGGGCAGCGAGGGTGCCGCCGAGCTGGAGCGCGCCGTGCTGGCCGCCTGCGCGGGCCGCACCACGCTGTACGTGGCCCACCGGCTGACCCAGGCGATGGCGGCGGACCGGATCGCCGTACTGGACGCCGGGCGGGTGGTGGAGGAGGGGACGCACGAGGAGCTGGTGGCTCTGGGAGGCATGTACGCGCGTCTGTGGCGCGCCTGGCGTGAAGGTAGTTAGGTCAACCTTAGTAAGGTTACGCTAACTTGCATACCTTGGAAGGGTGCTGAGTCTTCGATGATGGAACCGACCGCTCCTCGCGTACTGCTCTCTCCCACCCACTTCGCCGATGTGCGCCGGCGCATCGGCGACTACGACGACCGGACCATCGCCGAAGCGTGCGCCATCGCACTCGCGTACTGGTCCACGGGCACCGGCCCCGACGGCATCGACCTCACCCCCGCCACCTCGTTCGCCGATGTCCTCGGCTGGGCCGACAACGGCGGTGGCTTACAAGAGGGTTGGGAGGTCGGCCCGGACGGTCTGAGCATCACCCTGCCCGACGGTGTCCGGCCCGTCGACGCGCAGCTCGCGCTGGACGACCTGGCCGCCTTCCCGGACCGGCCCGTCGGCACCGTCGGCCCGTCCAGCATCGCGGCGAGGACCGCGACCCTGGCCGAATGGAACGACAACCGGGCCGACCGTCCCCGCCCGACCATCATGGAGATGTTCCGCGAGCAGGCCCGCACCCGGCCGGACGCCGTCGCCATCGTCGACGAGCACCGCACCCTGACCTACCGTGAAGTCGCCCGGAAGTCGGCCCAGTTGGCCCACCATCTGATCGGACGCGGGCTCGGCTCCGAACAGGTCGTCGGCATCTCGCTGGGCCGCTCCGCCGAGATGGTCGTCGGCCTCCTCGCCGTGCTCCAGGCGAAGTGCGCGTTCGTCCCGCTCGACCCGCAGTGGCCCGCCGCGCGCCGGGCCGTCGTCATCGAGGACGCCCGCGTCGTGCTCCAGCTCAACGGCTCGGGCGAGTCCGACGCGGCCGAGCCGGACGCCGTCGCCGTCGACCTCGGTGACTGGAAGTACGGCTCCTGTCCGGCCGAGGCGCCCGAGGCGGCCGTCCACGGCACATCACTGGCGTACGTCATCTTCACCTCCGGTTCCACCGGACGGCCCAAGGGTGCCATGATCCGCCACGAGGCGATCAGCGAGCGTCTGCTGTGGCAGGTCGAGGAGATCCTGCGGTTCGGCCACGACGACGCGTCGCTGTTCAAGGCGCCGCTCTCCTTCGACATCTCCATCAACGAGATCTTCCTGCCGCTGGTCTCCGGCGGCAGGCTGGTGATCCTGCGCCCCGGCGGCGAACGCGACCCGCACCATCTGCTGAGCGTGATCGCCGAGCACCGCGTCACCTTCACCTACCTGGTGTCGTCCATGCTGGACGTGCTGCTGGAGATCGCGGGCGACTCCGACCGCCTCGACTCCCTGCGCCACGTCTGGTGCGGCGGCGAGGTGCTGACCCCGGAGCTCTACGAACGGTTCCGCACCCGGCTCGACATCCCCATGTACCACGGCTACGGCCCCGCCGAGACGACCATCGGCGTCTCCCACGTCATCTACCGGGGCGCCGCCGAACGCCTGTCGACCTCGATCGGCCGGGCCAACCCCAACACCCAGCTGTACGTCCTCGACGAGGAGCTGCGCCCCGTACCCGTCGGTGTCGGCGGCGAACTCTACGTGGGCGGACTCCTCCTGGGCCGTGGATACGTCAACGCCCCCGGCCTCACCGCCTCGCGCTTCGTCGCCAACCCCTTCGCCGCCGACGGGTCCCGGCTCTACCGGACCGGCGACCTGGCCCGGTACGCCCCGGACGGCTCCCTGGACTTCCTCGGCCGCGCCGACAACCAGATCAAGATCCGCGGCATGCGGCTGGAGATCGAGGACGTCGAGGCCTCCCTCGCCGAACACCCCCGCGTACGGCACACCTGCGTCGTCGCCCGGAAGAACAGCGCGGGCGGCACCTACCTGGTGGGTTACGTCATCCCCTCCACCGGCAGCGAGGAGTTGACGGCCGACGAGGTCAAGGCGTGGGCCACCACCCACATGGTCGAGTACATGGTCCCCGCCCACCTCGTCGTCCTGCGCGAGTTCCCGCTCACCGCAAACGGCAAGCTCGACCGCGCCGCCCTGCCGGAACCCCCCACCTCCACCGGGACCCTCGCGGCGCCCAGCGCCGAGAACGAACGGCTGGTGTGCGCGGCGGTCGCGGCGGTGCTGCGCGTGGACGAGGTCGGCGTCGACCAGGACTTCTTCCAGCTCGGCGGCGACAGCATCCTGGCGATCTCCCTGCTGAGCGCCCTGCGGGAGGCGGGCCTCTATGTGACGGCACGTCAGATCTTCGCCAATGCCGGGGTGGGGGCGCTGGCGGCGGTGGCGAGCCGCGAGGACGTCTCCGCCGTGGACCACGGCGACGAAGCCACCGGCCCCGTCGTCGGATCGCCCATCGTGCAGTGGCTCGGCGAGACCACCGACGCGATCGACGGGTTCGTCCAGTCGGTGGTCCTGAACACCCCGGCCGAGCTGACCGCCGACGCCCTCGACGACCTCCTCGCCGCCGTGCTCGACCGCCACGACATGCTCCGCGCCCGGCTGGTGCGCGGCGAGCGCTGGAGCTTCGACATCCCGCGGCCCGGGCAGGCCACCGTGGGGTGGCAGGAGAGCGACGCACCGCTGGAGGAGTGCGTCGAACTGGCCACCGCGGGGCTCGACCCGGACCGCGGAGTGATGGTGCGGGCCGTCTGGCGGCGCCCGGCACGGCAACTGGTCCTGGTCGCCCACCATGTGGTGATCGACGGCGTGTCCTGGCGGATCCTGATGGACGACCTGGCCACGGCCTGGCGTCAGCGCGTCTCCGGTGATCCCATCGAACTCCCGCCCACCGGTACGTCGTTCCGGCGCTGGACCCAGCTGCTCGGGCGCGCGGCCTCAGCCACGGACCACACCCCCTTCCGGCGCGCCCTGCCCGGAGCGGACGTACCGATCGGCGGGCGCGCCCTCACCGAGGCCGACACCGTGGCCCGGGAGCGGACCCGGACCGTGACCGTCGGCGCCGAGGAGACGGCCGCGCTCCTGGGCGAGGTCCCCGCGAAGTTCCACGCGGGCGCCAACGACGTCCTGCTGACCGCACTCGCCGTCACCCTCGCCCGGTGGCGCCGCGACCACGGACAGGACCAGAGCTTCGCCCACATCGAGCTGGAAGGACACGGTCGCGAGGGGCGGTTCGTCGCCGGGACGGCGGGCTTCGAACCCGAACTGTCCCGTACGGTCGGCTGGTTCACCACCCTCTTCCCGGTCACCGTGGACCCCGGAACGGCCCCCGACCTCACCGCGCCCGCCTACCTCGCCACCGCCCTCAAGGCGGTCAAGGAAGACCTCGCCCGGGTACCGGACAACGGCGTCTCCTACGGCGCCCTGCGCTACCTCACCGACACCCGACTCGCCGTCCCCGCGCCCCAGGTGCTCTTCAACTACCTGGGTCGCTACGACGCGGGCGCCTCCGGGGACTGGCAGCTCGCGGGCACCACCGGGCAGTTGGGCGAGAAGCGCGACCCGAGGATGCGTCTGCCACGCGCCCTGGAGTTCAACGCCATCGCCGAACCCGACGCGGGCGGCGCGTACGAACTGGTCACCACCATCTCCTGGCCCGAGGGCGTCTTCACCGACGAGGACATCGCCACCCTCGCCGACTACTTCCGCTCGGCCCTGTCCGCGCTCGCCGCACTGGAGGAGGGCGGCCACACCCCCAGCGACTTCCCCCTGGTGCCGCTCACCCAGGCCGACGTCGACGACCTGGACAGCGCCGAGCTGCGGGACATCCTGCCGCTCACCCCGTTGCAGGAAGGCCTCTACTTCCACTCGGTCTTCGACGACGACGCCACGGGCAGCTACGTCGAGCAGCAACTGCTCACGCTCCAGGGCGAGGTGGACCCCGACCGGCTCGCGGCGGCGGCCACCCGGCTGCTCACGCTCTACCCCAACCTGGCTGCCCGGTTCACCGCCCTGGCCGACGGCCGGGTCGTCTCCGTCGTCGAGAGCGGCACCCGGGCACCCTTCACCGCGCTGGACCGGCCCGGCATCACCGACGACGAGCTCCGCGATCTGGCCGAGCGGGACCGCCGCGCCGGATTCGACCTCGCCACCGGCCCCCTGATGCGCTACACCCTCGTCCGCGCGGGCGCGGGCCGCACCGTCCTGGTGCAGACCGTGCACCACATCATCGCCGACGGCTGGTCGGTGCCCCCGATGCTCCGCACCCTGCTGGCCGAGTACCACGCACCGGGCTCCGTCCACCCGCTCGGCGGTTACCGCGACTACGTGGCCTGGCTCGCGGAACAGGACCAGGACGAGAGCGACCGGGTGTGGCGCGGGGAACTCGCCGAACTGCCCGGCCCCTCCCTGGTCGCCGAAGGGCACACCCCCTCCGAGCGGTTCGCCGACATCGCGGCCGAGCCCGTGGACGACATCGACATCGCCGCACGCTCGGCGGGCGTCCCCCTGAGCGTGGCCGTGCACAGCGCGTGGGCGGTGACCCTGGGAGGCATCCTGCGCGGCCGGGACGTCGTCTTCGGCTCCACCGTCTCCGGACGTGACGCCGAGGTCCCCGGCATCCGGGACATGGTGGGCCTCTTCATCAACACCATCCCCGTACGGGCCCGTTGGGCCGCCACCGACACCGCGTACGACCTGCTGGCCGCGGTGAAGGAGCACCAGAGCGCGGTACTGGCACACCAGCATGTCTCGCTGGCGCGGATCGGCCGGCAGAGCGGTGTGACCGGCCGGGAGAGCGGCACCGGCTCCCTCTTCGACACCCTGGTGGTGTTCGACGTGGCCACCGACGTCGACGCCCTGCGCGGGCCGGACGACACCCTCGCCATCACCGACATCGTCAACGAGGGTGCCCCGCACTATCCGTTGACACTGGTCGTCGAGCGCGCGGGCGACGGCCGACCGCGCTTCAACCTGATCTACGACGGGCAGTTGCTGCGCCGGGAGAGCGCCGAGGCGATCCTCGCCACCTTCACCCGGACCCTCACCGAGCTGCTGAGCCGACCGGACGCCCTGGTCGACGCGCTGACGACGGCCCCCGGGGCCGACAGGGCCCTGGAGCAGGTCGCCCCGGCGACCCTGGGCGAGCTGTTCGACGCCGCCGCGCACCGCGACCCGGCGGCCACCGCCGTGACCCAGTGCGCTCTGGACGGCGGGGCGCGGTCCCTCACGTACGGTGAACTGGCCGCCGAGAAGAACGAGTTGGCCTCGATCCTGCGCACGGCCGGAGTCCGCCCCGGCCATCGGGTCGCCGTCGCCGTTCCGCGCTCCCTGGAGCAGGTCGTCGCCCTGGTCGCCGTCGTCACCGCCGGAGGCGCGTACGTACCACTGGACCTCGCGTACCCGGACGAACGGCTGGAGTACATCCTCGCCGACGCCGCCCCGCAGGTCGTCCTCGTGGACCGGGAACAGCGCGACCGCTTCACCCGGCTGCTGGACCGGGCCGGTGTGGCGGCTCGCGTCCTCGTCCAGGGGGAGGAGCACCCGGCGGACAGTGCCGCCGCACCCGTGGTGAACCCGCAGGACCCCGCGTACGTCATCTACACCTCCGGCTCGACCGGCCGGCCCAAGGGGGTCGTCGTCCCGCACTCCGCCGTGGTGACGCTCCTCGCCAACACCCGGCCGGACATGGGCTTCGGCCCGGACGACGTCTGGGTCCAGTTCCACTCCTTCTCCTTCGACTTCGCCGTCTGGGAGCTGTGGGGCGCACTCGTGCACGGCGGCGAGCTGCTGGTGCCGGAGTACGCGCTGACCCGCTCGCCGGTCGACTTCCACCGGCTGGTCCGCGAGCGCGGTGTGACCGTGCTCAACCAAACCCCGTCCGCTTTCCACCAGTTCATCGAGGCGGACCTGCACGCCGGGGAACCGGTGACGGCGCTGCGCCGCATCATCTTCGGCGGCGAGGCGCTGGACCTCGGGCGGCTGCGCGGCTGGGTCGAGCGGCACGGGACCGGCTCGCCCGAGCTGGTCAACATGTACGGCATCACCGAGACCACCGTCCATGTCACCCACCGGGTGCTCACCGACGAGGACTTCGCCCACGGCGGGGACATCAGTCCGATAGGTGGCCCGATTCCCGGTCTGGCCACCTATCTGCTCGACGACCGGCTCCGTCCGGTGCCCCCGGGCCGGGTGGGCGCCATCTATGTCGCGGGCGACCAGGTGTCCCTGGGCTACCTGGGCCGCCCGGGGCTCACCGCCGCCCGGTTCGTGGCGGACCCGTTCACCGCAGACGGCTCCCGGATGTACCACACGGGCGACCTCGCCCGGCGGACGCTCGACGGTGAGCTGGAGTTCGCGGGACGCGCCGACGACCAGGTGCAGCTGAAGGGGTTCCGGGTCGAGCTGGGCGAAGTGGAGGGCACGGTCAGGGAGTTGGACGGTGTCATCGATGTCGCCGTCACCGTGGCGGAGACCGGGGACCACCTCGTGGCCCATGTGGTGGGCGAGCTGCCCGCCGACTTGACCGCCCTGCTCTCCGCCAAGCTGCCCGTGCACCTGGTCCCGGGCCGGGTGCTGCCGGTCGACGCGCTGCCGCTGACGGTCAACGGGAAGCTCGACCGCAAGGCCCTCACCGAGCGGGCCGCACAGCAGGAGACGCCGGAAGCCACGGGCGGCTCCGACGCCCTCGCCGCACTGATCGGCATCTTCACCGAGACGCTGCCCGGCGCGACCGTGGACGCCGACACCGACTTCTTCGGCGCCGGAGGCGACAGCATCGTCGCCATCACCGTGATCAACCGGGCCCGCGCACTCGGCCTGCCGATCGCACCCCGGGACGTCTTCCTCCTCAAGACCCCGCGCGCCCTCGCCGACCACCTGGCCACACGCGCCCCCCAGGCCGCACCAGCACCACCCTCCCGCCGTGAGGACGGTCCGCTGCCCCTCACACCGATCATCCTGCGCCAGCGCGAGCTGGGCGGATCACTCGCCCGGTTCGCCCAGGCCAGGACCCTGGTGGTCGCCGACGGCACCGGCCTCGCCGACATCCGGCGCGCCGCGAACGCCGTCGTGGCCGCACACCCCGCCCTCCGGCTGCGACTGCGCGTCGAGCACGGCGTATGGGCCCTGCGCACCGAACCCGCCCGCGAGGCCGTCGTCACCACCCCGGACACCGCCGACGCGACGAGCGCCGCCGACGAGGCCGCCGGGCGGCTCGACCCCGGGACCGGGGACCTCATCGCGTTCTCCTGGCTGGCGGCGAGCCACACCCTGGTCGTCACCGTGCACCACCTCGCCGTGGACGCGGTCTCCTGGCTGATCCTCCTCGACGACCTGGCCACCGCCCTGAGCGGGGCCGCACTTCCGCCGCCGACCACGCCGTACGCCGAGTACGCCGAAGCCCTGGCCGTACGGTCCATGGAGCCGATCGACGACCTCGGCCACTGGATCACCACCCTCCAGGCCCCACCCCTGCTGCCCGCGCTCGCGGCCGTGGATACGACCGCGCTTGCGGACACGCCCGAGCCCGTGGACACGACGGCCGCCACGGACCTGCGCGAGATCACCGTCGTCCTCCCGCCCGACCTCAGCGACCTCGTGACCCGCACCGCCCCCGCCGCCCTCGGCACCGGCCTCACCGAACTGCTCTGCGGCGCCCTGCGCACCGCGCTGACCCACATCCAGCGCACAAGCACCACACCGACCGACCTCGCGATCGACCTGGAGCGCCACGGCCGGGTCCCTGCCGAGGAGCACCACGACTACACCCGCACCGTCGGCTGGTTCACCTCCATCGCCCCCGTACGGCTCACCCCGCACACCGACCCCGTAGCGGCCGCCCGCGAGCTCGCCGAACGTCAGCCGGACGAGCACGGGCACACCGCCTACGGCCGCCTCAGGTACCTCAACCCGCAGACGGCCCCCCTCCTCACCGCCCGCCCCCAGGTCCTCTTCAACTACCTCGGCCGGGGCGGCGAGTCACAGGCCCCGCACCTCACCGGCGGCGAGCAGAACAGCCCGTACGCCGTCGAGGTCAACGCCTGGACCGACGACGCCACCGGCAGCCTGCACGCCACCTTCACCCTCGCCGCGGCCATCCCCGACACGATCACCGACCACTGGCTCACCGCCCTGGCCCGGATCGGCGACGCCTCCGCGACCGCCGAGCGCACCGCACCGGTCACCCCCCTGCAACGCGGCCTCTTCTTCCAGGCCCAGATGGCGGGCGCGGCCGGACACTACGTCGCGCAGAGCTACTTCACCTTCGCCCGGCGCCTGGACACCGACGCGCTGGCCGAGGCACTGGCGTACGTCATCGCCCGCCACCCCGTCGTCGGCGCGGGCTTCACCACCGACGGCGACGGGAACCCGGTCCAGCTCCTCAAGGCGGGCCGCCGAGTCGACGTGCGCACGGTCGAGCTGACCACGGATGCCGAGGCCGGGGATGCCGATGCCACGGACGCCGAGGTCGAGGCCCTGCGCACCCGCGACCGCGAGACCGGCTTCGACCCGGGGGAGCCACCGCTCATCCGGGTGACGGTGGTGCGGCTGCCCGACGGCCGGGACGGGCTGCTGCTCAGCTATCACCTGCTGCTCTGGGACGGCTGGTCCCGCGAGATCCTGCTGCGCGACCTCTTCGACGCGTACGAGGCCGTCGTGGCGGGCGAGCCGTGGGACGCGAGCCCGGCCGTGCCGGGGTTCGAGGAGTACGCCCGGACGCTCGCCGCCAAGGACCCCGCCGTATCGGAACGCTTCTGGGCGGACCATCTGGCCGGTCTGCCGGGGCCGACGCTGCTCGCCGGACCCGCCCCGGCCCTCAGCGAGGAGCTGCCGGAGCCGCTCGTGCGGACGCTCTCCGCCGAGCTGACGGAGCTGCTGCGGGAGGCCGCCCGGGTCCACGGCGTGACCCTGAACTCGGTACTGACCGGCGCGTTCGGCCTGCTGCTCGGAGCCCGTACCGGACGGAGCGACGCCGTGTTCGGCGTCACCGTCTCGGGCCGTGAGGGCGAGGGGCACGGTGACATCGTCGGCGTACTCCTCAACACCGTGCCCATGTGGACGCGGGCCCGGCCCGACGAGACGGTCGGCGCGTATCTGTCCGGCGTGCAGGCGGCCCGGGTGGCGGCGATGGACCATGAGCACCTGGGGCTCGGCGAGATCCAGCGGGCCGGCGGGCACGACACCCTGTTCGACAACCTCTTCGTGCTCCAGAACTTCCTGGACCTGGACGCCTTCGCCGCGATGAACGCCCGCCACGGCATCACCTCCGTCCAGGCGGACGACTCCACGCACTACCCGTACACCTGGGTCGTCACCCCCGGCGACCGGCTCACCGTCAAGCTGGAGCACCGCCACGGCGACCCCGAGGCCGCACGCGGGCTCCTGGACGACTACCTGCGGGTGCTGGAGGACGTGGCGCGCCCGACGACGGGGCTGATGGGCGCGCTGCGGGGGCTGGGGCCGGACCCCGAGCCCGCCGTGCGCACCGAGGTCGGCACGGACACGGTCGTCGACCGCTTCGACCTCGCGGCCGACCGTCATCCGGAGCGGATCGCGCTCGTCGCCGAGGGTGCGACCATGACCTTCGCCCAACTCCGCGACCGCAGCCGGGCGGTGGCGGGTGTGCTCGCCCGACGGGGGATCGGACCGGAGACCAATGTCGGCCTGGCCATCCCGCGCTCGCTCGACTGGATCGCCGCGCTCTTCGCCGTACTGCGGGTCGGTGCCGCGTACGTTCCGCTGGAGCTGGACCACCCCGACGAGCGGATCGCGACCATCGTCGAGGACGCCGAGCCCGAGGTGATCCTCACCGTGAGCAGTGTGTCGCCCCGGCTGACCGGTGAGTTGATCGAGCTGGACCGTCCGCTGCCGACCGCCGAGCCGTACGTCACGTTCGCCCCCGACGATCCGGACCGGCTGCGGCACCCCGCGTACACGATCTACACCTCCGGGTCGACCGGGAAGCCCAAGGGTGTGGTGACCGAATACGCCGGGCTCACCAATATGCTGATCAACCATCAGCGGCGCATCTTCGAGCCGGTCCTCGCCGAGCACGGCCACCGCACCTTCCGGATCGCGCACACCGTCTCGTTCGCCTTCGACATGTCGTGGGAGGAGCTGCTCTGGCTCGCCGACGGGCACGAAGTCCACATCTGCGACGAGGAGTTGCGCCGCGACGCACCCCGGCTGGTCGCGTACTGCGCCGACCACGCGATCGACGTCATCAACGTGACCCCGACCTACGCACAGCAGCTGATCGCCGAAGGGCTGCTGGACGACCCGCAACAGCGGCCCCCGCTCGTGCTGTTGGGCGGTGAGGCCGTCACCCCGTCGCTCTGGCAGCGGCTCGCCCGGACCGAGGGCACGGTCGGCTACAACCTGTACGGGCCCACCGAGTACACCATCAACACCCTCGGCGTCGGCACCTTCGAATGCCAGGACCCGGTGGTGGGCGTACCGATCGACAACACCGAGGTGTACGTCCTCGACCCCTGGCTGCGTCCGCTGCCCGACGGGGCCCCCGGCGAGCTGTACGTGGCGGGCATCGGCATCGCCCGCGGCTATCTGGGCCAGAGCGCCCAGACCGCACACCGCTTCGTCGCCTGCCCGTTCGGTGCCCCCGGCGAGCGCATGTACCGCACCGGGGACCTGGTGGTCCGCCGACCCGACGGGAACCTTACCTACCTCGGGCGGACCGACCAGCAGGTCAAGATCCGCGGCCACCGGGTCGAACCGGGCGAGGTGGAAGCCGTGTTCGCCGCCCATCCGGCGGTGCGGTTCGTCGCGGCGGTCGCCCAGCCCGACCCGCAGGTGGACGGCGCCTACCGGCTGGCCGCCTATCTCGTGCTGGAGGGAGCGGAGTTGGCCGAGGTGGCGGGTGAAGTCGGCTCCCGGCTGCCGGACTTCATGCGTCCGACCCACTTCGCCCAGGTCGACAGCATCCCACTGACCGTGAACGGGAAGGCTGACACCAAGGCGCTGCCGGAGGCCCGGCCGCTCGGCGCGCTGACGACGGCGGGGGAGCGCGGACCGGAGACGGAGACCGAGACCGTGGTCTGCGAGTTCTTCGCCGAGGCACTGGACCTGGACGACGACGAGGTGAGCGCGGTGAGCGACTTCGTGTCCCTCGGCGGACACTCCATGCTGGCGGTGCGGCTGATCGGGCTGCTCCGCCGGGAGTACGGTCCAGTGATCACGATCCGCGATCTGTTCACCCTGCGAACGCCGGAAGCGATCGCCCGCCACCTCGACGAGAACTGACACCCCTTGATGAAGACCGACACGAAGCGCTCCCGCCCGGGAGCCGCCATCCTGCGGACCGCTCTGCGCCGCAACATCGGCGCCATGGTCGCGGGCACCGTCCTCATGGGCCTCTACCAGGCGGCGGAGACCGCGTTCCCCATCGCGCTCGGGCTGATCGTCGAGCACACGATGCAGGACCGCAGCCTCGGCTCGCTCGGGGTGTCGATCGGCTCGCTGGCGGTGATCATCACGACGGTGTCCCTGTCGTGGCGGTTCGGCATGCGGGTGCTCCAGAAGGCCAATACGACCGAGGCACACCGCTGGCGCGTCCAGGTGGCCGCCTGCGGGCTCCAGCCGGTGGCCAGGGATGTGGACGGCCTCAAGTCCGGCGAGATCCTGACCATCGCCACCGAGGACGCCGACCAGACGGCCGACATCATCGAGGTGGTGCCGCTGCTGATCAGCTCCCTGGTCGCCGTGGTCGTCGCGGCCGTGGCGCTGAGTCTGGCCGACATACGGCTCGGGCTGCTGGTCATCGTGGGGACCGTCGGCATCCTGTCGATCCTCGCGGTGATGTCCAAGCGGATCGGCTCCAGCACCCAGGTGCAGCAGGCCAAGGTGGCGCGGGCCGGTGCCAAGGTCGCCGACCTCATCATCGGGCTGCGCCCGCTCCACGGCTTCGGCGGCAACCACGCGGCGTTCGGCTCCTACCGCAGGGTCAGCACCGACGCCAAGCGGCAGGCGATCACCGTCGCCCGGGTGAACGGCGCCTACGCGGGCACCGCGCTGGCCCTCAACGCGGCCCTGGCCGCCGCGGTGTCGCTGACGGCGGGCTGGCTGGCGTTCGAGGGCCGGATCTCCATCGGGGAGCTGGTCATGGCTGTGGGCCTCGCGCAGTTCATCATGGAACCGCTCAAGATGTTCTCGGAGATGCCCAAGTACGTGATGATCGCCCGCGCCTCCGCCGAGCGCATGGCGCTGGTGCTCACCGCCCCGCCCGTGACGACCCCGGGCCCCGAGCGCCCGGCTCCCGGCGGAGACCTGGAGGTCGACGGCGTACGGCACGGGACCTTGCAGGGACTGAAGTTCCAGGTCGCCGCCGGGGAGTTCGTGGCGATCGCCCCCTACCAGCCGCGCGCGGCGGCCGAACTCGCGTCGGTGCTCGCCGTGAACGTGGCGCCCCCGGCATACGAGGGAGAGGTGCGGCTCGGCGGCCGGCCGCTCGCGGGGCTGTCGGTCGAGGCGGTCCGCGAGCACCTGCTGGTGAACCCGTACGACGCGGAGATCTTCGGCGGCACGCTCCGTACGAACATCGACCCGTCGGGCAGCAGCCGGTCGGTCCCCGAAGCCGTCGAGGCGTCCATGCTGACCGATGTCGTCGCCCTCCACCGCGACGGGCTCGACTACGCGGTCCGTGACCGGGGGGCGAACCTCTCCGGCGGGCAGCGGCAGCGGCTCTCCCTGGCCCGTGCGCTGGCCGCCGACACCGACGTCCTGGTCCTGCACAACCCGACGACCGCCGTGGACGCGGTCACCGAACAGCTCATCGCCCGCAACATCGCGAAGCTGCGCCGGGGCCGCACCACCCTCGTGATCACCAGCAGTCCGGCGCTCCTGGACGCGGCGGACCGGGTGCTCGTCCTGGACGACGGTGTCATCACCGCCGAGGACACCCACCGCAACCTGCTCGCCACCGACGCGGCGTACTGCGCGGCCGTGGCCCGGTGACACGCGGGCGGGGGCTGCCCCGCCCGCGCATCAGCCCAGCGCCCAGGCGACATCCCTGAGCAGGGCCTGCCGCCAGCCCGCCCGGTCGTGGTCCGCCGCGGAGCGTGAGACCCGTACGGTCGCCCCGGCCCGCTCGGTCAGGGCCTCGGTCAGCTCGCAGTGGGGCAGCATCCGCGTCTCGTGCTCCCCCACGTCGAACGCGCACCGCAGCCCGGACAGGTCGGGGCCCCGGCGCAGGAGTCCGGCGACGGTCCCGCCGACCGGACCGCCCAGCGGGTCCGGCCACTCCTCTGCGCCGGGCGCCCACCAGAAGGACCCCGACTGACAGGCGATACGGGAGACCAGCTCCGGGAACTCCAGCGCCGCGTACAGCGCGCTCAGCCCACCCAGACTCTGCCCCGCCACCACCAGCCGGTCCGGCTCCGCGGGAACACCCGATCCGGCCACCAGCGGCAGCAGTTCGTCCCGCACCGCCTCCCACAGCCCGGGCCCGCATCCGAACTCGGCCGACCGGTCCTTGGCGGGCAGGAAGACAAGCGTGACGGGCTCCATCTCACCCGCCGCCACGGCCGACTCGAACGCGGTCGTCGCCGGGTGGAGGTACAGCCAGTCGTCCCCGTCGAGCAGCAGCACCACCGGCCCGCCGCCGCCGACCGGGTGCACGCGCACGGTCCGCCGCCCGCCGAGCCGTTCACTGCTCCACCGCAGCCGGGTCTCCGGGAGGGGGAGGACGTCGTCGGGGCCGACGGACGGCCAGTGCGGCTGGTCCGGGGCGTCCGGGGTCGCGGCGATCGAGCGGTCACCGCCGGCCCCGGCCGGGTTGAGCGGATCGGCACGGGGGCCGCCGTCCACGAGCAGCTGGTAGGTCACCCGCAGCCGCTCGGGCATGGACACCTCGGCGTACCAGCAGTCCGTCCCGGCCCACCGCCGCAGGGAGACCGGCCCCGACCAGCTCTCGAAGGCGATGTCCGCCGGGGTCCCGCGCCACAGGAACAGCGTCAGCCAGCCGTCGTCGGCGGGGATGGAGAGGGGGGTCCGCGCGGCGGACCAGAACGCGTCGGTGCCCGGCTTGCCGGGCAGTCCGAACGCGGCGAAGGGGCTCTCCAGACCGGCTGCGGGGCCCGGTCCGGGGCCGGTCATGAGCGGCCGGAGAGGTCGCGGCCCGGGAACGTGAGGAGCAGGCGCATGAACATCTCCTTGGGGAGGTCCGTGAGGGAGGGAAAGAGCTCGCTCTGCGTAAGGTGAGCCTAACCTAATGGAGTTCACCCTCCAGGTGTGCTCGTCCGCGCGAATTCCGCGAACTCCCGGTGGCCCGACGGGGCGTACATCCCCGGGCGCCACGCTGCGCCCGGTCCCGGCTCTCGCTAGCGTGGGCGGTGCAGGGCCCCCGCCCCGACGAGCAGAAGGACCTCACGATGGCCCGACCACCGCATCCGCCGCGAGGCGACATCGGCCGGCGCGTTGCGGCGCGTCGCCTGCAGCTCGGTCTGTCCCGGCAGGACGTGGCCGTACGGGCCGGGGCCGCGCCCGGCTACATCCAGTACGTGGAGGAGCAGGACGCGACACCCGGCATCGGGTTTCTGCTCCGGCTCGCCGACGCCCTGGAGACCACGGTCCGGGAGCTGACCGGAGGGACCGTGGACCTGCCGAGTGGGCTCGGGCAGGCGGCCCGTGAGGCCCGGATGGTCGAACTCGACGGCACCGAATGCTGGGCCCTGCTCGGCGACCACGGCGTGGGACGGGTGGCACTGACCCAGGACGACGGGCCCGTCGTCCTGCCGGTGAACTACCAGGTGCTCGACGGCGAGGTCATGTTCAGTACGGGGGAGAGCTCCCCGCTCGCCGGGGCCGCCGACACGGAGATCGCCTTCGAGACCGACCACATCGACGACGCCTTCAGCAAGGGGTGGAGCGTGCTGCTCGTGGGCCCGGTCCGGGTCGTGGAGGACGAGGAGACGGCGCGTCGGCTCAGGGAGACGGCGTACTCCACACCCTGGGCGGGGGAGGGGCGCGACCACGTCATGATCCTCGCGCCCCGCAAGGTCACCGGGCGCCGGATCATCGTGAAGGGCGCACCGGGGGACGCGGGCTGAACCGGTGACGCCGGGCGCAACGACGTAAGCGCGTAAGCGCGTAAGGGCGTAGGAGCAGGGACGGGCAGGAACGGGCGGGGCCTGGTCATTCGAAGGGCACGACCGCGACCGGGGCCGGGCTGTGGTGGATCACGGCGTGTGCCACGTGCCCGAGGTGCGGGCCCACCGGGGAGCGGCGGCTGCGCCGCCCGACGACCAACAGCCCGGCGCTCCGCGAGGCGTCGACGAGCTCGGCGGCCGCAGGACCGACCACGGCCCTCTCCACCACCCGGACGGCCGGGAACCTGGACCGCCAGGGACGCAGCATCTCGGCCAGCCCCTCGGCGGCCCGCCGGCCCAGGCCGCTGCCGATACCGGGATCCAGGATGGCGGCGTACCCGTAGGCCGGCGGCGGGTTCCAGCTGTGGACGACACGCAGCTCCTCACCCCTGCGGGCGGCCTCGCCGAAGGCGAAAGCGAGCACCGGGTCGCAAGGGTGCTCGATGTCGAGCCCCAGGAGGATGCCCGAGCGCGTACCGTCGCCGCCTGCCCCGGACGGGGTCGCACGGGTGTCCTGCGGTGAGCGCACGAGCACCACCGGCCGCCGCGCCCGGGCGACGACGGCGAGCGACACCGAGCCGATGAGGAAGCCGACGACACCGCCGAGCCCCCGCGACCCCAGCACCGTCACCTCGGCCTCGTTCGCGGCGGCGGTCAGCTCGGCGGGCGCCCGTCCGCGTGACATCTCGGTGGTCACATCGAGGCCGGGCTGCTCGCGCCGGGCCCGGTCGGCGGTGTTGCGCAGCAGGGTGTCGAACCGTTCGACCAGCGCTTCGGCGGAGAGCACCGGCACCTCCGCGGTGACCGGCCACTCCTCCACATGGATGAGACGCAGCGCGACGCCGAGCAGGGTGGCCTCCTCCGCGGCCCACAGCGCCGCCGCGAGGCTCTCGGGGGACTCGTCCATTCCGACGGTGACATGGGGTGTCATGACCAGGGCCTCCTCGGTGGGCCGGGCTCCGGTTCCGGAACCACGGATCCAGGCTCCCCGCGACCGCGCCCGCCGGGCGAGGGGCCGACAGGGCCGGATCGGGGCCGAAGGGCCCATGCGCGGCGGGGGCGCTCCGGTGCGACGGTGGAGGTGTAGCCCCTGGCCACCCCCGAGGAGGAGCCATGACCAGCGACCTTCCCGATCCTGCGGAGCTCGGCCCCGTCGTCGTCGGAGTGGACGCGTCCCCGCAAGCACGGGCAGCCGCCCTGTGGGCCGCCGCCGAGGCGGAGCTGCGCGGGCAGCCCCTGAACATCGTCCATGCCGCCGACATCGACGGGCGTTCCGTCCTCACGTCGGCCGAGACCATCCAGGCACTGCGGGACACGGCCCGCGACCTGCTGGCCGAGACGGCCGACGCCGTACGGGAGCAGCACCCCGACCTGATCGTGACGAAGGAGCTCAGCCGCCAGGACGCGGCCGCCTCGCTGCACGCGGCGGCCGGTGACCGGGGCACGATCGTGGTGGGCAGCAGGGGGCTGGGCGGCTTCGCCGCGCTGACCCTCGGCTCCGTCGGACTGGGCGTGACCGCGCGGACCGAGGTGCCGGTGGTCGTCGTACGGGGGGAGTCCGACCGGCCGGGGACGGGGGTGGTCACGGCGGCCGTGAACAGCACGTCCGATCTGGACTGGCTGCTGATCGCCGCCCAGGAGGCGCAGGTCCGCAAGGCCTCGCTGCGGCTGCTGAGCGTGACCAACGTGCTGGCCTACGTCGGCAGGTTCACCACCATGCTCGACACCGTCGGGGAGATCACCGAGGAGAAGGTGCACGAGACGGCCGCCGTGGCCGAGCGGATCCGGAAGCGGTATCCCGACCTCACCGTCACCCACGACGTCGAGACGGGGACCAGCGTGCCGGGCATCCTCGTCGAGGCCACGGCCCTCACCGACCTGCTGGTCATGGGAGCCAGGCGCCGGGTGCTCGGATCCGGGGCGGCGCTGGGCCGTGTCACCCACGCGCTGCTGCACCACGGGCAATGCCCGGTCCAGATCATTCCCCCGGGTTACGCGTCGGCGGGCGACGGCGGCAGCTGAGAGCACCCCTCTGCGTGATCGCGTGACCGAGGCGTGATCGAGGGGTGTCACCGCAGACGTGATCGAGGATCGAGGGGCGTAACCGCAGAGAGGTGTCACCGCACCAGCACCGCTTCACCCGAACGCGGTACGACCGCCGTCCAGCCCAGCTCCCGGTCCAGCCGGTCACGCAGGGTGGCCGAGGCCGCCTCCTCCCCGTGCACCGGATACGTGGTGTGCGGCGGCGGGGCCTCCCGCAGCCAGTCCAGGATCTGCCCGGCGTCGGCGTGCGCCGAGAAGTGCGGTACGTCGGCGACCTCGGCGCGTACGGGGACGTACTCGCCGAACATCTTGAGCACCCGCGCCCCGTCCACCAGATCCCGCGCCCGGGTGCCCGCGGCGGCGAAGCCGACCACGACGACGGTGTTGCGGGGGTCGGGCAGCAGCCGGCGCAGATGGTGCAGCACCCGGCCGCCCGTGGCCATACCGGCCGAGGAGACGATGACGCAGGGGCCGCGCGCGCTGTTGATGGCGATGGACTCCTGGACCGTACGGGCGGCGAGGAAGGGCTCCGGGCTCAGCGCTTCGGTGCCCTGGCCCAGGACCTCGGGGCGCAGTTCGGGTGAGCGGGCCCGCAGCGCGTCCCGGTAGACGTCCAGGGCGGCCAGCGCCATCGGGCTGTCGACGTAGACCGGGACCGACCGGGGGAGCGCCCCCGACGCCCGGAGGGCCGCCAGCTCGTGCAGGACCACCTCGGTGCGGTCGACCGCGAAGGCCGGGACGACCACGGTCCCGCCGCGTGCCAGGGTCCGCCCGACCGCCGAGGCGAAGGCCTGGTGGCCGCCCTCCCGGTCGTGGCGCCGGTTGCCGTACGTGGATTCCATGAGCAGCACGTCGGCGCCGGAGAACGGCTCCGGGGGCCGCAGGAGCGGGTGGCCCGGACGCCCGAGATCGCCGGAGACGGCCAGGGTGTGGCCGTCCTCCAGGGTGAGGCGGGCCCAGGCGGAGCCCAGGATGTGGCCGCAGTGGTGCAGCGTCAGCCGGGTGCCGGTCATGATCTCGACCTCGCGGCCGACCGGTACGGGATCGAAGAACGCCAGGGTCCTCTCCACGTCGGCGTCGTCGTACAGCGGCTCGGCCGGGCGGTGCTTGGACCAGCCGTGCTCGTTCGCGTGCCGGGCCGCCTCCATCTGCAGCCGGGCGCTGTCCCGCAGCACGATCCCGGCGAGCCGCGCCGTGGGGGCGCTCATGAGGATCGGGCCCCGGAACCCCTGCCGGACCAGGCGGGGCAGATAGCCGCAGTGGTCCAGGTGCGCGTGGGTGACGACGACGGCATGGATGTCGGAGGCGGGCCGGGCGAACTTCTCCCAGTTGCGCCGCCGCAGCTTCGCGTGGCCCTGGAAGAGCCCGCATTCGACGAGGATCCGGGCGTGGTCGCTCTCGACCAGGAACTTGCTGCCGGTCACGGTCCCCACCCCGCCGAGGAAGGTGAGCAGGGCGGGCCGGGAAGGCGCCCGGACGGCGTGCGGAGTCGGTTCGGAGTCGGACATGGCGGGCCCCCTTGCGGGTCTCTCGGTGTCGTACGCGCCGATGCAAGCCGTACGCGTCGGTGTCGTACGCGCCGGCCCTCCACGAGCCGACCTCCCTCCACGAGCCGACCTCCCTCCACGGAGCCGTCACCCCACGGTCGGCCCTCACTCCACGGTCAGGACCTCCGCGACCGGCCGCCGGGGCGTGGCCACCCCCCGGGGCCCGTAGCCGAACCGGAACACCATGTGGACGAAGCCGGTCAGGGAGCCGGGTTCACGGGCCAGCGAACGGAGTTCGGGCCATTCGAGGGGCTGCGACATCATCGAGGTCGACAGACCGTCCAGGGTGGCCTGGAGGAGGACGCGCTCCATGGCCTGCCCCGCCCGCAGCCAGTCGGCCGGGGAGTCGTCCACCGTCCCGAGGAGCGCGATCTGCGGCCGCTCCTCGAAGGCGGCGACGGCCCGGCCCGGCAGGTCGCGCGGGGCGTCGAAGTCCCGTGCGGGGGCGCTCACCCCGTACTGCCGGGGGCCGAAGGCGTACGACGGGATGCCTTCGGTGCCGGGCCCGTCACCGGCCCTGCCCGTACGGGTCCAGGAGGCGATCTCCTCGCGCAGCGCGGCATCCGCGGACTCGAACAGCTCGGCGTCCCGCACCAGCTCCAGGACGGTGTCCGAGTGCCAGGACCCCGGCACGATCAGCCGGCACCCCTCCAGGAGCGCGGCCCCGCGGAGCCCGTCGGCGATCTCCCCCGGAATCCGCTCGTCGGAGAAGGGGAAGCGGCTGGTGTGCCGCTGCCGCAGAGCGGGGTACAGGTCCGACAGGCCCGGGCCCGGATCCGCCGGGCCCGCCTCCTGGAGCACGACATCGGCCAGGTGCCAGGGGTCACGGGCATCGGGAAGCAGCTCGGTGACGGCGTCCCAGCCGCGGTGCGCGGCGGACACCCGCAGGTTGAACAGGGCCGCACCGCACCCCAGGTGCAGCCCCCGGCCCTCCGGATCACCGGCAGGGAGCGTGCGGGACGGGTCGCCGTACAGGGCGAGCGAACGGGTGCCCGTACGGTGGACGAATTTCCAGGGCTGTGCGTTGTGCATGGACGGTGCCGTGACGGCGTCCCCGACCAGCGACGTCACGGTCTCCACGAGATGGTCCGTTGTGGGCATGGCTTCCTCCCGGCGCTCTCCCTCCCTCCCCACCTTCCGCCCCGGAGGCCGGGCACAGGAGGGGCCGAACGGCCCTCCATCCGGACCGACCGGGGCCCCTTTCCGCTCCCGGCGGTCCCTCTGCGCCGCGCCCCCGCCGATGCCACTCTGGGAGGAACCACCCCCGACGGGCCCGGGTCGGCCCCGGCAGGAGAACACCTCATGAGCAGTACGGCGGCACGCCAGGAGATCGTGGTCGGTGTCGACCCCCGGGAGGACTGGCACCCGGCTGTCGGCTGGGCGGCGGACGAGGCCCACCGCCGGGGGATCGGGCTGCGGCTCGTCGTCGCCGTCCCGCCGCTCCACGATCCGCGCCGCCCCGGTGACGCCCCGCGCTACTGGGAGGCCGAGGAGACCGGCGTACAGGCCCTCGCGGCGGCCGACGCCTGGGCGCGGGAGCGGCAGCCGGAGCTCGACACCACGGCATCCGTCCTCGAAGGGCTCCCGGCGCCCACGCTGGGAGCCCTGACCCGCGAGGCCCGCATGGTGGTGCTCGGCTCCCGGCATCTGAACCGGCTCCAGGAGATCCTCAGCGCCAACGCGGTGGTCGTCCCGGTCAGCGCACAGGCGCACTGCCCCGTGGTCGTCGTGGGTGGCTCCGGGCAGGAGGAGGAGACCGGGCAGCCCCCGTACCTCGTGGTGGGCGTCGACGGCAGTGAGCCCTCGAAGGCGGCCCTCGCCCTGGCCTTCGAGGAGGCCGAGCTGCGGGGCTGCGAACTGCGCGCCGTCGCCGTATGGCAGCCGCCGGTGTTCTCGTTCCGCGACGGTGACACCCAGCTCGACGCCGAGCGCCGGCTGCTGGCCGAGACCGTGGCCGGGTGGGCCGGGAAGTACCCGCGCGTCCGGCTCACCCATGAGGTGGTGACCGGTTCCCCGGTCGAGGTGCTGGCGGACGCCGCCGAGCACGCCGTGGCCGTCGTGGTGGGCCGCAGGGGCGAGGGCGGCCACATGGGCATGCGCCTCGGCTCCGTCGTCCACGGGCTGCTGCACCGGGCCCACTGCCCGGTGATCACGGTCCCGGTGGTGGTGGAGCCCTGATGGTCCGGCGGCGCACCACTGTTCCGGCGGTGCGCCACCATGATCATGTGCGGCTCGACATGAGCCGGTGCGGTCCGGCGGCTACGTTGGGAGGTGCGGGCGCACCCTGCCCGCCTCCTCGACGCCGTCGGAGGTATCCATGGGCGGGGATGGCCGTGAGGCCCCACGGGCCGGGCTGCCGCGCCTGAGACTCGACGAGCTGCTCGACGAGCTCCAGGGCCGCATCGACGAGGCCCGGGGCACCCGCGACCGGCTCAACGGTCTGCTGGAGGCCGTCATGTCGGTGGGCCGGGAGCTCGCGCTGCCCCAGGTGCTCCGGGGGATCGTCGAGGCGGCGGTCGTGCTCGTCGACGCCGAGTACGGGGCGCTGGGCGTCATCGGCGACGACCAGAAGCTCGCCGAGTTCCTCCCCATCGGCATCAGCGACGAGGTACGCGCCCAGATCGGCGACCTCCCCTCCGGCCACGGCCTCCTCGGCGAGCTGATCCGGCACCCGGAGCCCCTGCGGCTGAGCGAGCTCTCCGAACACGCGACCTCGTACGGGTTCCCGCCCCACCATCCGCCGATGCACTCGTTCCTCGGCGTGCCCATCAGGGTCCGGGAGGAGGTGTTCGGCAACCTCTACCTGACCGAGAAGCGCGGCGGGGCCGACTTCGGCGCTGAGGACGAGGCCGTCGTCTCGACCCTGGCGGTCGCGGCCGGCATCGCCATCGAGAACGCCCGCCTCTACGAGGAGGGGCGGCTGCGGCAGCGGTGGCTCGCGGCGAGCTCCGACTTCACCAGCGCGCTGCTCTCCGGCTCGGCGGAGCCGGAGGTCCTGGAGGGCATGCTGGCCCGGGCGGTGGACATCGCGGGCGCCGACCTGGGCGTCTTCCACCTCGTGGAGCCGGGCGGCGAGCTGAGCGGGTCGCTGGCACACGGGGAGGGGTCCGACGCGCATCGCGGCCTGGTGCTGCCGTCCACCCGGGGCACCCTCGCCGGTGTCACGCTCGCCGCCGACAGACTCGTCACGGTCGCCGACGTCCGGAACGATCCCCGCATCACCGTGCGGCCGGAGCGCTGGGAGGGGTTCGGGCCCGCCGTGGCCGTCATCGTGGGCACCAAGGAGAAGCTGAGCGGGGTCCTGATCCTCGCCCGCCTCCAGGGCGGTCCACCGTTCGCCGGTCCGGAGATCGCCTCGCTGCCGGGCTTCGCCGGACAGGCCGCGCTGGCGCTCGAACTGGCCGAGCGCCGACGGGCCGCCGAGCAGGTGAGCCTCCTCGAAGACCGCGACCGGATCGCCCGTGACCTGCACGATCTCGCCATCCAGCGGCTGTTCGCCACCGGGATGACGCTGCAGAGTGCCCGCCCGTTCGTCGAGCATCCGGAAGCGGCCGAGCGGCTGGGCCGGGCGATCGACGACCTCGACTCCACCATCAAGATCATCCGCTCCACCATCTTCGGCCTCCGGGAGCACGAGCCTGCCGGTGACACCCCCAAGCTCAGGACCCGGGTCGTCCAGGCGGTGGACACCGCCGCGTCCGCACTCGGATTCCCGCCCGCCCTGCGGATGGAGGGGCTCATCGACACGGACGTGCCCCAGGACGTGGCCGACCACGTGATCGCGGTCATCGCGGAGGCGCTGAGCAACATCGCGCGGCATGCGGGGGCGAAGGAGGCGGAGGTGTCGGTCGTCGCCGACGGCGGTGTACTGACGGTCACCGCGACCGACGACGGCGTCGGCCTCCCGGAGGGCGCCCGGGGCAGTGGCCTGCGCAACCTGGCCGAACGGGCCGAGCGGCTGGGCGGCACCTTCACCGTGGGCCCCCGCCCGGCCCCGGGCAGCGGCACCACACTGGAGTGGCGGGTCCCGCTGGCCGGGGGAAGGGGGTGACGTGCGGGCTGGCGTGGTTCGCGTACGGCCTGGCGTGGTTCGCGTACCGCCCGAAGCGCCTGACGTACAGCCTGACGTGGGTGACGTACAGCCCGACGCGCTCGTCGCCGTACGGCCTCAGCCGACCAACGTACGTACCAGCCCCCCGCCCCGCCCGCTCACTTCTCCTGCTGCCCGTGCTCCCGTACCTCCGTCGCGATGACCGCCGCCTGCACCCGGCGCTCCACCCCGAGCTTCCCGAGCAGCCGGGAGATGTGGTTCTTGACGGTCTTCTCGGAGAGGTACAGCCGCTCGGCGATCTGCCGGTTGGTCAGGCCCTCGCCGATGAGGTCGAGCACGGAACGCTCCCGCTCGGACAGGACCGACAGCCTCTCGTCCTCCACGGGCCCGGCGGGCTCGGGCGCGCGCAGGGTCCGCATGAGCCGGGCCGTGGTCGCGGGGTCGAGCATCGACTGGCCCGTCGCCACGGTCCGTACGGCCGACACCAGATCCGAGCCGTTGATCTGCTTCAGGACGTAACCGGCCGCCCCCGCCATGATCGCGTCGAGCAGCGCGTCCTCGTCGTCGAAGGACGTCAGCATCAGACAGGCCAGCCCCGGCATCCGCGAGCGCAGCTCCCGGCACACCGTGATCCCGTCCCCGTCGGGCAACCGGACATCCAGCACCGCCACATCGGGCCGGAGGGCGGGGCCCCGGGCCAGCGCCTGGGCGGCCGTGGCCGCCTCCCCGACGACCTCCAGGCCGGGTTCGGCCCCCAGGAGGTCGTGCAGCCCACGGCGTACGACCTCGTGGTCGTCGAGCAGGAAGACCCTGATCGGAGCCCCGGCCGCTGCGGTCGGTGTGCCGGACATGTGCGGCCCCAGGTGTTCGGTCGGCTCGTGGCCCCCTCCTCTCCGCATTGTCCCAGGGGCGGCGCCGACGTACCCGCCGAACCGCCCCCGGGACCGTTTCCCGCTGGTCAGTGCGGGTGACGAAACGCGTTGGCGTAGGCTTGCGAGCCTGACTGGACAGACCTGCCCACCCGTGCGCGCGCCGTTGCGGTGGGGTGACTACGGAGGTTCGCGTACATGCCGAGCAGCAGTCGTACGGCACTGGTCGAGGACCTGATGGGGCGTTTCCCCGAGGTACCCCGGGAAGCCGTCATCAAGGAAGACCTGCTGCGCGGCGGCATGGCCTTCGACGAGTCCGCGCTGAGCGGATCGGTCGGCGGTGCCACCGGTGACGTGAAGCCGAAGTCGTACTTCATCTTCTCCTTCGACCACCGCACGCTGCCCGAGCTCGGCGCCGCCGCGCTCAACCGGCCGCCCGAGGAGGTCGTCCTCACCGGCGGCCCCTACGGACTGCGCCGCACCGTCGTGTCGGTGCGGGTCAACCCCGACTCCCCGTACGTCGTGCGGGGCGGCGAGGACGGGACGCTCGGCCTCTACCTGGACGGGGCGCGGATCGCGGACGTCGGGCTGCCGCCGATGCCGGAGTACTACCGCCACCAGCTCTCCAACGGGAAGTCCGTGATGGAGGTCGCCCCGACCATCCAGTGGGGCTACCTCATCTATCTGACGGTCTTCCGGGTCTGCCAGTACTTCGGCGCCAAGGAGGAGTGCCAGTTCTGCGACATCAACCACAACTGGCGTCAGCACAAGGCGGCGGGCCGCCCCTACACCGGGGTGAAGCCGGTCGAGGAGGTGCTGGAGGCCCTGGAGATCATCGACCGGTACGACACCGCCGGTGTCTCCCGCGCCTACACCCTGACCGGCGGCTCGATCACCTCCCAGGTCGCCGGACGCGACGAGGCCGACTTCTACGGGCACTACGCCAAGGCCATCGAGGAGCGCTTCCCCGGCCGCTGGACCGGCAAGGTGGTGGCCCAGGCGCTGCCCCGCGAGGACGTGCAGCGCTTCCACGACTACGGCATCCGCATCTACCACCCCAACTTCGAGGTGTGGGACCGGCGGCTCTTCCAGCTGCACTGCCCGGGCAAGGAGCGGTACGTCGGCCGGGACGAGTGGCACCGCCGCATCCTGGAGTCCGCCGAGGTGTTCGGGCCGCGCAACGTCATCCCCAACTTCGTCGCGGGCATCGAGATGGCCGAGCCCTTCGGCTTCACGAAGGTGAGCGAGGCCATCGACTCGACCACCGAGGGGCTGCGGTTCTTCATGGCGAACGGGGTCGTGCCGCGCTTCACGACCTGGTGCCCGGAGCCCACCACCCCGCTCGGCAAGGCCAACCCGCTCGGCGCGCCGCTGGAGTACCACATCCGCCTGCTCCAGGCGTACCGGGCGACGCTGGAGGAGTTCGGCCTCAACTCCCCGCCCGGCTACGGCCCGGCGGGCCCCGGCCGCGCCGTCTTCTCGGTCAGCTCGTTCATGGACAGCCTCGAAGGACTGGAGGAGCCCGAGCCCGCCGCCTGAGACCTGGGGGCCTCGCGGGAACGGGCACCCGTTCCCGCGATCGGGCGCGAAACGGGCGCGGCACCCCTGCCGAGCGGGCAGGGGGAGCGCCCGGAAGACCTGCCCGTACGGCGGTGACCAGCGGCGTTCCGCTGGGGGAAACGGGCACGAACGGGCAGAGGGAATCTCGCGGAGAGCCTGGTCGAGCGGTCGGCCCTGCTTGTACAAACGACACAGCGGCCCGAACGGACCGGGCCGCCACCCGAACAGAGCCACCGCAAGAACCAGGGATGTGTGTCGTGGACACCGACGAACGCCGCAGAGGAATTCTCGACACCGCCCGCCGGGACGGATCGGTCGAGGTGAACGCCCTCGCCGCGCTGTTCCAGGTGGCCAAGGAGACCGTCCGCCGCGATCTCCACGTACTGGAGGAGCACGGTCTCGTCCGCCGGACCCACGGCGGCGCCTACCCGGTCGAGTCGGCGGGCTTCGAGACCACGCTCGCCGTCCGCACCACCCGTAACGTCCCGCAGAAGTCGCGGATCGCGGCCGCCGCGGCCGACCTGCTCGGCGACGCCGAGACCGTCTTCGTCGACGAGGGATTCACCCCCCAGCTCGTCGCCGAGGCGCTGCCCCGGGACCGGCCGCTGACCGTGGTCACCGCGTCCCTCGCCGTCGCCACCGTCCTCGCGGACGCCGAGAAGCTCTCGGTGCTGCTGCTCGGCGGCCGGGTGCGCGGCTCCACGATGGCCACCGTCGACCACTGGGCCTCCCGGATGCTCGCGGGCTTCGTCATCGACCTGGCGTACGTCGGTGCCAACGGCATCTCCCGCGAGTACGGCCTCACCACCCCCGACCCGGCCGTCAGCGAGGTGAAGGCGCAGGCCATGCGGAGCTCCCGGCGCCGTGTGTTCGTCGGCATCCACTCCAAGTTCGGCGCGGTCAGCTTCTGCCGGTTCGCCGGTGTCGGCGACTTCGAGGCGATCGTCACCGATGCCGGACTCTCCTCCGCCGAGGCCCAGCGCTACTCCCTCCTGGGCCCCCAGGTCATCCGCGTCTGACCCGACCCCCCGCGCCTCGGTCCCGTACCGCCCGCGCATCCCCCGTATCCACCGCGCCCCGCCCCCCCCCGACGGGGCGCGGTTCGCCCTGCCCCCGTACGGAACCCGCACGGAACCCGCGCGGAACTCGTACGGATCTGCATGAGACCGCATGAACCCGTATGGGTCCGCACGAACCTCTACGGACCCGCATCACCCCGCCCCACCCCTCGCACGACCCGATCACCGAGCCGCTACGACTGATCAGGAGTCCCCATGCGTCACCACCACCCCCGCCGACGGCACGGACCCGGACCACGCCGTCTGCCCCGCGCGGCCGCCACCGCCGTGGCGCTCGCCCTCCTCGCCACCGGGTGCGCCGGAGCGGGCGGGACCTCCTTCGGGGGCGGTGACGCCCTCAACGTCCTGATGGTGAACAACCCGCAGATGGTCGAGCTCCAGAAGCTGACCAGGCAGCACTTCACCAAGGAGACCGGCATCACCGTGCACTTCACGGTGCTGCCCGAGAACGACGTCCGCGACAAGATCAGCCAGGACTACTCCAACCAGGCCGGTCAGTACGACATCGCCACCATCTCCAACTTCGAGCTGCCGTTCTTCGCCGACAACGGCTGGCTGCGCCCGCTCGACGCCTACGTCGACGCCGACCCGGGCTTCGACCAGCAGGACATCCTCCCGCCGCTGCGCGCGTCGCTGACCCACAAGGACGGCAAGCTCTATGCCCAGCCGTTCTACGGCGAGTCCTCCTTCCTGATGTACCGCAAGGACGTCTTCGAGAAGGAGGGGCTCACCATGCCCGCCAAGCCGACCTGGAAGGAGGTCGCCGAACTGGCTGCCGCTGCCGACGGATCACAGCGCGGGATGAAGGGCATCTGCCTGCGCGGGCTGCCCGGTTGGGGCGAGGTCATCGCCCCCCTCACCACCGTCGTCAACACCATGGGCGGCACCTGGTTCTCCGAGGACTGGCAACCACAGCTCACCTCACCGGAGTTCAAGAAGGCGACCAAGTTCTACGTCGACCTCGTACGCAAGCACGGACAGCTCGGCGCCCCGCAGTCCGGGTACGCCGAGTGCCTCAACAACATGACCCAGGGCAAGACCGCCATGTGGTACGACGCCACCGCAGGCGCCGGTTCGCTGGAGGCCCGGAACTCCCCGGTGAAGGGCAAGATCGGCTACGTACCGGCCCCCGTCGAGCAGACCGACAGCTCCGGCTGGCTCTACACCTGGGCCTGGGGTATGCAGAACGCCTCCAAGAAGGCCGACGACGCCTGGAAGTTCATCTCCTGGGCCTCCGGCAAGGAGTACGAGGAGCTCGTCGGCGCCACCAGCGGCTGGTCCAACGTCCCGGCGGGCAAACGCGCTTCGACCTACGACCACCCCGACTACCGCAAGGAGGCAGGGGCGTTCGCCGACGTCACCCGGCAGGCCATCTCCACGGCGGACCCCGACAACCCGGGCACCCAGCCGCGCCCCACGGCGGGCATCCAGTTCGTCGGCGTACCGGAGTTCACCGATCTCGGCACCAAGGTGGCGCAGGAGATCAGCGCGGCCATCGCGGGCCGCCAGTCGGTGGACGCCGCACTCGCCACCTCCCAGAAGCTGGCCGAGAAGGTCGCGGAGGAGTACCGATGACCACGACCACCGCCGCGCGGCCGACCCCGTCGTCCCGCCCATCGGCCGCCGGGCCCGGCAAGCGCCCCACGGGCAGCAGAGCCAAGGCCTGGGCGACCCGCGCACCGCTCCTGCCCGCGCTCGTCTTCCTGATCGTTGTCACCCAACTGCCCTTCGTGGCAACGCTGGTGATCTCCTTCTTCGACTGGAACTCGCTCAAGCCGGACCAGCGCCACTTCACCGGATTCGCCAACTACGGCTCCGTCTTCACCGACCCCGCCCTGCGCGAGTCGGTCCTGACCACCGTCCTGCTCACCGCCACCGTGGTCATCGCCAGTGTCGTCCTCGGCCTCGCCTTCGCCCTCCTCCTGGACCGCACCTTCTTCGGCCGGGGCTTCGTCCGCACCCTGCTCATCACCCCGTTCCTGATCGTGCCGGTCTCCGCCGCACTGCTGTGGAAACACGCGCTCTACAACCCCGAATACGGGCTGTTCAACGGGGCGTTGACCTGGTTCGGGAACCTGGTCGGCATCGAGTCCGTCGCCCAGCCGGAGTGGACCTCGGAGATGCCGCTGATGGCCGTCGCCGCCGCCCTGGTCTGGCAGTGGACGCCGTTCATGATGCTGATCCTGCTGGCCGGGCTCCAGAGCCGCCCCGCCGAGATGATGGAGGCCGCCCGGCTCGACGGCGCCGGCCCCTGGCAGATGTTCCGCTTCCTGACCCTGCCCCATCTGCGCCGCTACCTCGAACTCGGCGTCCTGCTGGGCTCGGTGTACATCGTGCAGAACTTCGACGCCGTGTTCACCATCACCGCGGGCGGCCTCGGCACGGCCAACCTCCCGTACACCGTCTACGAGACCTTCTACCGGGCCCATGAGTACGGACTGGCGTCCGCCGTGGGCGTGGTCGTGGTGATCGGCACCGTGATCATCGCGACCTTCGCGCTCCGGGTGGTCTCTTCCCTCTTCCGTGAGGAGGCGAGCCGCGCATGAGCGCCTCGACCGCAGCACCGCACCGCACCCGCGCCACCGTGAAGGCCGCCGCGCCGACGAGCCGGGCCCGCAGGCGCTCGACCCTCCTCGGCCTGACCGCCTGGGCCGTGGGCCTGGTCTTCTGCCTGCCCGCCCTGTGGATGGTGCTGACCTCCTTCCACTCGGAGGCCGACGCGGCGACCAACCCGCCGTCCCTGGCGGCCTCGCTGACGCTCGACGGCTACCGGACGTTCTTCGGCGGCGACGGCGGGCCGACCCCCTGGCCCCCGCTGGTCAACTCCCTCACGGCGTCGCTGTTCTCGACACTCCTGGTGCTCCTGCTGGCGCTGCCCGCCGCGTACGCGCTCTCCATCCGCCGGGTGCGGAAGTGGACCGACGTGATGTTCTTCTTCCTCTCCACCAAGATGCTGCCGGTGGTCGCCGGTCTGCTGCCCATCTACCTGTTCGCGAAGAACACCGGGTTCCTGGACAACATCTGGCTGCTCGTCCTGCTCTACACCTCGATGAACCTGCCGATCGCGGTGTGGATGATGCAGTCCTTCCTCGCCGACGTCCCCGTCTCCATCATCGAGGCCGCCCAGGTCGACGGGGCCCGCCTGCCCACCGTGCTGGGCCGGGTCGTCGCCCCGGTCGCCGCCCCCGGCATCGCCGCCACGGCCCTGATCTGCTTCATCTTCAGCTGGAACGAGCTGTTGTTCGCCCGGGTGCTGACCGGCGTGGTCGCCGGGACAGCCCCCGTCCACCTGACCACGTTCGTCACCAGCCAGGGCCTCTTCCTCGCCCAGCTGTGCGCCGCGTCGGTCGTCGTGTCCCTGCCGGTGCTCATGGCCGGCTACGCCGCCCAGGACAAACTTGTCCAGGGCCTTTCCCTGGGAGCAGTCAAATGAGGGCAGCCATCGTCGAGGTCCCCGGCAAGGTGTCCGTCACCACGGTCGACGACCCCACGCCCGGCCGGCGGGACGTGGTCGTGAAGGTGGCGTCCTGCGGGCTCTGCGGCACCGATCTCCACATCCTTCAGGGGGAGTTCGCCCCCACCCTGCCGATCGTCCCCGGCCATGAGTTCGCCGGGGAGATCGTCGCCGTCGGCACCGGCGTCACCGAACTGGCCGTCGGCGACAAGGTGGCCGTCGACCCCTCGCTGCACTGCCACGAGTGCCGCTACTGCCGCTCCGGCCGGGGCAACCTCTGCGACAACTGGGCCGCGATCGGCGTCACCGTCCCGGGCGGGGCGGCCGAGTTCGCGGTGGCCCCGGTCGCCAACTGCGTCAAACTGCCCGAACACGTCGACGTACGGGACGCGGCCCTGATCGAACCGCTCTCCTGCGCGGTACGCGGGTACGACGTCCTCAAGAGCAACCTGGGCGCCGAGGTGCTGATCTACGGCTCCGGGACGATGGGCCTGATGATGCTGGAGCTGGCCAAGCGGACGGGCGCCGCGTCGGTCGAGGTCCTGGACGTCAATCCCCGGCGCCTGGAGACGGCCTCGCTCCTGGGCTGCACAGGGGCGGCGGCCCGCGCCGAGGAGCTGGACCGCCCCGGCGGCTGGGACGTGGTCATCGACGCCACCGGCAACGCGGCGGCGATCCAGGACGGCCTCGGCCGGGTCGCCAAAGGCGGTACCTTCCTCCAGTTCGGGGTGGCCGACTACGCCACCACCGCGGTCATCGAGCCGTACCGGATCTACAACCAGGAGATCACCATCACCGGTTCGATGGCGGTCCTGCACAGCTACGAACGGGCCGCCGCGCTCTTCGCGAGCGGGGTGCTGGACCCGGCGGTCTTCATCAGCGACCGGTTGCCGCTGGAGCGGTACCCGGAGGCGATCGACCAGTTCAAGGCGGGGGTGGGGCGCAAGATCGTGGTGCGGCCCTGACCGGCGGCCGACGCGCGGAGCGGCTCGGACCGTGACGGCCACGCACCGGAGGAGGGCGCCCCTCCTCCGGTGCGTGCGCCTACGGGCGACGGCCGCTTGCGGGAGGCTCAGCGAGAGTCGGCGAACCGCTTGAACGCGGCCTGGGTGCCGGACCCGGCGATACCGTCGATGGCGCCGTTGTAGCCGTAGCCGGACCTGAGGAGGCGCTGCAGCGCCTGGATCGTTCCGCTCCCGACGACTCCGTCGATGGCGCCG
This sequence comes from Streptomyces sp. NPDC059452, assembly GCF_042750035.1. Taxonomy (NCBI): domain Bacteria; kingdom Bacillati; phylum Actinomycetota; class Actinomycetes; order Kitasatosporales; family Streptomycetaceae; genus Streptomyces; species Streptomyces sp. NPDC059452. The sequence continues at coordinate 217,184 of NZ_JBHYVE010000009.1, forward strand.
TTGTAGTCGTAGTAACGCAGGAAGCGCTGCTGCGCCTTCCAGCTGTCGGTGCCGAGGTGGCCGTCGATCGCTCCGTTGTAACCGTAGTAGGTCTTCAGCCACCGCTGGACCTTCTTGGCCTGGGCGGTGCTCAGCCCGAGGTTGACCACGGCGAGCGGGGCGACCGACTGCGCGCTCACAGCGGCCTTCTCGGCCGGTGCGGGTGCCGCGGAGGCCGTGCCCGCGGTCGCCAGACCTCCGGCGGCGATACCGACGGCGGTGGTGACACTGACGAGCGTCTTGACCAAGACGTTCGATCGCATGGTGTTCCTCTTCAGATCATGGCGCGGCGGGCCGGACGGCCGGTGCGCCGGGTGGCGAAGGTGGTGCGTGCCGAGCGCAGGGCCATCCCCCGGCCCTGCGGGCGCCGCCCGCTCGTCGTGTGTTCTCCGGCGCCCACAAGAACTCTCGCCGACCGGAGGCGAACTGTCCTTGACCATCAGTGCCAGGCTCTTGACCCGGAGCGACACCCTTCGGGCAGACCGGCCCTACGCCGGTACCCGGTCGCGGTCGGCGGCGGGCGGGAGGACGAGTGTCCGGAGCTCCGTGTCCAGTTGCTGCCGGTGCTCCAGTTCCCGGTACTCCCGGGGCGCCATGCCGTACGCGGCGGAGAAGGACCGGCTGAAGTGCGCGGCGCTGGTGTAGCCGCAGCGCTGGGCGATGGTCTGGATGGACGTGGTGTACTGCGCGGGGTCGGCCAGGCGACGGCGGGCCTCCGTCAGGCGGCGGCCCCGGATGTAGGCCGCCGCGGTGATCCCCTCGGCCTCGAACAGCCGGTGCAGCTGTCGCGGGGAGATGAAATGGGCGGCGGCGACGGCGCGCGGGGTCAGTCCCGGATTGCGGTAGTGCTGCTGTATATAGGAGCGGATGAGCAGGAACTTGTTTCTTTGTCTCGTTTCCGCGTTGAGGGATGCCTTCGCGTCCGGTTCGCGGGTCACGAGTCCGGTGACGAGATCGAGCAGAATCTGCTTGAGCCGGGGTATGTCGGACGGCTGGTGCGCGGAGTTTCGGGAAACGAGATGCGAAAGGAAATGGGAGAGGACCGCGCCGAACCCCTCCTGCCCCGAAATGCGTTGGCCGCGGATGCGTTCGATGGACCTTTCGGCCGCGAGCGGAAAGTGCGACCGGGGGATCTCGACGCCGATTCCCACGGCCAGTTCGTTCTCCGCGACTTCGACGTCGCACGGTCGCGAGCTGTCCAGGATGTACAGGTCATTGACCAGGGAGAGGTGCCTCCGGCCGTCGTGCTCCACCCTGAGCGCCCCGCTTCCCGGCAGCACGAGTGTGATGTGGTAGAGCTCGGGATCGCCCTGGCGGATCAGTTTCGGCGTCCGGCGATAGCGTGACGCCTGCATGGCCACCGGCCAGAGCAGCACGTCGTCCAGGCTCAACAGGCGCGCATGGGCCCAGAAGTCGGAAGCGTGCTGACTGCTGATATCCATCGGTGACATCGTTGCTTTCATGGCTTCCCGCCACACGTCGAATCTGGTGTCCGGGGCCACGTCGTCCGTTCGGAGAACCGTTTCGGGGAGCACTTCTCTCCTTCACCGCAGTTCCTCGGGCGCGGTTTCTGTTTCGGCCCGGATTCCTTGCCGTGATCATAACGAGACACCCTATGAGCTGTGAGCCTCCAGCAGCGCGCGGTACGTCGGGCTCGTGGTCAGCAACTCCTCATGGGTCCCGGTCGCTTCCACCGCGCCCCCGGCGAGCACCACGATCCGGTCCACCTCGCGGACCGTCTCCAGACGGTGGGCGATGACGATCGTCGTCCGTCCGGTCACCAGCCGGGCCAGCGCCTCCTGGATCCTGGCCTCGGTCCGCGGGTCGACGGCGGCGACCGCCTCGTCGAGGATCAGGACCGGCGAGTCCTTGAGCAACGCCCTTGCTATGGAGAGCCGTTGACGCTGTCCGCCGGAGAGACCGGAGCCGCCGTCGGCCAGATGGTGGCCGAGCCCGCCGGGGAGCGCCCGGACCACGTCGTCGCACTGGGCTGCCGCCAGCGCCGCCCACACCTCCTCGTCGGTCGCCTCCGGCCGGCCGAGCGCCACATTGAAGCGGACCGTGCCGTCGAAGAGGTACACGTCCTGGTGGACGGTGGTGACCAGGCCCATCACCCGGTCGCTGCCGAGATCCCGCAGGTCGGCGCCGCCGATGCGGACCGCGCCGGATTCCACGTCCCAGAGCCGGGCGGCGAGGTTGGCCACCGTGGTCTTGCCCGAGCCGGAGGCCCCGACCAGGGCGGTGATCGTGCCCGGCCGACAGCTGAAGTCCACCCCGTCCAGTACGAGGTCGCTCTCCGCGCCCGTGTAGGTGAACCGGACTTTCTCGAAGCGGAGTTCGGCGTCGGCCGGATCGGCGGGGTGCTCCGGCTCGGTGAGCACCGGGGCGTCCCACACCTCACCGATCTTGCGGGCGATCTGCTCCTGGTTGCGCCGGTAGCCGGCCAGCGTGGTCAGCTCCTGCACCGGCTGGTAGAGGACGAGCGACAGCAGCAGGAACGTCAGCAGTACGGTGGCCGAGACCGACCCGGACACGTACAGCGCCGCACCGACCACGATCAGGACCACCAGGCCGAGTTCGACGGCGATGGCGGCGAGCGCGGTGACCGGCGCGGCCCGGACCGACATGCGTACGCTGGCCGCGCGCAGCCGCTCCACCGCGTCCCGGTAGCGGCCCGCGAGCGCCGATTCGGGGTGGGCGCGCAGGGCGGCGGCGCCCCGGGCCTGCTCGATGAGGATCAGGGAGGTCTCCGCCCGGGTGCGGTGGACGTCGGCGAAGACCCGGTGGTAGATCCGGTCGCTCCAGGCGGTGAGCAGGAAGAAGACGGGCATCCCCACCAGGGCCGCGAGCGCGAGGCGCCAGTCGATCACCAGCAGCGCGATGGACACGTACACCGGCTGGAGGAAGGCGCCGGTGAGCATCTGGGGCAGGTTCTGGAAGTCGACCATCACGGTGTCGTTGGTGACGAGCGTCGAGATCCGGCCGTTGTCGACACGGGAGAAGAAGCCGAGCGGGACGCGCCGCAGCCGTTCGACGACGGAGAGCTGGAGGTCGGCCTTGGCGCGGTGGGCGATCGACCAGATGGCGGTGTTGGTGCGGTCGACGGCGATCAGCCGCAGGACGAGCCCGGCGGCGAGGAAGCCGGTGACCCCCCAGACGTAACCGTGCGTCAGGGCCGGGCCGCCGCTCTGCTGCCGGATCGCCGCGTCCAGCAGCAGGAACACCGCCGCGAGCGGGACCGAGCGGACCGTCCCCTCCAGCAGCAGGCGGGGGAGGCCCCGGCGGAGCAGGTCGCGCCGTCCGCGGCCGAGCAGGGCGCGCCACTGGGCGAGGAAGCCGAGCTCACCGACGCCGGGACGGACCACCTCGCGCGCGGCCCGGGTCCAGCCGTCGGCCTCTGCCGTCGTGGCGGGTGGCGGAGGGGACACCGTCACCCGGCCGCCCGCCTCCTCGCCGCTCAGGTGCCAGCCCGTCGCCTCGCGGTAGGCGGTCCACAGCTCCTGGTAGCCGGGGTCGGCGGCCAGCAGCTCGTCGTGGCTGCCGGTGGCCCGGATACGGCCGTCCTCGACGACGGCGATCCGGTCGGAGGAGCGGACGGTGTCCAGGCGGTGCGCGATGGCGATGACCGTACGGCCCCGGGTGAGCGCCCGGACCGCCTGGAGCGTGCGGCGTTCGGTGAGCGCGTCCAGGGAGGCGGTCGCCTCGTCGAGGATGACGACGGGCGCGTCCTTGAGCAGGGCCCGGGCCACGGAGATCCGCTGCCGCTGCCCGCCGGAGAGGTTGCCGCCCCCGGCGCCGAGCCCGGTGGCCCAGCCCTCCGGCAGCCCGGCCGCGAGTTCGCCGAGCTGGGCGGCCTCGGCGGCGGCGATCACCTCGGCGTCGGTGGCGTCGGGGCGGGCGATGCGGATGTTCTCCAGCAGGGTGGTGGCGAACACGTACTCGTCCTGCTGAACGAAGGCCACCAGCCGTGCCAGCAGCGCCGGTTCGATGTCCCGTACGTCGACCCCGCCGATGGTCACCCGCCCGCCGCCGGTGTCCCAGAACCGGGCGACCAGCCGGGCGATCGTGGTCTTGCCGGAGCCGGTGGCCCCGACCAGCGCGCAACTGCCGCCGTCCGGCACCGACAGGGAGACCCCGTGCAGCACCTCGCGCCCGGCCTCGTACGCGAAGTGGACGTCCTCCAGGGCGACATCGAAGCGTGTGGGGGCCTCCGGCCGTGCGGGCAGGGGCAGTTCCGGCTCGGCGAGCATCTCCCGTACCGCCGTCGCGGAGAACTGGATCCGCACCAGCACCGTCGCCAGTACGCCGACCAGCCCGATCACCGGTGTCAGATAGCCCAGCGCCACCACCAGGAAGAGGGCCAGGGTGTCCAGTCCCGTCCGGCCGTCCACGAAGCCGTGCCCGGCGACCGGCACCAGCAGTGCGACGGCGAAACCGGTCGCGACGGTCATCACCCCGACCAGCCAGCGCACCGGGCTGCGCAGGGTCCGCTCGTTGAGCTCCGCACCCTCGATGATGGCGGCCCGGGCCTGGTCGTAGCCGGAGTCCTGCCGCAGATAGCCCCGGATGACCTTGATGCCCTGGAGGTAGGTGAGGACGGCGGTGTTGAGGACCGTGGTGTGGGCGGCGAGGGCCGCGTTGTTCTTGTTCGCCAGCGCCATCCCCGTACCGGAGACGGCCAGCAGCAGCACCAGTGCCCCGAGCGCCACCAGCCCGAGGCGCCAGTCGACGGCCATCAGCAGCGCGGTGGTGGTGAGCGGTACGGCGGCGGCCGCCGCGAGGTCCGGTACGCCGTGGGCGAGGGCCTCCTCCAACTGCTCGACGTCGTCGTGCAGCAGCTTCTTCATCTCGCCGGACGAGCGCCGCTGCACCCGTCCCAGCGGTATCCGCTGGAGCCGGTCGGCGAGCGCGAGCCGCAGCCGGGCCAGGATCCGGTACGCGGTGACGTGCGCGAGGTGCGACGAGGCCCCTGCCAGTACGGAGCGCAGGACGACGGCCAGCGCGGTGAGGGCGGCGATCCACCCGATCCGGCCCTGGTCGACGGGGCCGGTGCCGGAGGCGAACAGTTCGGTGGCGGTCAGATAGACGGCGACGTAGGGGGCCATCGAACACGCGGCGGCCAGGACGGACAGCAGCGCCGAGGCGATCAGTCCCCGGCGGTGCTCGGTGACGACCGAGCGGAGGGTGGGCGGGGGGTTCTGGGCATGGCTGCGCTCAGGGGCGGTCATCGTTCCTGCCTCGTCGGCTGAGTAAGGGTGACCTCACCTTGGCAGCAGGAGCCCAATAAATCAACGCTGTGTGTATTTAATTCGGCCGCCCTCCGGGCGGACCGTGGGAAGCCCCCGTTCTCCCGGGCGGCATACTTCAACTCGCCCTGCGGAGAAGAAGAGCAGGGCTCGTCACAACATCTCGGGGGACGTAATGACAAGGTCTCGGGTGAGCCCGGTGTCGTCCGCGCGCATGAGTGTGCTGCTCGTGCTCCTCGCGGCCCTGCTGCTGGCCGGATCGGCGGCACAGCGGACCGACGGGCGAAGATGGGGCAGCGCACTCGCTGCCGACGGCATGCAGTCCAGTGGCAGCGTCGGCAACGACAACGCTCGCGTGGGCGAGATCTGGTACTTCGCGCTCCCCGTGCCGAGCAATATCTCCGCCGATCCCATCGGGATCACACAGGTCGCGGTCGAGCACGTTCCTCCCGGGATCGAGGTCCTGGGGTACGGCGCGTACCACCTGTACGACACCGACGGGCTGCCGATGCTCGCGAAGAAGGGCGAGCCCCACACACCCGACTTCGCGCGGCTGCGGAACTACGCGGACCAGGCCGTCGAGGTCCCGGCCGGGGAAGGGAGCGACATCTTCTACCTGGCCGAGCTGAAGATCACGGCACCACCGGAAGGCCCTGTCCGCAGGTGCCGCTTCGAGTACACGCAGAACGGCCGGGCCCACACCCAGACGATGGACTGCGAACTCATACTCGGGGCCACCCCCTGACTCGGGGCCCTAAAGGGTGTTGCACAACGGCGATCACCTCTGGATTCGGCCACTCCAGGCATGATCAATGGCCGCTTTTGCGCCGCTTTCCACCGGCCTGGCTGGCGCCCGCAGGCTGGATCTGGAGATCGTTCGGGCCTTGTGCAACACCCTTTAGACTCGGCCGTGACCCCGACCCTCCACCGGAAGCCGCCCCGCCATGACCTCACCCGGCCCCCGGCCCCGCCGCGGCCGTCCGCCCGCTGCCGAGCGCCCGCCGCTCGACCGCGACGGGATCGCGCGGGCCGCCCTGCGCATCGCCGGGGAGGAGGGGTTCGGGGCCCTGACCATGCGGCGGCTCGCCGAGGAACTGCGGGTCACACCCAGGGCGTTGTACAACTGCGTCAAGGACCGGCAGGAGGTCGTCGACCTCACCGCCCGGCTGATGATGGAGCGGCTGCCCCGCCATGTGTACGACGTCGACGACTGGCGCTCCACGATCCGCGAGGTCTACCGCGCGGCCCGCGAGCAGTACCGCGCCATCCCCCGTGCGGCCCTGATCTCCCTGGACGAGCAGGTCACCCCGGCCGAGGTCCACCCCGACCGGCTCCTGCACCCCGAGGAGATGCTGGCGTTCCTCTGTGCCATCGGGCTCGGCCTGGAGGACGCGGTGCACGTCCGCGCCCGCCTCCTGCTGGACGTGTTCGCCTTCACCCTGCTCATCGACTACCGCTACGACCGCAGCGGTGAGGACGTCCGGGCGCTGATGCAGCAGCCCGTCCCCGCGCCCTGGCTCGCCGCCCACCCCGGCCTGGACGTCCCCCATGCTCGCGCCGCCGCCGAACTGCCCACCCTCAGCAGCGACGCCTACTTCGAACGGTTCGTGGACGACGCCATCACCCTCATCGAGCAGCGGCTCCGCCACTGAGGGGCCATGGGGAAGCCCAGGAGGAAACCCAGGGGGAAGCCCACGGGGAAGCCCTCCGGCGGACGGTCAGGTCCACCGGAGGGCTTCCACCGGGTCCGCGGCGGCGGACCGGTCCGGGCCGCCGGGCACCGGACCGGCTCACCGGATGATCACTCCGGGGATCAGGGGAAGTTGACGACGGTCGAGGGGATCGTCGACGTTCCCGATGTGGGCGAGCCGATGTTGTTGATGACGTGCTGGTACTGCCCGTGCCCGCCCAGCGACACGACCAGCAGGTTGTGGAACTTCACGCCCGGCTTGACCGGTGCCTTGAAGCCGTGTTCCTGGATGATGGTCGGGTCGACGTTGTAGTAGCAGTAGCTGCCCATGCCCCAGCCCTCGTGCTGTTCGACCGAGTCGTCGACCCGGTAGGCGGCGTAGCCCTTGGTGTCGCCGTTCTGGATGGCGGCCTGGTTGGGGGCGTCGTACGCCTTCTCGTTCTGGAAGAAGATCGTGCGGCCGCGTTCGCCGTACCACTCCACGTCGTACTTGTTGAAGTGCTCCACGAACAGCCCGGTGGCCAGGACGTCGTCGCCGTTGACGCGGACGCCGTAGTCGGCCCGGTTGGTCTCCCAGCCCCAGCCCTCCCCGTGGTCCGCGCGCCAGATCCAGGTGTGGTCGATGATCGTGTCGTGGCTGTTGACGACCAGGCTGGTGGTCGCCTTGCCCGGGCCCGCGCCGCCGATGCGGATGAACACGTCCTGCACGGTGGTGGGGTTGGCGGAGTGGTCGGCGGAGGCGCCCTGCGGGCCGACCTCCAGCAGGGTGGGCGAGTTGACGGGACCGGCGTCGATGAGGAATCCGGCCAGCTTGACGCCGTCGACATCGGCGACCTTCATCGCGGTCACCCCGTTGTCCGGGATGATCGTGGCGAGACCGAGCCCCAGGACGACGGTGTTGGCCCGGTTGACGTTGATGGTCTGGTCGATGTGGTAAACCCCGGGCGTGAACAGCAGGTTGAGGCCCTGGGCGAGCGCCGCGTTGATCGTCGCCGCGGTGGCGCCCTGCTTGACGACGTAGAAGCGGTTCAGCGGGATGGACTCACCCCGCTGGGTCGCGCCGTCCCAGGAGACGCCGCGCGCGTCGACGCGCTTCTCGGGGACGAAGACCTTGTAGTCGTTGCCGTCGAGGTAGAGGAAGGGCTTCTCGCGGGAGATCGGGGTGGTGTCCAGCGTGGTGTACGGCGGGTCGGGGTAGCTCGTCGCGGGGGCGCCCTGGACACCGGAGAACGTCATGTTCCAGACGGCGTTGGTCCAGCCGCCGACCGAGCTGTCGCGGGTGTACCACTGCTGCTGGGAGTACGGTCCCACGGTGCCGTCGATCTTGCTGTCCGCGATGTAGCCGCCGCTGGCCCAGCCGTATCCGTCGGGCGCGAGGTTGAGCCCGCCCTTGACGTGCATCCGCCGGAAGGGCGCGGCCTGCGAGACGGCCCAACGGTTCGTCCCGGACACCGGGTTGAGGGTGAGGTTCTCCGCCGCCCGCCAGAAGTTCTGTGTGGCGTTGCCGTCGAACCAGCCCGCGTCCACGGTCACATCACCGTTGAACGTGGTGTCGTTCGGGTGCAGGCCCAGACCCGCGATCTGGGTGTAGAATCCGATCTGCGCGTTCAGGTTGTTGTACGTACCAGGCTTGAAGAGCAGCGCGTGCCGGCCCGAGCCGAACTGCGCCTCCTCCTGCTGCTCGAAGATCTCGTCGACCTTGCCCTGGATGTTCGGCGTCGAGGGGTCGAAGACGTGCACGTTCGGCCCGAGGTCGCCGCCACCGGGAATCTCCGGGCCGCCGCCCCCGTCCCGCGTACCGAAGACCTTGAACTCCCAGAGGGAGTAGCCGTATCCGGTGGCGCGCTCCGTGCCGGTGAGGCGTACGTAGCGGGCCTCGCCCGAGACGGTGAGCGTCTCGTTCCCGCCCTGGCCGGTGGTGGTGCTGTACGCGGTCGTCCAGTCGGAGCCGTTCGTGGAGAGCTCGATGCGGTAGCCCTTGGCGTACGCGGCCTCCCAGGAGAGCTCGACTCGGCTGACGGCGGCCGGGGAGCCGAGGTCGATCCGCAGCCACTGCGGGTCGGAGAACGCACTGGACCAGCGCGTACCGCCGTCCCCGTCGACCGCGTTTCCCGCGGCCGTACCGCCGTTCTCCTCGCTGGAGGCGGTCACCGCGCTGCCCTGGGAGAGCAGGACCGGCGCGGCCTGCGCGGGTGAGGCCTGCGCCACGCCGAGCAGGGCCGCGACCAGGGCGGCCGCCAGCGCGAAGCCGAGGGCGCGCCATCGGTGGAGCGCGGCCATCGGGGGCCGCGAGGGTCTGACGAGGGCAACAGACATGTGCTGATCTCCTGAGGTGTCATCCGTGCGGGGGCAGAGGTGGGGGCGGGCGCAAGCTCCGACGAGGGGAGAGAGCGCTCTCTCGGTAGCCGAATGATTCTCCCGCGTTTCGGCCACGTCAAGAGTTGTGCACAGGATTGGTGTCATCGGCCTCCAGAGGCGTCCGATGTTTCATCTCCTGAAAGAAGGAAGGTAGTTGGCGGGGATGGAGGGTGACGGGTCCGATCGGCGGCCGACCGTCGATCGGCTCGCGCCCTCTTGACGGTCGGCTCGGCTCCCGCCACGCTCCCCACTGCGGGGGAGCGCTCTCTCGGCCCAACCCCGCTACAGAGCAAGGAGTCCGCATGGATGCCCGTGGAACACCACGGCTTCGAGGCGCCCTGGCCGTCATGGCCGCGGTGGCCCTCCTGTTCACCCTCTCGGTGACTCTCGCCCCCGAACGGGCCGTTGCCGCGCCTGTCCTCGTCTCCCAGGGGCGACCGGCCACCGCCTCCAGCGCCGAAGGCCCCTTCGGCGCCGCCAACGCCGTGGACGGCGACACCGGGACCCGCTGGTCCAGCGAGTTCACCGACGACCAGTGGATCCGTATCGACCTGGGCGCGAGCACCGCGGTCGGACAGGTCGTCCTCAACTGGGAGGCCGCGTACGCCAAGGGCTACCGGATCGAACTCTCCGCCGACGGGCAGCAGTGGACGACGATCCACTCCACCACCACCGGCACCGGAGGCGTCGAGACCCTGGCCGTCTCGGGGACCGGCCGGTACATCCGGCTGCTCGGCACCGAGCGCGCCACCCCGTGGGGCTACTCCCTGTACGAGTTCCAGGTCTACTCCACCACGGGCGGCGGCAGCGGCCCCGGGGGCGATGTCCTCCTCTCGTACGGAAAGACCGGCTCCGCCTCCACCTCCCAGCACGACGGCACCTGCTGGGAGTGCACCCCGGCCAAGGCCTTCGACCGCGACCCCGCGAGCCGCTGGGCCACCAGCCCCGACGGCGGCTGGACCGACCCCGGCTGGATCGCGGTCGACCTCGGCGCCCGCGCCGAGATCAACCGCGTGATCCTCCAGTGGGACCCGGCGTACGCCCGCGCCTACCGGATCGAGGTCTCCGACAACGGCACGGACTGGACGACGATCTACCAGACCGCCTCCGGCACCGGCTTCAAGGAGACGCTGGACGTCAGCGGCACCGGCCGGCACGTACGCCTGTACGCCACCCAGCGCTCCGGCGCATACGGCTACTCGCTCTGGGAGTTCCAGGTCTGGGGCACCGGCGGAGCGCCGGTCCCCGCCCCGCCGCTGCCCGCCGAGCCCACCTATGACCGGCTGGTCTTCAGCGACGAGTTCGACGGCCCCGCCGGCGCCGCGCCCGACCCGGCGAAGTGGGTCGCGGAGACGGGCACCGGCCCCAACAACGAGCTGGAGTACTACACGGACAACCGAAACGCCGCCCAGGACGGCAGCGGCAACCTCGTCCTGGAGGCCCGCCGGGAACCCACGCCCGGATCGGCCTGCCCGCCCGACCCGCTGAGCGGGAGCACCACGTGCCAGTACACCTCGGCGCGGCTCAACACCTACGGGAAGTTCCAGTTCACCTACGGCCGGGTCGAGGCGCGCATCAAGGTCTCCGGTACGCAGGGGCTCTGGCCCGCCTTCTGGATGCTGGGCGCGGACTACTTCGACCAGGGCCGCCCGTGGCCGTACACCGGTGAGATCGACATCATGGAGCACGTGGGCAAGGAGCCGAACACCACCTACTCCACCCTGCACGCCCCCGCTTACCACGGTGCGGCGGGTTACGGAGCGCCCTACTCACTCCCCGGCGGCGCGAACTTCGCCGACGACTTCCACACCTTCGCCGTGGACTGGAACAGCACGGGCATGACGTTCCGGGTCGACGGCCGGGTGACGCACCGGGTCGACCGGGAGGAGCTGGAGCGCACCCGTGGACCGTGGGTGTTCGACCACGACTTCTTCCTGATCCTCAACAACGCGGTCGGGGGTGACTGGCCGGGTCCGCCGGACGCCACCACCCGCTTCCCGCAGAAGCTGAGCGTGGACTACATCAAGGTCTGGCAGTAGTCGTCCACTGATGTGGGGTCCGGGCCGCAGCCGGTTGCCCGGACCGTACCCGGTGGTCTCAGCGGGGTGCGTACACGATCCAGAGCGGCCCGTCGGCCAGCTCGATCCGCTCGCCGCCCGGGGTGGTGAACTCCGTGTCCGCGTCCTCCGCGGTCCGCGCCCACCGGGCCTCGTGCGCCATGCCATCGCGCAGGACGTGCGCGGTCCCCGAGCCCACGGTCTCGGTGAAGGGGGTGTTGTTCCCGGACCGGTCGCCGAAGGAGGACGGGCGTACGGTCACGTCCTGCACGATGACCGTGGCGGCCCCGAGTGGTTCCCCCTCGCTCGTACGGGCCGGGGAGCCGTCCAGGGAGACCAGCCACCGCTCGCTCTCGGCGGACCAGGTGAAGGTGGTGCGCGCGGACGGGAAGCGGACCGTACGGCTGTCCTCCGCGCTTCCGCCGGGCGGCGCCGGGCCGAACCCCAGCCCCAGGGCCTCGGCGGCATGGGTCCCGGGAGCGGTGTACGGGATGCGCTCGGGCCGCAGGTACAGATTGTGCGGGGCCGGGCGTTCCTGGCCCCGGAAGTACGCCTGCGGTGCGATCGACGGCGGTACGGGGTCGAGGGGTGCCCGGTCGATGGCCGGGAGGAGCCTGCTCTGCGCCCCCGAGAAGGCGAGCACCGGCCGGTCGAACTGGCGCAGCAGCTCGAGATCGGTCTCCCGGGCGCTGCGGACCGGGCCGATGACCGGCGGCAGCTCGGAGGAGTAGACCGCGAGGAGCCGGCTGAGACCGGCCTCCACCTGCTCGACGTAGACGATGTCCGCCCGCTCCAGGCCGGTCTGCGGACGGGCCGGTGCCACATTGTCGATCTTCACGGCGAGCACCTTCGCGTCCGCCCCCGTACCGGACGGGCTGCTGCTGCGGCTCTCGGGCCCCGAACCGTCGCCGCCCGTGCACCCGGCCGCCATGACGGCCAGGAGAAGGGCGATGAGCAGGGCTGCGGCCGATGTCCTGCCTCGGGCTGCTGACATGGCGACCGTCCTTCCGGGGGCACCGGCCGGCCGTCCCCGGCGGAGCGCTGCCGCGTCGCTGTCCCTCATCCATCATCACGCGTCCGGCCCGTTCGCGGTTGCCTCAGGTGCCCGGGGAGGGGCGGGGACATTGACGGAGTGAGTCCTCACTCCGTACAGTTCAGACCATGACAGAGCAACCGGCCACCCGCCGTCGCGCTGCGGGCATGAGCCCCGAACAGCGCCGGGAAATGATCGTGAAGGCGGCGATTCCGCTCATCGCCGAGTACGGAGCCGCCGTCACCACCAGCAAGATCGCGCGCGCCGCCGGTATCGGCGAGGCGACGATCTTCCGCGTCTTCGCCGACAAGGAGGAGCTTCTGAACGCCTGCATGGCCGAAGCGATGCGCCACGACCACGCCGTACGCGAACTGATGTCGATCCCGCCGGACATCCCGCTGCCCGACCGCCTGGCCGAGGCCGCCGATGCCCTGGAGGCGCACCTCGACCGGATGGGCGCCATCGCCGGATCGCTGCACGCCTCCGGCCACCGCCGCCGCGACACCCCGGCGGGCGGGCAGAGCCGGGGCATGGGGCGCGAGGAGTCGATGGCGGCCATCCGCGGCGCGGTCGCGGAGCTCCTGGAGCCCGACAGGGACGCGCTGCGCCTGCCCGCCGACCAGGTCGCCGCGCTCTTCCTCGGCCTCCTGTTCACCCGCCCGCGCCCGGAGGAGGAAACCCGGCTCACCGCCCAGCAGTTGGCGGACGTCTTCCTCCACGGTGCGCTCTCCCGTACGGAGGGAGAGCGATGACGGCCCCTGTACGGCGCCGCCGTACCGTCACGGTCCTCGTCGCCGTCCTGGCCCCCGCCCTCGTCTGGCTCGTCACCGACCCGCTGCTCGGCCACCGGCTGCGGATCACCGACCCGGAGGCGGGGGAGACCCTGGACATCGGCCTGTTACCGGTCGTGGTGATCGCGCTGCTGATCTCCCTGCTGGGCTGGGGGCTGCTGGCGGTCCTCGAACGGTTCACCCGACGGCCGCGCCTCCTGTGGACCGTGGCCGCCTGCGCCGTCCTCCTCCTGTCGTTCCTCCCGCTGACGGGGTCCGGGATGAGCGGCGGAACGCGTACGTCCCTGGCGCTGATGCACGTGGCGGTGGCGGCGGCCGTCATGGCGGGACTGCCCGGGCCGCAGAGCCGCCCGGCGGCGAGGAGTTCTGTGCCCTCCGGCTGACCTCGGGCGACATGGCTGGAACTGCACCGCGCCGCGCCCCCGATTCCGCTTCCGGTGGGACTGTTCGCTCTCTACGGTTGCACCAGCGGCGGGTTACGTGCCCGTACGGTGACGGGTGAGGCATAGGGGGTTCGGTGGAAGCCGAGTTGACGGCACTGGCGGCATCGGGCGCGACGGCCCTCGTGGGGCTGATGGCCACCGAGGCGTGGAACCAGGTGCGCGGCCGGGTTGCCAGGTTCCTGGCGCGGAACGACGAGGAGAGCGCGGCCGTCGACGCGGAGCTGGAGGAGTCCCGCGCGGAGCTGATCGGGCTCCGCGCGGGCGCCGACGAGGACAGTGCCGCCGATGTCGAGGAGGAGTGGCGGCTCAGGCTCCGCCGGGCCCTGCGCACCAACCCGGAGGCGGCGGCCGAGCTGAGAGACCTCCTCGACGAACTGGCCCCCCTCCGGTCCGCCTCCACCGTGTCGGTCACCACCGTCCACGGCACCAATCTCCAGGGGGCCACGGTCCACGGCGGCATCACCTTCCACGTGCCGCCCGCGCCGCCGGTCGGCCTGCGGGTCACACCCGACGAGATCCCGCCACTGACGGTGCGGTTCGTCAACCGCACCAGGGGCCTCGCCGCACTCGACGGCTGGCTGACGTCCGGGGACGAGGACGGCGGTGCGAGCGTCGGTTTCGCCGCGCTGTACGGGCTGCCGGGTGTCGGCAAGACCGCTCTGGTCTCCCGATGGGCCGAGCGGGGGCGGGAGCGGTTCCCGGACGGGCAGATCTACGTGGACTTCGCGGCGCTCCGGGGCGAGACACCGGGCGCCGACGTCTCGGAGGCGGCCCGGCGCTGTCTGCACTCCCTGGGCGTCGACGACGCCTACATCCCCGCCACGCTCGCCGACCGGACCCGCCTCCTGCGGACCCGGTCGGCGGACCGGCGGCTGCTGGTCTTCCTGGACAACGTCTCGCACCCCGGCCAGGCCGCCGCGCTGATCCCGAAAGGGAAGGGTAGCGTCCTGCTGGTGGCGAGCGGGGCCCGGCTGGGGGAGCTCGCCCTGGACGGGGCGCGGCTGCTGCCCGTGGAGCCGCTGGACCGGGAGAGCGGTCTGAAGGTGCTGGCCGACCGGTGCGGGGCGGAGACCGTCGAGGCCGACCGGGAGTCGGCGGAGCGCCTGGTGGAACTCTGCGGCGGGCTGCCGGTCGCGTTGCACGTCGTCGCCGCCCGGCTTGTGGCCGACCCCCGGCTCACCCCGGCGGCGCTCGTGGCCGAGCTGGCGGCGGAGCCGCGCCGACTGGCAGGAATGTCCCTGGGAGAGGAACGATCCGTGTCTGCCGCATTCGATCTCGCCTACCGTGAGCTCGCCCCCGAACCGGCCCGCCTCTACCGCCTGCTCGGCTGGTACCCGGGCACCACGTTCGACGCCGGGGTCGCCGCCGTGGCGGCGGAGCTGGTCCCCGGCCGGGCCGCCGACGCGCTGGAGGCCCTGACCCGGGCCGGCCTCCTCGACCGGACGGCGGACGGCCGCCACCGCTTCCACGACCTCGTACGTCTGCATGCCCGCGAACGCGCCACGGCGGAGGAGGCACCGGCCGAACAGCCCGCGCTGGTACGCCGGGTGACGCGGCACTACCTGGCCCTCACCGCGCTCGCCGACCGGGCCGTCCGGGAGGACCGGCTGCGGATCGCCGACCACACACGGCTGCTCGCCACCGTCGACGACCCCTTCGCCGCCGAGGACGCACCGCGCCCCGTGGACTGGCTGGAGGCCGAACACCGCAACATCCTCGGTGTGCTGCGGGCCGCCGCGCGCGAGGAGGCGCTGCACACGGAGGTGTGGCAGCTCGCCGAGGCGTTCACCGTGCTCTTCCTCCACCACCGGCACGTCGGCGACTGGCGGGAGTCGCTCGAACTGGGCGCCGCTGCCGCCGCCGAGGCCCTGGTGCCCGCGGCCGAGGCCCGGCTGCGCAGCCTGCTCTCGCGCCCGCTGATGGACCTCGGCGAGTACGAGGCCGCCCGCCGCGAGCTGGACACCGCCCAGGCCTGCGCCGAGGTCTCGGGCGACCTGGTCCTCCGGGCCTCCGTACAGGAGTTCTCCGGGCGGTACTGGGACCGCACCGACCCGGTCCGGGCCATGGAGGCCTACCGCAGCGCCCTCGACCTCAACACGGCCGCGAACGAGGGCCGGGGCGCCGCCATAGCGGCCTACTTCCTCGGCTGCGCCCAGGACACGGCGGGCGACGCGCGCAAGGCCCTGGACACCCTGCGCGGAGCCCACGAGGAGTTCCTCGCCCGGGAGGACCTGCGGATGGCGGCCCGGGCCCGGCTGGCCATCGGCGTCGCCCACGACCACCTGGGCGAGACCGACGAGGCGGTCCGGGCGCTGAGCGAGGCGGCCGACGTCCTCCGCGCACAGAAGGCGACCCACTACGAGGCCCGGGCGCTCGTCGCCCTGGCCGACATCGAGGAGCGTACGCAGGGCGACCTCCGGGAGGTCCGCGCCCACCTGGAACGTGCCCTGGAGATCTACGAGGCCGGGGGCAGCCCCCGCGCCGAGGAGCTGAGGGAGCGGCTGGCGGCGGGCGAGGCGACCGGCTGACACGGGGAGCCGGGCGGCCCTCAGCCGGGCGCGCTCAGCGGCACAGGCGCACTCGGCCAGCCGGGCGCGCTCAGCGGGACGGGCCGCCCGGCAGCGGCCTCCGCAGCCGGATCACCGCATCCTCCTCGCGCGCCCCGAACCGCAGGGTGACCAGGGCGTCCTCCAGCGGAGCCCCGGCGCGCAGCAGGGCGTAGACGGCAGCGGCGGGCGGGCCGGGATCGGTGCCCGGCCCGGTCATGGCCACCTCCACGACCCGGCCGTCCCGCAGCCCCACCAGATGCCCGCCCCCGGACAGTGCCGCCGCCGCGAGACGGCAGCCCGGGAGCCGGTCCAGGGTCTGCGCGATCCACCGCAGACCCGCCGCCGTCGAAGAGACGGGCGCGCGGGACAGCAGCACCGAGGCACTTTCCAGCAGCCGCCGGTCCCGCTCGTGCTCGGCGCAGGCGAGGTGGCGCACCCGCCCGGCCGCCTCGTCCTCGGCCTCCTCGCCCTTCGCCCCCTCTGCCCCCTCTGCCCACGAGACCGCCGCGGGCTGTCTGCGCACGGTGATCTCACCGGGCCCCTCCACCGGCGAACCGGTGGTGGTGACCGTCCAGGCGGTGACCGCCGCCCCCACGTTCTCGGGCTCGGCCAGGAACCGCTCGGGCGGGGGAGCCGATACGGGCTCCGGCAGGTCGAGCAGCTGGTAGAGCGCGGTGCGCAGCCGTGGCAGCGCCCGGCCCGGCTGGTCGAAGGCGCCCTCGGCGACGGAGGCCAGCCGCTCCGGCCGGTGCGCGGCGAGGGTGGACGCGATCTGCCCGTACACGTCCCCGAGCGCGTCGAAGCGGGGCGCCGCCCGTCCGAGCGCGGCCACCGCCGTGCCGGGAACGGCCTCGCTCCCGAAGGCCCCGAGCAGGACCGGTTTGGCGAGCGCCGCACCGTACAGCGTCACCGACCCGTGATCGCCCACGACCACGTCCGCCGCGACCAGCGCCGACCGCCAGGCGTGGATGTGGGGGACCAGCATCAGCCCCGCCTCCAGCGCGGGGGCGAGGAGATTGCGGATCTGCCAGGAACCGTGCCCGGCCCAGACATTGGGGTGGACGATCGCGGCCACCCGGAACTCGTCGTAGGGCAGGGCGGCGAGCACTCGCGCGGCCAGACCGGGGTCCCGCCCGAACAGCGAGGTGGGGCCCCAGGTGGAGCTGAGCACCACGAGCCGGTGCGCGGCGGGCACCCCGAGCGCCTCCCGGTAGGTACCCGCCCGGTCCGCGCTGGTCAGCAGCTCGTCGTAGCAGGGGTCGCCCACGAGCAGCGTGCGGCCGGCCGCCTTGGGGTGCGAGGAGAGCAACTGCTCCTCCTGCCCGGGGTGCGAGATGGCCAGCCACGCCCTTCCGGACTCCAGCAGCCGGTCGGGCACGACACCTGACAGCCGGTCACCCGGCGCCCGCGAATCCGGCACCTGCTTCTGGAAGCCGATGCCGTGGGGCAGGACCAGCACGGGGCAGTGGCCCTCGGGTACGTCGATGTTCTCGCTGGCGGTGAGGATCAGATCGGGCTCGGCGTGGCCCACCTGTTCCCAGGGAATGACCCGGCAGCCCGCGTCGTGCAGCAGGTCCAGCACGCCGTCGTTGAACGCGGAGGTCGGGTCGTGGGCGAAGACGACGGTCACCCGGCCGTCCCCGCGCAGGAGTGCGGGCAGGCATTCGAGGACCCGCACGGTCGACGTCACGGTACGGGCCGCTACGACCAGGGTCTTCTCACCGTGAAAGGTGCTCCACCGCCCGGCGTCGGTCCCGACGGGAACGCGGAGGGGCTGGCTAGCGTGCATGGCCACCCCGAAAGGCTACGGGTACACCGTCCACGCGCGGCTCGCGGCTCGCGGCTCGCGGCTCGCGGCTCGCGGCTCGCGGCTCGCGGCTCGCGGCTCGCGGCTCGCGGCTCGCGGCTCGCGGCTCGCGGCTATTGTCGGCCTATCGCATCTCAAGCGGCGCTGCAACCTTTTCGGGGTCGGGCGGGAAAAGTGGCGATCGTATTGTACGGTCATCGCCTCCGACCGGGCCGCAGCGCGGCTGAACCCGCCCCGCCGGAGGCCCCCTCACGCCCCCACCGTCAGCTCGCCCTGACAGATGACGCAGCGGCCCTTCCCGTCCCACGCGTCCCACCCGAAGGACTCCGGCGCGAATGTCCGGTCCTCCAACTCCTTGCGCACCGCCACCCGGTAGGCCCAGACCGCGTCCAGGTAGGGGTGGTAGGCCTCGTGGAAGGCGGCGGACGTGGGCGTGGCGCCCGTGGCCACGACCCGCTGGACCGCGCGCAGTTGCGCGAACATCGCCTGCCCCGCACCGGCCACCTCGGCCGACGCGTCGATGAAGAGCCGCTCGCGCACCTCGTGGACGGCCGCCTCGCTCAGCGCCGCGCGGGCTGCCCGGTCCGGGGCGAGGGAGGCGTCCTGGTCCTGGGCGATCTGCCGCAGCCGGGAGTGGCACTCCCCGACCGCCGAGATGAACTCGATGTAGACCGCCCGCCGCCGTTCCGCCGCCCCTCGGTCCTTCTCGTGCCGTTGGCGCAGATGGTCGGCCAGTACGGTCCCCGAGATGGCGATGAAACCACCGCTGACCGTCGCGACGAGTGTTCCCCAGTCCACGACTTCCCCCAAAGAAGTGAT
Source organism: Streptomyces sp. NPDC059452 (assembly GCF_042750035.1). Lineage (NCBI taxonomy): Bacteria > Bacillati > Actinomycetota > Actinomycetes > Kitasatosporales > Streptomycetaceae > Streptomyces > Streptomyces sp. NPDC059452. Next base: position 236,016 of record NZ_JBHYVE010000009.1, read on the forward strand.
CCACGTTCCCGCGGTGTCCCGAATCTACCGTGGCCCGTCGTCCTTCGGGGCGGCGAAGCGCACCGGGGCGCGGAAGCGGGCCTTGCGGGCGGCCCTGCGGAAGGTGACGAGGACGGCCGGGCCGGCCAGGGTGATGCAGATGAAGTTCGTGACGGCGCGCCCGGTGTCCCAGCCGAGCGAGGTCGCCACGTCGAAGGCCAGGTAGCGCTGCCACTGCTCGGTGAAGGGGAGGCCGGGGAGGTACGCGATGGAGCTGTTCGGGTCGACCGAGAACGGCCAGAAGGAGAGGTTGAGGAGGAAACCGTAGAGATAGCCGGAGAGCGAACCGTAGACGGCGAGCATCATCACCTCCCGGCGGCCGGTGGCGCGGGGCAGCAGACCCGCGAGCATGCCGACGAAGGCGCAGCCGAACATCTGGTACGGCATCCACGGCCCGACCCCGCCGGTGATCAGCGCGGAGGCGAACAGCGAGGTGCAGCCCAGCGTGAAGCCGAACCCCGGACCGTAGACGCGTCCGGCCAGCACGAGGACGAAGAACACCGTCTCGATGCCCGCCGTGCCCGCACCGAGCGGGCGCAGCGCCGCGTTGACGGCGGAGAGCACCCCGAGCATCGCCAGGGCCTTGGAGCTGATGCCGCCCTCGGCGATCTCCGAGATCACGACGGAGAGGACGAGGACGAGCAGCACCCCGAAGATCAGCGGAGGCGCGTAGTTGGCGCCCAGCCGCCCCGGAGCGACCACGAAGGGCCAGAAGAAGGCGACCAGGCCGATGAAGGCCGCCATGGTGATCACGATCGCGGCGCGCGGCGCGATACGGATGGCGCCCGCGGAGCGCTCGGTGAGTTCGGGGAGCTTCGGGAGTTCCGGTAGTTTCGGCAGCTCCTTCACGCGTTCGCCTCCTCGTCCGGCAGTACGGAGACGACCTGGTCGACCGTCAGGTACGGGAGCGGGGCGAGGATCTTCGCCACCTGCGGGGCGAAGACGGGGGAGGCCACGATCACCTCGGTGGTCGGGCCGTCCGCGACGATGTCGCCCTCGGCCATCACCACCACCCGGTCCGCCGCCCGGGCCGCGAACTCGACGTCATGGGTGGAGATCACCACCGACCGCCCCTCGGCGGCCAGTTCGTCGACCATGGCGATGAGCTGGGACTTGGCCCGGTAGTCGAGACCCCGGGTGGGCTCGTCCAGCAGCAGCACCCGGGGCGCCGCCGTGAGCTGGATGGCGAGGACCAGCGCCAGCTTCTGGCCCTCGGAGAGGTCGCGCGGGTGCGTCCCGCCGTCGATGCCGGGCGCCAGCCGGTCCAGGATCGCCCGGGCCGACGGCCCGCCGCCGAGGCCCGGGGCCGCCGACTCGGTGTCCGCCTGGTCCAGCTCCTGCTTGACGCTCTCCAGGTAGAGCAGGTCCGTCGAGGTCTGCGGGACCAGCCCGACGAGCCGTCTGGCCTCGGCGGCGGAGAGCGACTTGGGGTCGCTGCCCTTCGCCGAGCCGCCCTTGACCGGGCTGCCTTTCGCCGCGCCGCCCTTCACCGAACTGCCTTCTACCGAGCCGCCCTTGGCCGAACCGCGTGTGCCCTCCGCCTCTCCCCGGTCGACGCGTACCGTGCCGGACTTGCGCGGCCCCGACCCCTGGAGCGCCCACAGGAGCGAGGACTTGCCCGAGCCGTTGCGGCCCATCAGCGCGGTGATCTCGCCGCCCCGCAGATCGAGGTCCACCTCGCGCACCGCCGCGACCCCCCGGTACGCCACCGTGACCCCGCGCGCCGTGAGCAGGGCCGCCCCCGGTGCGTCCGGCGTCCGGCGCACCGGGGGCGGGGGTGTGCCGTCCAGGGCGGTGCGCAGGGGGCGGGCCGCCCTGCGGGCGTCGCGCACCGAGAGGGGCAGGGGCGACCAGCGCGCGGCGCGGCCCAGCTCCACGATGGGCGGCGCGATCGAGGAGGCGGTGAAGATCTCCGCGGGCGGGCCCGACACCACCCGGCCGTTGCCCGGCAGATGGATGACCCGGTCCGCGTACTGCACCACCCGCTCCAGGCGGTGCTCGGCCAGCAGCACCGTGACCCCGAGGTCGTGGACGAGGCGGGTCACCGCGGCCAGCACCTCCTCGGCCGCCGTCGGGTCGAGCGCGGACGTCGGCTCGTCCAGCACCAGGACCCGGGGGTGCGCGGTGAGGACGGAGCCGATCGCGACGCGCTGTTGCTGCCCGCCGGACAGCTCGTACAGCGCCCGGTGGCGCAGATCGGCGAGCCCCAGCAGATCGAGGGTCTCCTCCACCCGCTTGCGCATGACGCTCGGGGCGATCGCCAACTGCTCCATCGCGTAGGCGAGTTCCTCCTCCACCGTGTCCGTGACGAAGCCGTCCAGCGGGTCCTGGCCCACCACGCCCACGACATCGGCGAGTTCACGGGGCGGATGGGCCGCGGTGTCGCGGCCGTCGACCGTGACCGTGCCGTACAGCGTGCCGCCGGTGAAGTGCGGGACAAGCCCGTTGACCGCACCCAGCAAAGTCGACTTGCCGACCCCCGTATGGCCGACCACGAGGCAGAGTTCCCCCTCGTCGACCTCCAGGTCCACGTCCCGCAGGACCGGTTCGTCGGCACCGTCGTAGACGACGGACACCCGGTCGAAGGTGATCATGCGGCTTCCTCGGTGCGCTGTACGGAGATGTGCGGGGTGGGGGCGCTCGGCGGGGGCGCCAGGAACCCGGCCGCCCCGGCGAGCAGGATGGCGGCGGCCGGAACGAGCGGCAGCGTCGGCCAACTGAGCGGATAGATGGACGGGTTGAGCTCGGCCGGGTCGTAGCCCAGGTTCACGAACAGCAGCACGGCCGAGAGCACCCCGCAGGACGCCACCGCCCACTCCGCGAACCGCCAGGGATCGGGCCGGTACGTCGTCCGGGTCACCCGCCGCCCGCCGAGCCGCAGCCCAGCCAGGCAGAACAGCGAACCGGCCAGCAGTGCGGGCAGCCCCAGCAGCTTCGGCGCGGTCGCGTCGAGGAGCCCGTACGCCCCGGCGCACAGCCCGCACATCCCCAGGAGCATCAGCACTCCGGTCAGCCGGCGCGAGCGCGGAGTGGCCGACCCCGCCCGCCCGTAGCCGCGCGAGTCCATCGCCGCCGCCAGCCGCAGCGACCGCTCCAGCGCGTCCTCCAGCACCGGGACGACCACGCCCCGCAGCGCCTTCAACCCCTTGTTGCGACCGGCCCGCAGCCGCCGCGCCCGGGCCACCCGCTGGACGCTCTGCACCAGTTGGGGGGCGACGCTGATCGATACGGTGACGGCGACGCCGAGTTCGTACAGCGCGCCCGGCAGCACCCGCAGTGCACGCTTCGGGTTGGCGAGGGTGTTCGCCGCCCCGATACAGCACAGCATGCAGGCCAGCCGCAGCCCGTCCGTGGCGGCCGAGAGCAGCGCCTCCAGGGAGACGGGCCCGCCGAGCTGGATGCCCGCGTACCAGTCCGGGGTCGGGATGTGCGGCAGCGAGAAGAGGTAGTGGTCGGTCGGGGTCATACCGGTCGCGAAGACCGCCCGGAAGACCACCCGGATCGCCACGACCGTCAGCGCCAGATACAGGTAGTACTTGAACCCCCGCGCCCACGGGGCCTCGGTGCGCCGCATGGTGATGACGTAGCCGAGCACCGCGAGGACCAGGAAGAGCAGCAGCGGGTTGTTGGTCCGGCTGACGGCCGTGGCCAGGGCGAGCGCCCAGATCCACCAGGCGAGCGGATGCAGGGTGCGCGGGAGCCGCCTGCCGCCGGTGTCCGGCCCGGCGGCGGACACCGGAGTGCCGGGCCTCGCCGCCGTACCGGTCACGCGGGCGCTACTCCGCACGGCGGCGGCGCTTCGCGGCGAACACGGCCGCGCCGCCGATCACCGCCACGAGACCGGCCGTCGCCGCGACGGGCACCAGCGAGCCGGAGTCGTGCTCCGCGTCCGCTGCCGGAGCGGCGTCCACCACCTTCGCCGACGCTTCCGGCGCCGCCACCGCACCGACCGGCGTCTCCGAGGGGGAGACGCTGGGGGAGGGGGAGGGAGACGGGGACGCGGATACGGACGGGGAGGCGGAGTTGGAAGGGGACGCCGAAGGGGACGCCGTGACCGTCTTCGTCGGGGCTGCTGCCGGTGGCGGCGGAGGGGCCTGGTCGCCGCCACCCGGCGGCTGGGTCGTCCGTACGGGATCGGGCTGCGGCTTCGGCTTCGGCGCGGGCGCCGGATCGCCGCCTGTGGGGCGGGTGTTGTGCGCCCGCAGCTGGTCCGGGGTGACCGTCGGCCGCCCCTTCGTGCCCTCGATGTTCGTCCCGCCGAAGATCCACAGGTCCACGCTGCCCGGCCGGGGCTTGTAGCTCATGGCCCCGAGCTGGCTGTACTCCCAGGTGTTCTCCCCGGGGTTCGCGTGCCAGTACGACCAGTAGGCGGAGGCGGGCGGGGTGAGGACGCAGCTCTCCTGCTGGGGCGTGGGGTACTGCTTGCCGCCCTGGTGGCCGCTGTAGCCGATCCGGCAGATGAACGCCGGTCCGTCGTGCCCGGTGCCGGTGGTCCGCCAGCCGCCCTGGTTGAGCAGCTCGTAGCCCGTGGTCGGCGTCGTACCGCAGGAGCGGTAGAGGGGACCGCCCCAGTGGCTGAAGTCGACGGCCAGGACGACGCCCGAGGAGGTCGTGCACTGCCCGATCGGCTGCGGGGCCGCCGCGGCCGGGGCGGCGGGCGCGAGGAGCGCCGCGCCCGCCAGGCCGAGGACGGCCAGGGCGTGCGCGACGGTCCGGCGGAAGCGGGACCTCACCGCTCACCGCCCAGGGCCGCACGCCGGTTGCGGGCGGCCACGACCGTGCACCAGCCCGTCAGGACCAGTACGGCGGCGGCCGCCGCGAGGCCGAGCCCCTGCGAGCCGGTGGAGGCGAGGCTGCCCCCGGAGCCGCCGGAACCCCCGGAGCCGCCCGTGTTCACGATGGCCGGTCCGCCCGTGGAGCCCGTGCCGTCCCCGGGCGTGACGATCACCGGGGCGGAGGAGGACGGCACCGGATTCGGTGTCGTACCGTCCAGGCTGCGGGTCAGCGTGCCGAACGAGATGCCCGTGGCACCGCCCACCGCCTGCGTGGAGGCGCGGAGGTCGGAGCCCCGCTGGCCCTCCTTCGCCACGTTGAAGCCGCCGTCCGCGTTCTGCTGCGAGGCGAGGAACTTACGGGCCTTCGCGATCTGCTTGGCGTACTTCTCGGCGTCCAGGGAGAGGCCCTGCACGGCGAGCGCCGCCGAGTTCACCGAATTGCCCGCCGCGCCCGGGAAGCCGCCGTCCTTGAGCTGCTTCGAGGCGATCCAGGCCAGCGCCTTGTCCACGGCCGCCGCATGGGCGTCGCCGGGGACCAGGTCCAGGGCCATCGCCGCCATCGCGGTGGAGTCGACGTCCGCGTCACCCGTCGGCGGGACCAGGCTCGGCCAGGCGCCCGAGGAGGTGTCCTGGAGCCCGGCCAGATAGGCGACCGGGGCCTCGGCGGCCTTCTCCTCGCCCGCCCGCACCTGGGCGATGACACCGAGGGACTGGCCGAAGACGGACATCGCGTAGGCGTAGGCGCCCTTGTCGGCGCAACTGCGGTCCGGCTGGGGGCTCTTCTCCGCGCAGACCGCGTCGGCCAGACCCGCGATCAGGTCCTTGCCGCCGAAGTCGCGCGGGTCGCGTTCGACGACCTGGGCGAGCACCGCCGCCTTGCCCATCGAGCCGCCCAGGGCGTGGTCGGTGCCGACGTTGGTCCAGTCGTGCACCGTACGGGCTTCGCCGTCCTTGCCGCCCCGGTCCAGGAAGTCCACGATCGTGCGCAGCGCGTCGTTGTCGTGACCGGTCGCGGCCAGCGCGAAGGCACCGTCGATCGTGAGGCCGAAGTCGGCCCGCGTGGTGGTGCCGGCCGCCCCGTAGTAGCGGCCCTGGAGGAGGTTGGCGGGACGGGTGAGGTAGGCGACGCCCTTCTTGAGGTCCGGGCCGTCACCGGCCGGGGGCTTCGTGGGCGGGGCCGTGGTGGGCGGAGCGGTCGGGGTGGGGGTGGGGGAGGGGGACGGCGGCTGGGTCGGCTCGGTCACCTTCGTGGTCAGGGTGACCAGGCTCGTACCGGCGCCCGCCAGCACGGCGGAGGCCGTCGGGTAGAGGAAGCCGTCGGTGGCGCCCTCGTCGAACCCGAAGCCGCCGTCGTCGAGCTGCTCCTGCGACAGCCACCAGATGGCGGCGTCCGCCCTGCGGACCTCACCGAGCGCGCGCAGCGCCTGCGCCGCGTGGGCCGTGGCCAGGACGGAGCCCTCGGTGGCGCCGGTGTAGGGGACGAACGAGCCGTTCTTCTGCTGCGCCTTCTTCAGGTACGCGAGTGTCTTGGCGACGACGGCGTCGTGGCCGCCCACTTCGTCCAGCACCAGGGCGACGAGGGCGGTGGTCGCCGGGTCGCCGTCGCAGTTCTCGTCGGGTCCGATGAGGATGTAGCTCACCGAGCCGTTCTGGCAGACCAGCCGGGTCAGCCGGGTCACCGTCTCGGCGGGCGGCACGATCCCGCCGCGCAGCAGCGCCAGCACGGCCAGCGCCTGTCCGTCGCCGTAGGAGGCGTTCTTGAAGTCGCCCTTCGCCGAGCATCCCGGGCCGGGGCCCTCCTGACAGACGTTCGCCACCAGGTCGCCGAGCAGGTCGTGCCCGCCGAAGTCGCGCGGGTCGCCCTCGGTGATCGACGCGACCAGGGCCAGCCGGGCGGCGGCCGTGGCGTCGGGTGCCTCCTTCGGCCCCGCCGCGTAGGCGTACTCACCGGCCCCGGCGGCGAGGCGGGCCACCACCTTGACCAGGGCCGGGCTCCGGCCGCCTGCCGCGGCGAGCGCGTACGCGGCCTCGGTGGTGAGGAAATAGTTCGGGGTCTCGGAGCCCTCGTCCACCACGTGGGTGCCGTCATGCAGCTGTTCGGTCACCCAGCGGCCGGCGGCCCGTACGTCGATCTCCCCGTCCGGGACGTCCGGCTCCTCCGGCGGCGTCGGCTTGACGCCCCCGCCCGCGCGGACGTCGTCGGGGGTGAAGGTGGGGCGGCCGGTGGAGCCGCCGATGTCCGTGCCGCCGAACACCCAGGCGTCCACGTCGCCCGCCTTGGGCTGGCGGCTCATGGCGCCGAGCGGGCTGTAGGACCAGTCCTCCTGGCCGGGCGAGGCGATCCAGTACGACCAGTAGGCGGTGGCCTGCGGGGTGAGGACGCACTTCTCGGTGGCCGGAGTCGGGTACTGCGTACCGGAGTTGAAGGCGCTGTTGCCGATGCGGCAGATGAAGCCGTCGCCGTCGTGCTGGGTGCCCTCGGTGGTGAACCCGCCGTCGCGCAGGAGTTCGTACCCGGTGGTCGGCGTGGTGTCGCAACCGCGCACCACACCGCCGCCGAACGGCCCGAAGTCCACTGCCACGATGGCGCCCACGGTGGGCGTGCACTGCTCGATGGGGTCGGCGGCCGCCGGAGGGGCGCCGGTGACGAAGGCCACGGTCGCGGCGAAGGTCACCGCTGCCGCCGAGAACAGTGAGAGGAGTCTCTTCCCCGCTGTGCGCCGGTCCTGTTGCTGTGCGGTCCCCACCACGGCCCCTCGTGTCGTCCGGGCGGGCCATGCGTGGCAGACGGCTCCCCTCGGGCACGGGCCGTCAAGGGGCCGCCCGCAGGGAGCTGTTCGAACCACGCCGTAGTCCGCGACGGCGCTTCTCGCTGAAATTCCTGTCCCCAGGCATTCCGGCTCGCCCGTACGGTGACGGGCCCACGGTTGCGGGTCAGCGCCGGATTCCGACCGGCTTCCCCTGGGGCTGAGTGCTTATCAGGCGGATTGGAACACGCTCTCGAAGAGACCGTCAAGGTGGTTTACGTCTCCTCGCCTCCGCGCCTCCCGCGCGCCCCCGCCGTCCCTGGCGCGCCCCTGCCGCCTCGGGTAGCGTCCTGGCCTGCCACAAGGGGGAACCCGGTGCGAATCCGGGGCTGACGCGCAGCGGTGTGGGACGGCAGGGGGCCGCTCCCGAGCCCGAATGCCCTGCTGGCAGCAGCATCAGCGAAGCCGTACCCACGCGTCCGGGTGCCGGCCACCGACCTCCGCCCCCCTGTGCGCACCCGGGGGCCGCGGTGCCGTGCGCCCCTCATTCCAGGAGCAGGCACATGCCCCGTTCTGTCACCTCCCGCCGTCTCGCCCTCGTGGTACCCGCCGCGCTCGGCGCCTTCGTCCTCACGGCGCTCCCCGCCGCCGCGACCTCCACCCCCGCCCAGATCGCCACCTCGAAGACCAACGGTGTGGCCTACCTCAAGACCCTCCAGGCCGCCGACGGTTCGTACGCGGGCTCCGGGCTCTCCAACGAGTGGGCCTTCAGCGCGTTCGCCGCCGCCGGAACGGCCGCCGTGGACGTGACGCCCGGCGGCGACACCACGAAGAACGCGCGCACCGTCTACCGCAACCTGCTGTCCACCCCCGGCTGGCCCTCCGCCACCCCCGTCGTCACCGACTACCAGCGCGGCACGCTCAACGCGTACGCCGCCGGGATCGACCCGGCCCGGGTCTCCGCCTCGCGCAACCTGATCGCCGACATCTACGGCTACTGGCAGAACGCCGAGGCCGGTTACTTCGGCCCGTCCGCCAACTACAACGGCACGGTCTTCGCCGCCCTCGCGCTGGGCGGAGCCAGAACCCAGGCGGGCGGCCAGCGCGTCCCGCAGGCGCTCGTCGACAAGATCGTCGCCCGGGTCCGGGCCAACCAGCACAACGACGGCGGCTGGACCTACAGCAAGGCCGAGGGCAACCCGACCGAACTGGCCAAGCCGGGCGACATCGACATGACGGGCGCCTCGATGGCCGCGCTCTGCGTCTCCGGCGTCCCGAACACCGACCCCGACATCGTGCAGGCCAGGGCGTTCCTCAAGAGCAAGCTGGTCAACGCCTCCGGCGCGTTCAACGCCATGTACGGCATCAACACCAGCTCCAACGGCTGGGCCGTCTCCGGCCTCAACGCCTGCGGGATCAACCCGCAGACCGGCGACTTCCTGACCTCGATGGGCAAGACTCCGATCGACTTCCTGATCGCCAACCAGTTCAACCCCGCCGGCGGCTTCAAGTACCAGCCCTCGGACACCGGTCCGTCCGCCTACTCCTCCACCGACGCCCTGCGCGCCGTCGCCGGGGGCGGCTTCACCGCCGCACCGCCCACCCCGGTCACCTCCGGCGCACCGCAGTGGGTCGCGGCGAGCGGCTTCACCTCCGGTACGGCGACGAAGCTGGCGCTCACCGTGGACGACGGCACCGGCACCCTTAAGGTCTGCAACGTCGCCTTCACGCCCACCGGCACCACGACCGACCTCGGCACCGTCCTGGCCGCCGCGTCGACCGCCTCCACCCCGGCGGGCTGCGTCACCTCCGTGGTCCCCTCCTCCGGGACGGGCACCATCACCTCGATCAACGGCAAGGCCAACACCGGTTCGGCGACCTGGAAGGTGTCCACCGACGGCTCGGCCTTCGCCGGGGCCACCCGTAACAAGGTGATCGGCGTCGGCGACACCATCGCCCTGCGCTTCTCCTGACCCGGTCCGGTGGAGGGGGCAGGCCCTTACGCGGGCGATGTCCCCTTCACCGGGTACGGCACGAACGTGCTGCTGTTCTCGTCGATGGCCAGCGGCTGCCCCAGCGGCGGGACCGCGCGCTGCGGGCAGTCCAGCCGTTCGCAGATCCGGCACCCCATCCCGATCGGGGTCGCGGCCGAGGCGTTGTCCAGGTCGAGCCCGTCGGAGTAGACGAGCCGCCCCGCGTGCCGGATCTCGCAGCCGAGCCCGATCGCGAACGTCTTGCCGGGCTCGCCCCAGCCGCCCCGGTGGCGCGTCACGGCCCGCGCGGTCCACAGATAGCGCTGCCCGTCGGGCATGGCCGCGATCTGTACGTGGATGCGGCCCGGGGCGGCGAACGCCTCGTACACGTTCCACAGCGGGCAGGTGCCGCCCGCGCGGGAGAAGTGGAACCCGGTCGCGGACTGCCGCTTCGACATGTTCCCGGCCCGGTCGACCCGGACGAAGGAGAACGGGACCCCGCGCAGCCGGGGCCGCTGGAGCGTGGAGAGCCGGTGGCAGACCGTCTCGTAACCGAGCCCGAAGAGGTCGGTGAGGCGCTCGATGTCGTACCGGACCTCCTCCGCCGCCGTGTGGAAGGCGCGGTACGGGAGGATCAGCGCGCCCGCGACGTAGTTGGCCACCCCGATCCGGGCCAACGGCCAGACCGCCGACCCCTCGTCGTAGTCCTCCGAGGCCAGCAGCGAGATCTCCCGGCCGTATTCGAGCAGCGCCAGCTGGGTGGCCATCCGGAACGCCTGCTGACCGGGCCGGAGCCGACTGGAGAGGTACAGCACCCGCTCGTCCCGGTCGAAGTGGTGCAGCCGGCCGGTGTCCGGGCGCGGGGGAGCGGTTCGGGCCCGGGAACCGGCCCGGGGGGTACCGGTACCCCGGCCGCCCCGGTCGCCGGGCCCCGGCGCCTGCCCGTGGCCCCCCGGCGCGCCCCGCCGGTCGTCGGCGGTGGCCAGCCGGATGCCGTGCCGTTCGGTGAGCCGGGCCGCGAGCGCCCGTACAACCTCGCCGGGGCGCACCCCGATCTCCGCCGCCAGCTCCTCCGCCGCCAGATCCGCCTCGTGGAGATAGTTCTGCCGCCGGTAGAAGAACTCGCGGATCTCCTCGTGCGGGGAGCGCGGCAGCTCGGGCCCGCCACCGCCCCGCAGCTCGGCGGCCTCCGCGAGCCGTCCGGCCAGCGCCTGGTTGCGCCGCCCCAGATCCAGCAGCACGTTCGCGACCCCCGGCAGCCGGGAGGCCAGCTCGGACAGCTCGGCGGCCGAGACGCGCGCCGCGCCGACCTCGTCGGCGAGCGCCTCGCGCAGGTCGGCCAGCACCCGAGTGGTGTCCCGCTCCGAGAAGAAGCCGGGGTCCACCCCGAACGCCTCGGTCAGCCGGAGCAGCACCGGCACGGTGAGGGGGCGCGAATCGTGCTCCATCTGGTTCAGATAGCTCGGCGAGATGGCCAGCATCCGGGCCAGCTCCGCCTGGCTCAGCCCGCGCTCCTCGCGCAGCCTGCGCAGCCGCGCGCCCGCGTAGGTCTTGCTCACCTCGGAGCCCTTCCCGCCGTCGTCAACATGTCGACAACCCTAGTCGCGATGCGGGTGCGCGGACCCTTCGCAACCTTGGCAAACCACACGGAAAGATTCGCAGAACTTGGCATGTGTCCCCGGTTGATGGCACTCAGTGCCACTGTCAGAGTTGTTCCTGCGGCCCACCGGACACCGGCTCCGGACCGGGGTACCGAGCACGATTTCAAGCCCTGACGTCGTACTCCTCGGGAACTCGGACCGATCGGCCGGGCGCATTGCTTACCGTTCCACCTCGGAGGTCCGGTGGGCCGCATCCAGAAGGCGCGTCACTCAGTGACGCGGGCTTCGCACCGTTCACACGATCGACCCACACGACTTCGGGAGTAACGCCATGGCGCAGGCAAGGACGACGGCGGAAGAGCTGGCGCAGCGGTGGGCGAGCGACCCCCGCTGGAAGGGCATCGAGCGCACCTACAGCGCCGAGGACGTGGTGCGGCTCTCCGGCAGCGTCCGCGAGGAGCACACCCTCGCCCGGCGCGGCGCCGAGCGGCTCTGGCGTCAGCTCCACGAGCAGGACTACATCCACGCCCTCGGCGCGCTGACCGGCGGCCAGGCCGTCCAGCAGGTCAAGGCGGGGCTGAAGGCCATCTACCTCTCCGGCTGGCAGGTCGCCGCCGACGCCAACCTGGCCGGTCACACCTACCCCGACCAGAGCCTCTACCCGGCCAACTCGGTGCCGAGCGTGGTCCGCAGGATCAACAACGCCCTGCTGCGCGCCGACCAGATCGCCACCGCCGAGGACGCCGGTGACACCACCGACTACCTGGCCCCGATCGTCGCCGACGCCGAGGCGGGCTTCGGCGGACCGCTCAACGCCTTCGAGCTCACCAAGGCGATGATCGAGGCCGGTGCGGCCGGTATCCACTACGAGGACCAGCTCGCCTCCGAGAAGAAGTGCGGCCACCTCGGCGGCAAGGTCCTCGTCCCCACCGCCCAGCACGTGCGCACCCTCAACGCGGCCCGCCTCGCCGCCGACATCGCCGATGTGCCCACCCTGATCGTGGCCCGCACCGACGCACTCGCCGCCAACCTCATCACCAGCGACGTGGACGAGCGCGACGCGCAGTTCGTCACGGGCGAGCGGACCGCCGAGGGCTTCTACCGGGTCCAGAACGGCATGGCCCCGGTCATCTCGCGCGGCCTCGCCTACGCCCCGTACGCCGACCTGATCTGGGTCGAGACCGGCACCCCTGACCTCGCCCAGGCCCGTGAGTTCGCCGAGGCGATCCACGCCGAGCACCCGGACCAGATGCTCGCGTACAACTGCTCGCCGTCCTTCAACTGGCGGGCCGCGCTGGACGACGACCAGATCGCCAAGTTCCAGCGGGAGCTGGGCGCGATGGGCTACCGCTTCCAGTTCATCACCCTGGCCGGCTTCCACTCCCTCAACCACGCCATGTTCGACCTGGCGCGCGGCTACGCCGAGCAGGGCATGACCGCCTATGTCGACCTCCAGGAGCGGGAGTTCGCCGCCCAGGAGCAGGGCTTCACCGCCGTCAAGCACCAGCGCGAGGTCGGCACCGGCTACTTCGACCAGGTCTCCACCGCCATCAACCCCGCCTCCTCGACCACGGCGCTCACGGGCTCCACCGAAGAGGAGCAGTTCCACTAGAAGTCCCGTCCGGTCGCGGGGGTCACCCGACCTCCGCGACCGGGACCCGATCCCACCGTCCACGCCCCCGCTGAGGAGACCCGCATGACCACCCTTGTCACGACCGGCCGCGTCCAGGTCCTCGGCATACCGGGCGACCGGCACGAAGAGGTCCTCACCCCCGAGGCCCTGGACTTCATCGCCCGCCTCGACGCGGCCTTCGCCGCCCGCCGCTTCGACCTGCTCACCGAACGCCGCCGCCGCTCCGCCCTGCTGCGCGGCGGCACCCCGCTCGACTTCTCCCGCGCCACCAAGTCGATCCGCACCGACCCCGACTGGCGGGTCGCCCGCCCCGCCCCGGGCCTCACCGACCGGCGGGTCGAGATCACCGGGCCGCCCGAGCGGCGCATGGCCGTCAACGCCCTCAACTCCGGTGCCCAGGTCTGGATGGCCGACTTCGAGGACGCCACCTCACCCACCTGGGAGAACATCGTCCAGGGCCAGCTGACCCTGATCGACGCCATCGACCGGCGCATCGACTTCACCAGCGAGGCCGGCAAGGAGTACCGGCTCACCGACCGGCCCGCCACCATCATGGTCCGGCCGCGCGGCTGGCACCTCACCGAGAAGCACCTCGTCATCGACGACCGGCCCGTCCCCGCCGCGCTGGTCGACTTCGGCCTCTACTTCTTCCACTGCGCCCGCCGCCAGATCGACGCGGGAAGCGGACCGTACTTCTACCTCCCCAAGCTGGAGAACCGGTACGAGGCCCGCCTCTGGAACGATGTGTTCCTCCTGGCCCAGGACCTGCTGGACATCCCCCGGGGCACCATCCGCGCCACCGTCCTCATCGAGACGATCACGGCCGCGTTCGAGATGGAGGAGATCCTCTACGAGCTGCGCGAACACAGCGCCGGCCTCAACGCGGGCCGCTGGGACTACCTCTTCAGCCTGATCAAGAACTTCGCGCACCGCCCCGACTTCGTCCTCCCCGACCGGTCGACGGTCACCATGACCGCCCCCTTCCTGCGCGCCTACACCGAACTTCTCGTCCGCACCTGCCACCGGCGCGGCGCCCACGCCATCGGCGGCATGGCCGCCCAGATTCCCGGCGGCGACGCGGCGGCGCACGAGGCGGCGCTGGCCAAGGTCCGGCTCGACAAGGAGCGCGAGGCGGAGGACGGCTTCGACGGCTCCTGGGTCGCCCACCCCGGGCTCGTCCCCGTCTGCCGGACCGCCTTCGACGGGGTGCTCGGCGACCGGCCGCACCAGTTGGAGCGCACCCGCGACGACGTCCACGTCACCGCCGAGGAGCTGGTGGCCGTCCGGCGCACCGCAGGGCGCCCGACCCCGGCAGGAGTCCGCGACAACATCGCCGTCACCCTGCGCTACTACGACGCCTGGCTGAACGGCCAGGGAGCCGTCGCCCTCAACGGCCTCATGGAGGACGCGGCGACCGCCGAGATCGCCCGGGTCCAGATCTGGCAGTGGCTCAAGCACAAGGCGGTGGACCGCGAGAGCGTGGAGCGGCTCTTCGAGGAGGAGCTCGCCACACTCGGCGCCACCTACCCCTGGGCCCGCCTCGACCAGGTCCGCGACCTCTTCGAACGCACCGCCCTGGCCAAGGAGCTGCCCGCCTTCTTCACCACGGAGGCGTACGCCCGCCACCTCGTCGGCCGACCGGTGGTCCAGGCATGAGCGCCCGCACCGCCCGCATCACGCGAGTCGGCGTCGTCGGCGGCGGCCAGATGGGCGCCGGGATCGCCGAGGTCTGCGCCCGCGCCGGAGTGCACACCATCGTCTGCGAGGCCGACGCCACCGCCGCCGACCGGGCCCGCGAGCGGGTCGCGATCTCCCTGGAGCGAGCGGTACAGCGCGGCAAGCTGGACCGCCTCACCGCCGAGGACGCGCTCGCGAGGCTGGTCTTCACCGGCGACCTCGACGCCCTGGCCGACCGTCAGCTCGTCGTCGAGGCCGTCGTGGAGAACGCCGAGGCCAAGACGGAGGTCTTCACCGCCCTCGACAAGATCGTCGAGGACCCGGGGGCCATTCTGGCCACCAACACCTCCGCCATCCCCGTGATGCGCCTCGGCATGGCCACCCACCGCGCCGACCACGTGCTGGGCCTGCACTTCTTCAACCCCGTGCCCGTGCTGCCGCTGGTCGAGGTCGTCCCCTCCCTGCACACGGCGCCCGCCACGGTCGCCGCGGCCGAGGAGTTCGTGACCTCCGTGCTCGGCAAGACCGTGGTCCGCTCCCAGGACCGGTCCGGCTTCGTCGTCAACGCGCTGCTGATCCCGTATCTGCTCTCCGCGATCCGGATGGCCGAGTCGGGCTTCGCGACCGCCGCCGACGTGGACGCCGGGATGGAGCTGGGCTGCGCCCACCCGATGGGCCCGCTCAAGCTGGCCGACCTGATCGGTCTGGACACGGTGGCCTCCATCGCCGTATCGCTGTACGACGAGTTCAAGGAACCGCTCTACGCCCCGCCGCCGCTGCTCCAGCGGATGGTGGAGGCGGGGCTGCTCGGCCGGAAGACCGGCCGCGGGTTCCACACGTACGACCGGGGCTGAGGGGCCCGGGTCCGAGCCGCGGTTGAGGGACCGCGGCCGGTGCCGAGCGGGGTGCGGAGCAGTTGACTGTGCTGCTTCCCACCCCGCCGCGGTGTTTCCGGCCCCCCTGCCGGGCCGCTTGGTCCAGACCTCTTGACCGAAGGTCTGGACCATTCTACGGTTTGACAGGGTCACGACACTGGGCGGGTCGAGGCGAACCCTTCGCTTCGTCGGCGGTCGACCCGGGCAGGAAGGACTACGGATCATGGCCCGTACCTCACGACTGCTGGGCCTCGGCCTGGCCGCGGCGCTCGTCGTACCGATGCTGATCGGAGCCGTACCGCCGAAGACCGCAGAGGCTCCCTCAAGGGCCGCTGCCGCCGACACCTGCGCGGTGAAGTCGAAGCCCACCGGCAAGGTGCTCCAGGGCTACTGGGAGAACTGGGACGGCGCGGCCAACGGCGTGCACCCGCCGCTCGGCTGGATCCCGATCACGGATTCCCGCATCACCCAGCACGGCTACAACGTCGTCAACGCGGCCTTCCCCGTCATCCGCTCCGACGGCACCGTCCTGTGGGAGGACGGCATGGACAACACCGTCAAGGTCGCCACCCCCGCGGAGATGTGTCAGGCCAAGGCCTCCGGGCTCACCCTCCTGATGTCGATCGGCGGGGCGACCGCGGGCATCGACCTCAGCTCCAGCACGGTCGCCGACCGGTTCGTCGCGACCGTCGTCCCGATCCTGAAGAAGTACAACTTCGACGGCATCGACATCGACATCGAGACCGGCCTCGTCGGCACCGGGAACATCAACCAGCTCTCCCCGTCGCAGGCCAACCTCATCCGCATCATCGACGGTGTCCTCGCCGCGATGCCGTCGAACTTCGGTCTCACCATGGCCCCCGAGACGGCGTACGTCACCGGGGGCAGCGTGGTCTACGGCTCGATCTGGGGCGCGTACCTGCCGGTCATCAAGAAGTACGCCGACAACGGGCGGCTGTGGTGGCTGAACATGCAGTACTACAACGGCAGTATGTACGGCTGCTCCGGTGACTCCTACTCCGCCGGTACGGTCGCGGGCTTCGTGGCCCAGACGGACTGCCTGGACCGGGGGCTCGTCATCCAGGGCACCACCATCAAGGTCCCCTACGACAAGCAGGTCCCCGGACTCCCCGCCCAGATCGGCGCGGGCGGCGGCCACATGTCACCCTCCCTCGTCGCCCAGGCCTGGAACCGCTACAACGGCTCCCTCAAGGGCCTGATGACCTGGTCCATCAACTGGGACGGCTCCCGGGGCTGGACCTTCGGCGACAACGTGAAGCGTCTGCAGGGCCGCTGACCTAAGAGCCACCGCACCTCCGAACCCACCGCGCCCCCGGTCCCGCCCCGGACCGGGGGCGCGGTGCCGTCCCGGCCGGGCGGGCGGCGCTGCGAGGACGGCGTGAACCGGTCGCACACCGATGCGGGCAAGGAGACAGAATCGGGTACGGAACGGGGTGATCGTCCGCCCCGGGACGGCGGCCCGTCTTTCCCCGGGCCGAAGCCGACGCAGAAGACGCAAGAGGAGACCCGATGGTGCACGCACGGGCCGGGCAGCCGGCGCAGTCAGCGGACCTGGTCGACGTGGCACGGCTGGTGACGGCCTATTACGCCCTCCACCCCGATCCGGCCGACCCCGCCCAGCGGGTGGCCTTCGGCACCTCGGGCCACCGCGGCTCCGCCCTCGCCGCCGCGTTCAACGACGACCACATCGCCGCCACCACCCAGGCCATCTGCGAATACCGGGCCCGGCAGGGGACCGACGGGCCGCTCTTCCTCGGCGCCGACACTCACGCTCTGTCCGAGCCCGCCCGGGTCACCGCGCTGGAGGTCCTCGCCGCCAACGGGGCCACCGTCCTGATCGACAGCGAGGACGGCTACACCCCGACCCCCGCGCTCTCGCACGCCATCCTGACGTACAACCAGGGGCGCACCGAGCACCTGGCCGACGGCATCGTGGTCACCCCCTCGCACAACCCGCCTGCCGACGGCGGCTTCAAGTACAACCCGCCCAACGGCGGACCGGCCGCCTCCGATGCCACCTCCTGGATCCAGGACCGGGCCAACGCCCTGATCGAGGCGGGACTCGGGGAGGTCCGCCGCATCCCGTACGCCCGCGCGCTGGCCGCCGACACCACGGGCCGGTACGACTTCCTGACCACGTACGTCGACGACCTGCCCTCCGTCCTCGACCTGGACGCCGTACGGGAGGCAGGCATCCGGATCGGCGCCGACCCGCTGGGCGGCGCCTCCGTCGCGTACTGGGGGCGCATCGCGGAGCGGCACCGGATCGACCTGACCGTGGTCAACCCGCTCGCCGACCCGACCTGGCGGTTCATGACGCTGGACTGGGACGGGAAGATCCGGATGGACTGCTCGTCCCCGCACGCCATGGCCTCGCTGATCGAACAGCGCGACCGATACACCATCGCGACCGGGAACGACGCCGACGCCGACCGGCACGGCATCGTCACCCCCGACGGCGGCCTGATGAACCCCAACCACTACCTGGCCACCGCCATCGACTACCTCTACACCCACCGCGAGAACTGGGCGGCCGGGACCGGCATCGGCAAGACCCTGGTCTCCTCGTCCATGATCGACCGGGTCGCCCACGACCTCGGCCGCACCCTGGTGGAGGTCCCGGTCGGCTTCAAGTGGTTCGTCGACGGGCTGTACGACGGCAGCCTCGGCTTCGGCGGTGAGGAGTCGGCCGGCGCCTCGTTCCTGCGCCGCGACGGCCGCGTCTGGACCACGGACAAGGACGGCATCCTGCTGGCCCTGCTCGCCTCCGAGATCACCGCCGTCACCGGCTCCACCCCCTCCCAGCGGTACGCGCAGCTCACCGCCCGCTTCGGCGACCCGGCCTACGCCCGCGTCGACGCGCCCGCCACCCGAGAGGAGAAGGCGGTCCTGGCCCAACTCTCCCCGCAGCAGGTCAAGGCCGACACCCTGGCCGGGGAGCGCATCACGGCCGTCCTCACCGAGGCACCGGGCAACGGAGCGGCGATCGGGGGCCTCAAGGTCTGCACCGACAGCGCCTGGTTCGCCGCCCGCCCCTCGGGCACGGAGGACGTCTACAAGGTGTACGCGGAGAGCTTCCAGGGACCCGAACACCTCGGCCAGGTCCAGGAGGAGGCGCGCGCCCTGGTCTCGGAGGCGCTGGGCGGCGCCTGAGCGGGGTGGTACGCGACCACCGTGCCCGGCCCGCTAGGCGCCGGGCACGGTGGGCTGGACCTGGCTCAGGAAGGCCGCGTTGTCCGGGGTGCGGCGGACCTTGTCCAGCAGCGTCTCCAGGGCCCCGTGACCGTCCCGGGCGTGCACCGCGCGGCGCAGCGCCCGTACGGTGGCGAGCTCGGCGGCGCCCGTCAGCAGCTCCTCCCGGCGGGTGCCGGAACGGGCGATGTCGACGGCCGGGAAGACCCGCCAGTCCGCGAGCGAGCGGTCCAGGCGCAGCTCCATGTTGCCGGTCCCCTTCAGCTCCTCGAAGAAGAAGTCGTCGGCGCGGGAGCCCGTCTCCACCAGGGCGGTCGCCAGGATGGTGAGCGAGCCGCCCTCCTCGGCGGAGCGGGCCGCGCCGAACAGCTTCTTGGGGCCGGACAGGGCCGCCGCGTCGACACCGCCGCTCAGGGTACGGCCGCCCGGCCCGGCCGCGTTGTTGTGGGCCCGGCACAGCCGGGTGAGGGAGTCCAGCAGGACCACCACGTCCCGGCCCTGCTCGACGAGGCGCTTGGCGCGCTCCACGGCCAGTCCGGCGAGGGCGATGTGCTCCTGGGCGGGCCGGTCGAAGGTGGAGGCGTACACCTCGCCGCGCACGGAGCGGCGCATGTCGGTGACCTCCTCGGGGCGTTCGTCCAGGAGGACCACCATCAGGTGGCACTCCGGGTGGTTGGTGGCGACGGCGGCGGCGAGCTGCTGGAGCAGCACCGTCTTGCCGGTCCTGGGCGGCGCGACGATCAGGCCGCGCTGGCCCTTGCCGACGGGGGCGACCAGATCGACGATCCGCAGCGCCGGACCGCCCTTCTCCGTCTCCAGCCGCAGCCGCTCGGTGGGGTGGACCGGGGTCAGGTCGCGGAAGTGGGCGCGCCCGGCCAGGCCCTGCGGCGCCCGGCCGTTGACCCGGTCGACGGAGGCGAGGACGCGGGGCCGCTCGCAGCTCCCCTCGACGGCGTCGCCCGTGCGCAGGCCGTAGCGGCGCATCAGCGCGGGGGAGACCTTGATGTCGTCGGGGGAGGGGTGGCCGCCCCGGACGCGGAGCAGGCCGTGGCCGCCCGTGACGGTGTCGAGGAGTCCCGCGGCCCGGACGGGGCGCGGCTCGTGGACGACGGGGCGTTCGAGTGTGGTGGTCATGGGAGGGGTCCTACCTTTCAAGGGTGGTCGCTCTGGTCATTCGTAAGATCGGAGGGCCCAGGGGTTCTGGGTATGGCTGTCATCGGGGCGCCGTTGGCAAGGCTCAAAGGACTTGGCCGCCCGGAGCCCCGCGACGACTCGACCGCCAATTGGGAGACGCGACTCGATCGCTGCTGTAGGACAACGTCGGCGAGGTCGTCTGCGGGTGACATGTGAGACGGCAAGCTGACGGAGGTGGCCGTGCCCGAGATCTGGGCCGGGGTGGACATCGGCAAGGAACACCATCACTGCGTGGTGATCAACGCGGACGGCGAGCGGCTGCTGTCCCGCCGTGTGTTGAACGACGAGGCCGAGCTGCTTCAGCTCATCGGTGACGTCCTGGCGATAAACACTGATGTGCTGTGGGCCGTCGACCTCAACCACGGCGGTGCCGCCCTGCTGATCGGCCTGCTCCTGAGCCACGATCAGCCCATGGCCTACCTCACCGGGCTCGCGGTCCACCGCGCCTCGGCCACCTACAGAGGCGAGGGGAAGACGGACGCGAAGGACGCCTTCGTCATCGCCGACCAGGCCCGCGTCCGCCATGACCTGGGCTTGTTGCGGCCGGGCGACGAGA
>NZ_JBHYVE010000010.1:0-226183 GCF_042750035.1 Streptomyces sp. NPDC059452
AGACTTCCTCCACACCTACAACCACCACCGCAGCCACACCGCACTCGGCGGCCAACCACCCATCACCCGCGTCAACAACCCTGCGGGTCAATACAGCTAGGGCGCGAGCCTGATCGAGTTGATCGGGGTCAGGTTCACGTCCCAGTAGGTCCACGTGGGCATCTTCTCGCCGCAGCCCACCCCGTCGTACCCCGTGCACAGCTGCACGGTCGCCCCGCCGGTCTGGTTGTTGAACACCCGGTGGGTGCCGATCTGGTTGTTGAGGTTGTAGACGCCGTACCGGTAGTACGTCGCTTCGGGGCGGTTGCCGTTCCAGGACGCGCCCGGGTAGATACAGACGTACCCGGACCGGCAGCCCGCGTAGGTGTCCTGGGCGTCCTGAGTGTCGGACGCGCCTGCCTGCGCCCCCGCTCCCGTTGCCAGTACGGCCCCTGCCGTGAACATGAGCGTCACTACCGCTCGTACGAAACTGCGCATGTCGTTCCTTTCCCGCCCCGGGCCCCTGGGCCCGGGGCTCCCCCGTAGGACGGGTGGTTCCGGTCGTCCGGGCGCTCGCCCGGATGGCAGAAGCGTGGCAGCGGACCGGCCACTCGCGCCGCACCCTTTCATCAGGGTGAAAGGGTCGCGTTCAGCAGAGTGAGACCGTCGCGGGTTCAAGCGTCGGAATCGGCCGCTCCGCCGGGCCGGTCCCCGCTGTCTCCAGCAGTTGCCGCCCCAGCGGGGTGGCGTGGTGGAACACGCACCGGCCCTCCTTGCGGCAGGCGGCGAGCCCCGCCTCGCGCAGGATCGCCAACTGCTGGCTGATGTTGGGCAGCGAGCACCCCACCGCGTCGGCCAGCTCGGAGGTCGTGGCGCAGCGCCGGACGGCCACCTCGTACAGGAGCGCGGCGCGGGTCGGCCCCAGCAGCCGGCAGAGCGAGGCGCCCGAGGGGGCCGCGGGCGGGTGGACCGGCTTCTCCACCGGGTAGACCAGCACCGGCAACAGCGCCTCGTCGAACAGCGTGATCGGCTTGCGCCAGCAGAAGTACGACGGCACCAGGAGCAGGCCACGCCCTCCCAGGTGCAGGTCCCGCTCGACCGGGTACGTCACCTCCAGCACGGGCGGGCTCCACCGGGCCATCGGGCGGAAGGTCTCCAGCAGCGCCCGGGTGCCGCCCGCCGCCAGTTCACGGGAGCGCCAGGCGACGTCGGAGGCCACCGCCGCGTCGATCCACCGCCGGTACGGGGCGACGAACGCCGCGTCGTACGCCGTGAGCAGCCCCCCGAGCGCCCGGAGCGCCGCCGCGTCCCCCCGCGCGAGCCGCTCCGCCGCGAACGGCCGCACCACCCGCGCCCCCGGCTTCGCCCCCGGTCCCGTCCCCGTCCCCGCCCGCACCACCCGCGCCCCCGACTCCACGAGCAGCGTCAGATCCCGGCGCAGGAGGCTCCGGGGCGTCGACAGCACCCGGTCCACCCCCTGCCGCAGGTCGGCGTTGCCGCCGTCCACGGCAGGCGTCAGGAAGTCGGGGATGTACGGGCCGCACGGCACCAGGCTGCGCAACGCGACCGCGACAGCCCGGTCGGCCCCTCCACCGCCCCCTCCGCTCCCCCGCAGCCGGGGCGCCACCGCCTGCCGCCACGGGCCGAACGCGATCCGGCCCTCGTCGGTCTGGAGTCGGCAGAGGCTGCACACGATCTCCCAGAGCGGGTCGGGCCCCCGGGCGATACGGACGTACTCCAGGTCCTGGGCGGTGAAATGGATGCGCAACACGATTTCCCCCTTGTCGCACTTTCCTGCATATATCGCCCTATCACTGTGGCGCGGAGGGGAGGACCCGCGATCACCACCCGCCGCTTCTGGCCAGGACCGGCCCGGGATTGGCCGGATGACCTGACGAAAGGGCGCGAAGGGCGCACGGCGCGGGTCACGGAACCGCCCTCCGGAACCCCCTCGCATGCCCCCTACAACGACCGCTAGCGTGCAGCCATGAGCACACCCGAGCCCCCTGAACCCTCCCCCGCCACGCCCGCCACCCCCACCCACCGACGTACCGCCCACCGACGTACCGCCCACCAGCGTTCCGCCCACGCGGACGTGGCGGCCACGGATGTGCGCGAGCCCGTCAAGTGACCCCGCTGGTCGGCCTCGCGGTGCTCATAGCCGCCGTCACGCACGCGAGTTGGAACGCCATCGCGCACGCGATCAAGGATCAGCTCCTCTCCTTCACGCTGATCTCCGGCGGCGGCCTGCTCATCGGCGCGGCGATGGCCCTCTTCGTTCCGCTCCCGGCGGCGGAGGCATGGCCGTACCTTCTCGTCTCGGCCGCGCTGCACGTGACGTACATGCTGCTGCTGATGCGCTCGTTCGCCCTCGGCGACTTCGGCCAGATGTACCCGATCGCCCGGGGTACGGCCCCGCTGGTGGTGACGGTCCTGGCGGCGGTCTTCGTCGGCGAGCGCCCGGACGCCTGGGCCACGGCGGG
This sequence comes from Streptomyces sp. NPDC059452, assembly GCF_042750035.1. Taxonomy (NCBI): domain Bacteria; kingdom Bacillati; phylum Actinomycetota; class Actinomycetes; order Kitasatosporales; family Streptomycetaceae; genus Streptomyces; species Streptomyces sp. NPDC059452. Next base: position 2,463 of record NZ_JBHYVE010000010.1, read on the forward strand.
GGTCGCGGTCGCCTCGGCCGGGCTGGTCGGGCTGGCGCTCTGGGGCATCCGGGGCTCCGGAACCCGCCCGCACTGGCCCGCGATCGTGGCGGCCCTCGGCACCGGGCTGGCCATCGCCGGGTACACGACGGTGGACGGCGTCGGGGTACGGGCCTCCGGCACACCGCTCGGTTACGTCGCCTGGCTGATGATCCTGGAGGGGCTGGCGATCCCGGCGTACGCGTACTACCGCCGCCGCTCCGAACTGGCCGCCCAGCTGAGGCCGTTCGCCGTACGGGGGCTGCTCGGCGCGGCCCTCTCGGTGATCGCGTACGGGCTGGTCCTCTGGGCCCAGACCAGGGCCCCGCTCGCCCCGATCGCGGCGCTGCGGGAGTCGTCGATCATCGTGGGCGCGGCGATCGGCACGCTGTTCTTCAAGGAGCGCTTCGGGGCGCCGAGGATCGCGGCGGCGGGGCTGATGGTGGTGGGCATCGGCCTGATGCTGCACACGAGTTGAAGCCTCTCGCCCCTCCGGTCAGGCGGGAGGGGCGAGAGGCTTCAGGGGGTGTCAGGCCACCCGGACCCGGCTCAGACGCTCACCTTCACCGACTCCGGCCCCTTGTCTCCGTCCGTCCCGTCCGTCCCATCCGGCCCGTCCGTCCCACCGGCCTTCCGGACCCGCACGTACTCAAGGAAGTTGTTGAGCTCGCGCTTGACGACGGGGGCGAGGAGGTAGAGGCCGACGATGTTGATGACGGCGAGGGTGAAGAGCACCGCGTCGGCCAGGTCGATGAGGGTCTGCAGGGTGAGCAGCGACCCGGCGACGGCGAACAGGGTGTAGAGGCTCTTGTAGACGGTCTCGCTGGTGCGGCTGCGGCCGAAGAGGTACGTCCAGGCCTTGAGGCCGTAGTAGCCCCAGGTGAGCACGGTGGAGATCGCGAAGAGCATGACCGCGATGGTCAGGATGTACGGGAACCAGGGCAGCACGGTCGCGAAGGCGTCCGACGTGATCGTCACGCCACCGATGGACTCTCCGTCGCGGGCCTCGCCCCAGCTCGCCGGGTTGGCGATGACGATGGTCAGCGCGGTCATGGTGCAGATGATGACGGTGTCGATGAACGGCTCCAGCAGCGCGACCAGACCCTCGCTGGCGGGGTGCTTGGTCTTGACCGCGGAGTGGGCGATCGGCGCGGAGCCGATACCGGCCTCGTTGGAGAACGCGGCCCGCTTGAACCCGATGATCAGCGCACCGAGCACACCGCCCGCGACGCCCTCGGGGTTGAACGCGCCCTCGATGATCGTGGCGATCGCGGCGGGCACCGCGGTGACGTTGACGAGGATGACGACGAGGCAGCCGAGGATGTAGATCCCGGCCATCGCGGGGACGAGACGGCTGGTGACCGAGGCGATGGAGCGGATGCCGCCGAGCAGGACGACACCGACGAGCGCGGCGACGATGACGCCGAAGAAGAGGGCGCCGCCGGAGGAGCCCATCATGCCGCTCTCGCCGCCGGTGACGGAGACGAGCTGGGCGTAGGACTGGTTGACCTGGAAGAGGTTGCCGCCGAAGAGCCCGAAGAACAGGATCATGACCGAGGCGAGGACGGCGAGGACCTTGCCGAGGCTCTTGCCCCTCTTCCCGAAGCGTTCGGCCAGCCCCTTGGGCAGGTAGTGCATCGGTCCGCCGGAGACGGTGCCGTCGGCGTGGACCTCGCGGTACTTCACACCGAGCGTGACCTCGACGAACTTGGTGGCCATGGCGAGGAGGCCGCAGAGGATCATCCAGAAGGTGGCTCCGGCGCCGCCGATGGAGACGGCGACGGCCACACCGGCGATGTTGCCGAGGCCGACCGTGCCGGAGACGGCGGCGGTCAGGGCCTGGAAGTGGTTGACCTCGCCGGCCGAGTCCTTGTCGTCGTACTTGCCGCGCACCACATCGAGGGCGAGACGGAACTTGCGCACCTGGACGAAGCCGAACCAGCCGGTGAAGACGAGCCCCGCCACGCCCAGCCAGGCGACGATGAGCGGCACGTCCGCGCCGGCGATGGTGACGGAGTAGAAGACGATGCCGCCCAGCCAGTCGGCTATGGGCTCGAAGAATCCGCCGACGGATTCGTCGATGTTCTGGGTGATGGAGTCAAGTGTCACGTTGGCTACCTCGATGACGCGGGAGCGGCGGACTGTGGGGTGCCTTCGCCGGTCGGTGTGCGGTGGGGGGAAATGAGCGAACGACGTTGTCCGGTTGGCGATCCGGCATGTCCCACGGAGTGGACTACGACGGTGATCGCTCCGGCCTGCTGCCGGACAGGGGCCCGGCGCTCCGCATGGACGGTCGTTCCGTTCCGTCTGTGAAGCTGGGCATTTGTACCACGCCCTTTACCGTTCTTTTAGTGATGGAGTTCACATTCACGGAGGACTCGGGGCGAGAATGCCGCATGAGTGACGTCATCGTTATGCGGATGGGTGGATGCGTTTATCGGACACCTATAAACGGCGGCGCCCCACCGCTTTTGGTCCATACCTTCTGTGCCGGGCCGGGTCACAGACCCAAGGGCAGCAGTCGGCCCGATGGCCTCAGGCCCGAGGTCTCTCCGGAGAAGGCGCATCCGGGCGTTTCACGCGCTGGTCCAGGCTTTCGTCCACGACGGACAACCCTTCGGGGTCTCGGCAGACGGAGGGACAGCTGTCCCCTCGACGCCGACCAGACTTCCCGGCACACCAGCGCGCCTCGCGACGCGTTGCCCGCATCATAGTGGCGAGCGCCCGTAATACAACACGATCGGCATCGGCCGAGGAACGGGCCGGGCGGGCCTGCGGACGCGGAAGGGATCAGCGTCCGTCAGCGCGAAGGGAGACGAAGCAGCCCGCCGAACAAACCTGGCCGCTCCCGCCACGAACGCCACTAACACCACGAATGCCCTCAGACCACATTCGGATTGACCGGCCGCTCATCGCCCGGGGCCACGCGCTTGCCCTGCCCGCGCTTGCTGAGGACGACGGTCTTCATGGTGACGTGGGGGTAGTTGGTGCTGTAGTAGCCGCCCGTCCAGGTGTCGTGGAAGCTGTCCGCCGTGTCGATGGTGTACGTCCCCGAGTTCGGGGCCGTCTGGTTGCTGCCCGCGAAGGCTTCCAGGGTGATCGTGTCGGTTCCGTCGAGTCCGACGACCGCCGCCGCGTGGTACTGCGACATGACCGTGTCGCCGGGGTTGAGGGCGACCATCACGTACGCCTGCCCGACGACGGGAGCGGCGGCCCGGTTCGCGTTCCCCTGGAAGGCGCTCGCACGCGTGCGGTTCGACTCGTCCGAGACGCCGAACGCCTTGGTCCCGGCGGTCGTACGGATGCTGCTGTTAGCGCCGTCGTCCAGTTCGCCCACGGCGTTGTGCATGATCTCCTCGGCCGTGTGGAGGCAGTCGTCGAGGATCTGCCGGGCGAGCTCGTACTCCTGGTAGTCCCCGGTGCCGAAGAGGTTCTGCGGCGCCGTGGTGGTCGGCCGCAGGGCCGGGGAGAAGCTGCTGCTCGGCGTGCCCACCCTCACCCAGACCGAGGTGCCGCCGACGACGGCCGCGAACACCCCGCCGGCCGAGACCCGCATGCCCTGGCCGAGGGCGCTGCCCTGGTCCACCCAGCGCTGCACCGCCGGGCGCCCGGCGGACTCCGTCGTCCGCCCGGCGTATCCGACGTGCCCGGCCTCCCGGTCCTTCGGCGCGCCGCCGCTCATGGCGCGGCGCGCGTTGCTCTCCGCCTCCCGTTCGAAGCGGTCGGAAGGGTCGGACACCCTCAGCCCCGCGCCGTTGTCGGTGCCCGCGACGGGACCCTGGCGCTGCTGGATGACATGGGTGAGCTCATGGGCGAGGGTGTGCCGGTCCGCCCCGCCCTCACCGATGACGACATGGTGCCCGGCGGTGTAGGCGCGGGCGCCCACTTCGGCGGCGGACGCCCTCGCCGTACTGTCGTCATGGATGCGGACATCGGAGAAGTCGGCACCGAGGCGGCTCTCCATGTCGGCCCGCGTACTCCCGTCCAGGGGCCTGCCGTTGGTCCGCAGGACGTCATGGACGGTGGACCGCTGGACCGGCACCTCACCGGCCGGATGACCGCACCCGGCCCCGTGCCGGTGCTCCTCCCGCGCCCGGAGCATCCGCTGCACGATGACGGCGTTGCCCACGGCGGGCTGGAGGGCGAGAAGTCCCGGGAGCGGTCCGCGTGTTGCGGCCGGAGGGACGGTGGCGGACCTACGGGCCGCCGGACCGGAGTCGGCCTTGACGTTCGATCCGGCATGCGCGTGATCCGGCACGGAGGCTTCTTTCGTCGCAGTGGGGCACCCTCGCTCCTGCTTACGCGGACGGGACGCGGAACACCAGGACTGTGAGGGCAGAGTTACGGAACCCCGGGGGCAGCCGTCGGCCGTCCCCGGGGCATCGCCGTACATCTCCTACGACAACGGGCCTGCCCCTCCCCCGCCGGGCCTCAACTTCGCTACCAGCAAGGCCCATTCGGCCTCGGCACGGTCGATCTCCCTCATCGCCTCCATGGGTTTCGGTACCGGCCCGTCGTCAGCTGCGATACGCCGCGAGGCGGCCCGGTAGAGCTCGTACCAGCACACGTCGAGGGCATCGAGCGCGCGCCCGATCCGGCGGCGCACGTACGCCCGGAACTCATCCATGCCGCGCCTCCACGACAGGCTTCCGCCCCGGCTCGCCCACAGCCGGGCGCGGTGCCAGTTCGACCCAGACGTACTTCCCGGGGCCGTTCCGGTCGCCGCACCCCCAGTCGTCCGCGACGGCCGCCACGACGAGGAGCCCCCGACCGCCTTCGGCCTCCCACCGGGGCGCACCCGGCCGGGGCGGGCGGGACGACGCGTCGTGCACCTCCACCCGGAGTCCACCGCCCCGGAGCAGGAATCGCGTCTCGACCTCCCGCCAGGATGAACCCCCGGCATGGCGAACGGAGTTGGTGAGCAGCTCCGAGAGAACGAGCGACGCGTCCTCCTCCAACACCCCGAGCCCCCAGCCGGCCAGGGCCGTACGCAGCTCGGCGCGCGCCAGGCGTACGACCTGCGGGTGCCGCTTCCAGCGCCGTACGACTTCGTCGCCCTGCGCGCCCTGTCCGCTCTGCTCTCCCTGCTCGACGTGAGCCATCAGCGGGCCACCTTCATTCCCACGGGGTGGAGTTCGCCATCGACACCGTGCAGCGACGGCCACCCTTCGCGCCGCCGCCCTCCCCGCAGACGCTGCTCGGCGCGCTCCCAACGGGCGTACGCGGCAGAGGAATACGGGCCATCCGGCGGACGGGGCTGCGGAACCTCCGTCACGAAACACCGGCTGATGACCAGCCGCCGGTACACGCGGGAAGCACCGGTTCCCGAACTCTGCGCCGCACCGCACGGAGGAAGCTGCGGCACTCCGGGGTCACACCCCCCTTCGAACACAAAACGTAAGAGCCGTCCGAACGCCCGGACGAGAAAAGTGACCATGTCGGCACCCCTTCGAAGCGTTGGCCATACCCCGGGCCGCAGACGGCCCCGAGCTTCCTGCCGCACCCGCCCAGGCACCAGGACACCTGGGCTGGGCAGCTCGCAGCCGTCACGCACAGCACCCACTCATGTGCCGTACGTCACGCAAATACGGTAGGGCGGCACCGCCACCAACACAAGCCTTACTCTCGCAAAATTGCGTTCGTTCGAGCGTTCGACAGGTTGTCTGGCCCTGCCGCATCCCAACACGGCAGACTGGTAGCTTCGTTGAGAGTTGAGAGGGGACGAAATGCCCGCAGGTGGGAAGCCGACCGTCCGCAGCCGACGGCTCGGGTCGGCCCTGAGACGTCACCGGGAGGCCGCAGGCGTGGATCAGTCGGTGGCCGCCGACGCGATCATGAAATCGGTCACCAAGGTGAGCCGGCTCGAAGGCGGGCAGGTCTCGGCCTCGGCGCTGGAGGTCCGCGCCCTGATGGACTGTTACGGCGTGCAGGACATGGACGAACGGACCCGGCTGGAACAATTGGCGCGGACAAGCAACAAGCGTGGCTGGTGGGTCGACCATCAGCAGGCGATGCGCCCTGACTACGCGGACTACATCACGCTGGAGAGCGACGCCACGTACATCCGCTCATGGGAACCCGCCCTCATCCCGGGGCTGTTGCAGACAGCGGAGTATGCCGAGTCCGTCATCGCCTCGGGGCCGGTCTTCATGGACCAGGAGCAGACCGCCGCCCTCGTCAAGGTCCGTCAGGAGCGCCAGAAGAGGATCGAACAGGGTGGAGCCCGGTTCACGGCGATCATCTGGGAGCCCGCCATAACGGCACTGCTGCATGACGCGGCCGTGCGACAGGCCCAGTTGCTCAGGCTGCTCGAAGTCGGCGACCGGCAGAACGTGACGGTGCAGATCCTGCCCCGTGAAGCCAGCAAAGCAGCGGGGATGTCCGGCGCTTTCGCGGGCTTCTCGTTCGGGATGGAGCCCATCGTGGAGGCGGTGACCGTGCGAACCGTCGCCAACACCACCGTGGTGGAGGCTCCGGAGGACCTCGCGCTGTACGTCAACGTCTTCGACCTCCTGCGCTCGGCCGCCCTGTCACCGGAGGAGAGCGCCGACCGTATCCGGCATATCCTCGACAGAGCGTCCAGCGATATGAAAGAGGCACCGTGACTACCGAGATCGTGAGCCCGTTCCGCACGTCGTCCTACTCGGACCAGCAGGGCGACTGCCTCGAAGTGGCACACACAGCTGACCACGGCCGCGCCGTACGCGACACCAAGGACCGTGGAGCCGGAACCCAGTTCTTCGGCCCGGCCGCCTGGAGCACCTTCGTGGCGGCCGTGAAGGACGGCCACCGCATCGCCTGATCCGGCGTGCGGCGGCTGGGCCGGAAGGGAAAAGGGAGGGGCCGTCCCCGAAGTGAGCGGGGCGGCCCCCAGTAGGTGATGCCGCCTTCGATCAGCTCTCCGGCCCCTGGCGCAGCAGGCTGACCGTGACGGAGGTGCCCAGGCGCCTCTAGTATGTCGCGGATGGACAGCACATGGTTCGTGGTCGACGACCCCGAGGAGGACGGCGAAGAGCCCTGGGGCTTCGATGCCGACGAACTCGCCTTCATCTCCGCTCTGCAGGACCGGGCCGCGTCATGGCGTGTGCAGTCGGCCGACAGCGTGGTCGGCCGCCCCGAGGACGAATCGTTCCTCCTGGTCTACATCTCCCTCTCCGACGACGAGCACCGCCTGGTCCTCGGTGAGTGGGCCGTCCACTTCCACGGCACACACGTCGTGGCGGGCAAGGTCAGGGACCAGCTCTTCAACCTCCACCGTTCAGGGCCCGAGTTCTTCCGGGCGAGCGGGACGGTGGACGAGCTGGCCGACCGGTGCGGGGAATGGTTCGCGGCCATCCTGAACAGACCGGTCAGCCGCGCGGAGTGGCATCGCACAGGCCCGCGGTATCCGGTCGCCTGGCACTTCGCGGACAGCTTGAAACCTCTGGTGGGAAACGGTGAGCCGCGCGAACCGCACAGCCGTTGCGTCCTGATCCGGGGGGCCACTGAGCCGCAGGAGGGCCTCCACTCACCGCTCTGCCCCGGCGAACCGGTCCGCTCCGGATTCCTCTCCCGCTGGAGAGCCGGGCGCGGCGATCGCCCCTGACCTGAGCCCCCCGGGTCACACCCGTCTCACCCCGCCCACTCCGCCACCACTTCCCCGTCCTCCTCCACCCCCGTCGGGCGGAAGCCGAGCGCGGTGTACAGGTGGGCGGCGGCCTCGTTGGCCGGGGCGTAGGAGAGGCGGACCGCCGTGCAGCCGGGGCGGGCCGACAGCCAGGTCGCCAGGGTGCGTACGGCGGCTCCGCCGATGCCCCGGCCCTGGTGGGCGGCGTCGATCAGCATGCCGCCGATCCAGTACGAACCGTCGTCGTCCCGCGCCCACATGATGTGGCCGGTCACCTCGTCGCCCGCAAGCACCGCCAGGGAGTTCCAGGTGTCCTCGCGGGCCGTCAGGACGAGGTAGCGGGCGGCCAGGGCCGGGACCCAGTCGCGCTGGTCGTCGCGCGGCGCGCTGTCGGCGACCGCCCGCCAGTTGTCCGCGTCGATGGCGTGGAGGGTGACGGGGCGGCCCGACTTGTCCGTGTGGTCGTACGTGATGATCATGCGGGGAGGGTAAGGGCGCGTTCCGGTTCCGGGCCAGGGAATTACTCCCCGGCCGCCATCGCCTGCCGGAAGCCCGTGTTCACCGCCAGGATGCCGCCGTCCACCCGCAGCGTCGTCCCCGTGATCCAGGACGCGTCGGAGGAGGCGAGGAAGGCGACGGCGGACGCGATGTCCTCGGGGGTGCCGACCCGGCCGAGCGGGTAGAGCGCGGCTGCTCGCTCCAACTCCGCGTCGCGGCCCGACCAGGCCGCCGTGCGGATCGTGCCGGGCGCCACCAGGTTGACCCGTACGCCGCGCGGCCCCGCGTGGCCCGCCAGCGTACGGGTCAGGCTCGCCAGGCCCGCCTTGGCCGCGCTGTACGCGTGGCCGCCGAAGTCCTGCTCGCCGTTGACCGAGCCGATGGTGACGATCGCGCCCCGGCCCGAGGCCACCAGGTGCGGCAGGGCGGCGCGGGCGCAGCGGAAGGGGCCGGAGAGGGTGATGTCCAGGTCGCGTTCCCAGGTCTCGTCCGACTGGTCCTCGAAGAGCTCGGCGTCGTCGGTCGCCGCGTACGCGTTGTTGACCAGCACGTCCAGGCCGCCGAAGGTCCCGACCGCGTACGCCACGGCCGCGTCCACCGCCGCACGGTCCGCCACATCGCAGGCCACGGAGTCGGCGGTGCCGCCCGCCTCGCGTATCGCCGCCGCCGTGCCGGAGGCGCGCCCGGCGTCCAGGTCGGTGACGAGGACCTTGGCGCCTTCCGCCGCCAGGCGGTGGGCCGTTGCCGCGCCGATGCCCTGGCCGGCGGCGGTGATCAGGACGCTGTAACCGTCGAAACGCGTGGATGTCATAGCGCCGACCGTACTGCCCTGACCAGTGCCTGGGCACGGGGGTCGGCGGTGACTCCCTTCTGGAGGCCGTTGGTCACATAGCCCAGGGCGATGCCCGACTCGGGGTCGGCGAAGCCCAGGGAGCCCCCGCGCCCGGGGTGGCCGAACGAGCCGGGGCCGAGCAGCGGGGCCGCCGGGCCGTGCAGCATGTAGCCGAGGCCGAAACGGGTGTTGACGACCAGCACCCGGTCGGGCCCGGCCGACTCCTCCGTGCGCGCGAGGGTGAGCGTGGCGGGGGCGAACAGGCGGCGGTGGCCGTCGACCGGGCCGAGCATCGCGGCGTAGCAGCGGGCCAGGCCCCGGGCCGTCGCGATGCCGTTGGAGGCGGGGAGTTCGGCCGTACGGTAGGCGGCGTCGTTCTCGTCGGGGAGCGGGTCGATCGCGCCGAACGCCCGCCGGGTGAGCGACTCCGGGTCGCGGTACGCCTCGACCACCGAGCGCTTGGGGCGTACGCGCAGGGCGCCGGAGACCTCCCCCGGCGCCGGGGGCTCCACGGGACCGATACGGCCGATGCGGTGGGCCTCGTCCGCCGGGAGCCCGAACCAGAAGTCCAGGCCCAGCGGGCGCGCGATCTCCTCCGCGATCCAGCGGCCGATGGTGCGGCCGGTGGCGCGGCGGACCAGTTCGCCGATGAGCCAGCTGTACGTCTGGGCGTGGTAGCCGTGGTCCGTGCCCGGCTCCCACTCCGGGCGCTGCGCGGCGACGGCGGCGGGCCCGGACACACCGTCGGCGGCCTCGGCGGGGGTGAGGGGGCGGTCCAGGGCGGGAATCCCGGCGCGGTGGGCCAGGAGGTCGCGGACCAGGACGCGTTCCTTGCCGTTCGCCTTGAACTCCGGCCAGTACGTGGAGACCGGGGCGTCCAGGTCCACCTGGCCGCGCTGGTGGAGCAGGAGGGGGACGGCGGCGGCGATGCCCTTGCCCGCCGAGCGCACGATCTGGACGGTGTCGACGGCCCACGGTTCGGTGCCGTCCACGTCTCTCGTACCGGCCCAGAGGTCCACGACCTTGCGCCCGTCGCGGTAGACGGCGACGGCCGCGCCGCGCTCGCCCCGCTGCTCGAAGTTGCGGACGAAGGCGTCCGCGACCGGTTCGAACCCCGGCGCCACCGTGCCCCGTACGTCCACGCCCACGGCCGTGTCCGCTCCGGTGTCCGCTCCCGTACCCGCCGTGCTCACTCCCGCGCTCCCGCTCATCACCCCATGGTGCACGGCCGGGCGGGTCGGGCGGGGAGCGGGTCGGCGTCACCACCGCACTGTCACGATCTGTTTACGGGGACGGAACGGTGACCGAGCCCGGGTCGAAGCCGAACGGCAGCTCCAGCCGGTGCGCGCGCATCAACTCCTCGTCGCAGAGCAGCCCCTGCGTACGTCCGTCGGCGGCGATCACTCCCTCGCTGAGGATCACCGCGCGCGGGCAGAGCTCCAGCGCGTACGGCAGGTCGTGCGTGACCATCAGCACCGTGACGTCCAACGAGCGCAGGATGTCGGCCAGTTCGCGGCGGGAGGCCGGGTCCAGGTTGGAGGAGGGCTCGTCCAGGACGAGGATCTCCGGCTCCATCGCGAGGACCGTGGCCACGGCGACGCGGCGGCGCTGCCCGAAGGAGAGGTGGTGCGGCGGGCGGGCCGCGTACTCCGCCATGCCGACCTGTTCCAGCGCGCGCACCACCCGCTCCTCCAGCTCGGGGCCGCGCAGCCCCGACGCGGCCGGGCCGAAGGCGACGTCCTCGCGGACCGTGGGCATGAACAGCTGGTCGTCCGGGTCCTGGAAGACGATGCCCACCCGGCGCCGGATCTCCTCCAGGTTCCGCTTCGCCACCGGGAGCCCGGCGACGCGGACCGTGCCCGAGCCCGCCGTCAGGATGCCGTTGAGGTGCAGGACGAGCGTGGTCTTGCCCGCTCCGTTGGGGCCCAGCACCGCCACGCGTTCGCCGCGCCCCACGGTCAGGTTCACCCCGAAGAGGGCCTGGTGGCCGTCGGGGTAGGCGTAGGCGAGGCCGCTGACGTCGAGCGACGGGACGGGGGCCTGGGGCACGGCGTCCTTCGGGGAGAGGGTCACAGGGTCCATCCCAGCAGACAGACCGTGAGCGCGAGTACGGGAAGGGCCGCCGCGTACGCCCACTGGGCCCGGGTCGCCGTCACCTCGTCGATGACCGGCATCGTGCCCGCGTACCCCCGGCTGACCATGGCGAGGTGGACGCGCTCGCCCCGTTCGTACGAGCGGATGAACAGAGCGCCCATGGAGGTGGCCAGGACGCGCCACTGCCGTACGCCGCGCGCCTCGAACCCCCGGGAGCGGCGGGCGATGGACATACGCCGCATCTCGTCGGTGATGACGTCCCCGTACCGGATCATGAACGAGGCGATCTGGACCAGCAGCGGCGGCAGCTTCAGCCGCTGGAGGCCCAGCAGGACGGCCCGCAGCTCGGTGGTGGAGGCCAGGAGTACGGAGGCGGCGACGCCGAGGGTGGCCTTGGCCAGCACGTTCCAGGCGCCCCAGAGGCCGGGGACGCTGACGGAGACGCCGAGGACCTCCGTCTGCTCGCCCGGCACCACGAACGGCATGAGCAGCGCGAACGCCACGAACGGCACCTCGATGACCAGGCGTTTCAACAGGAAGCCGGGCGGGATCCTCGCCACCGCCGCGACGGCGGCGAGGAGGGCCGCGTACAGGCCGAAGGCCCACATCGCCTCGCGCGGGGTGGAGACGACCACGAGCACGAAGCAGAAGACGGCGGCCAGCTTGCAGTGCGGGGGCAGCCGGTGGACCGGCGAGTGCCCGTGCCGGTAGAGCTTGTGGGCGTGGCCCGCTCCCATGTCAGTGAGCTTCCATGTCAGTGCGCTCCCGTGTCCGGCCGACTCCGTGCCGGGCCGCTGCTGTGTCCGGCCTATTCCGTGGCCGGCCGCTCCCGTGCCCAGCCGACTCCGCGCCAGGCCGCTCCCGTGCCCGGCCGACTCCGTGCCCAGGCCGCTCCCCCCTCAGGCGTTCTCGTGGTCGTGCGCGCTCGTCTGGGGGCCGCTCTCGTCCTCCTCGCGGCGGCGCACCACCCAGAAGATGCCCGTGCCCACGACCACGGTGGCGCTGACCCCGATCACCCCGGCGAGGCCCCCGGAGAGCCGGGCGTTGGCGATGTCGCCCACCCCGTAGTCGGCGAGCGGGGAGTCGGCCGCCCCGTGTTCCTCCGCCTTCTCGTCGATGCCCTGGTCGGCGGCGACCCGCTCCAGGCCGTCGGGGTGGGCGGAGGCGTAGAAGGAGACGAACCCGGCGAGGAGGAAGGCGGAGACCAGGCCGGTGATCCAGAACCCGCGCGTGGACCGGGCGGACCGGGCGGAGGCGGAAGCGGGCTCCGGTTCGCGCGTCGCGGCCGGGGCGTCGACCAGTTCGCCGTCGACCCGGAGCTTGAGCGGCGCGGCCAGGCCCTGGACGCCGTGGACGAGGTCGGGGCGCACGGCGAGGACGGCGCCGACGGTCAGCGCGGTGATGACCGCCTCCCCGATACCGATCAGCACATGGACGCCCACCATGGCGGTGAGGACCTTGCCGATCGGGATGTCCGTGGTACCGCCGATCCAGTACAGGAGCGTGAACGCGACGGCCGAAGCGGGTACGGAGACCAGCGCGGCGACGAACGCCGAGGCGGTAGCGGACCGGCGGGTGCGCGGCAGGACGGCGGTCAGCAGCCGGAACACCCCGTACGCGACGACGACGGTGACCACGCCCATGACGGTGATGTTCACACCGAGCGCGGTGAGGCCGCCGTCCGCGAAGAAGATGCCCTGCATCAGCAGCACCACCGCCAGGCAGAGCACCGCCGTGTAGGGCCCGACAAGGATCGCGGCCAGCGCCCCTCCCATCAGGTGGCCGCTGGTACCGGCGGCCACCGGGAAGTTCAGCATCTGGACGGCGAAGATGAACGCGGCCACCAGACCGGCGAGCGGGGCCGTGCGCTCGTCCAGTTCGCGGCGCGCCCCCCGGAGGCTGACGGCGACCGCTCCGGCGGCGAACACCCCGGCGGCGACGGAGACAGGTGCATCGATGAAACCATCGGGTACATGCATGAGGAGGCTCCGCTTCCTGCGGTTCCGCACGGTGTCCGCGTCCGCGTGGACGCGGCGCTGCGGGCGGGGTCATGAACCCATCAATAATAGTGCTCTCTTGCGAACCATACGCAAGAGCAGGCGCCCGGCACCTGCGTCGTATCCACCGTCGACGAGGCTCCCCGAGGCTCACCTGCTGTCACGTGAGCGGACGCTCATCGTGCCACTTCCGCGAAATATGGGACATTAGAGGGCAGAGCGATACATATAGGCACATAGGAGGAGCCGGCCCATGTCCCCTGTGATCGAAGAACATGCCCGCGCCCGGCTCATCACGGACGGCCCCCTGACCCGCCCGGTCCCCGTCGATCTGCGCTACGACGCGGCCGACGACCCGCGCACCGTCCACATCACACTGCCCGGCGGCACCGACTGGGCCTTCGGCCGCGATCTGCTGGAGCGCGGTCTGCGCACCCCGATCGAGCGCGGGGCCGTCCGCGTCTGGCCCTGCGGCCGTACGCAGCTGATCGTGGAGCTGCACTCGACGGACGGCGTCGAGGTGTTCCAGTTCGAGATCAGGACGCTGATCCGCTTCCTGGCCCGCACCCGCGCACAGGCCCCGGCCACGGCCGCCCCGGCGGACGGGACCCCGGAGAAACGCCCGTCCCGCACCACCCCCCGCCCCGAGCGCGGCGCCCAGCCGGCCCGCGGCTGAAATCCCAGCCGGCCCGAGGCTGAGACAAGCCCGCGACGCACACAGCAGGAAGGCCCCCGCGCTCATCGCACGGGGGCCTTCTCTGTGCCCCGGTCCCCCGTCCCCACAGGTAACCGGCGCTTCCGGGGCCGCGCTCCGCTCAGACGCGGCCCCGGGGATCAGCGGGCCCGGAACAGACCCGATCGGCTCGAACGGAGCCCGTACAACTGGATCGGCTCGAACGGAGCCCGTACAGCTGGATCGGGCGGACTCAGACGCGTACGAGCTCGCGCTCGCCGCCGTGTCCGTCACCGCCCTCGCCGCCGGAGGAGACCGGCTCCTCCGTCAGCTGCTTCTGGAGCTTCTCGCCCTCCACGTCCACGTTGGGCAGCACCCGGTCCAGCCAGCCCGGCAGCCACCAGGCCTTCTTGCCGAGCAGGGCCAGGACGGCGGGCACGATCGCCATGCGCACCACGAACGCGTCGAAGAGGACGGCGACGGCGAGCGAGAAGCCGATCATCTTGACCATCTGCTCGGTGGAGCCGATGAAGCCGGCGAAGACCGCCATCATGATCACGGCCGCTGCCGTGACCACCCGTGCGCCGTGCTTGAAGCCGGTCACGATGGCCTGGCCGGGGCTCTCGCCGTGGACGTACGCCTCGCGCATCCGGGTGACGAGGAAGACCTCGTAGTCCATCGCGAGACCGAAGACCACACCGATCATGAAGATCGGCATCATGCTCATGATCGGACCGGTCTGCTCGACCCCGAAGACCGAGCCGAGCCAGCCCCACTGGAAGACCGCGACGACCGCGCCGAGGGCCGCGATCACCGAGAGCAGGAAGCCGAGGGCCGCCTTCAGCGGGACGAGGATCGAGCGGAAGACCAGCATCAGCAGCAGGAACGCGAGGCCGACGACGAGAGCCAGGTAGGGCAGCAGCGCGTCGTTCATCTTCTGCGAGAAGTCGATGTTCATCGCGGTGGCGCCGGTGACCAGGACCTCGGCCCCGGTGTCGGCCTTGATGCCCGTGCCCGCGTCACGGATGCCGTGGACGACCTCCTCCGTGGCGTGAGAGGAGGGCCGGTCCTTCGGGATGACCACGATGGTCGCGGTGTCACCGGCCTTGTTGAAGGTGGCCGGGGCGACGGCGGCGACGCCGAGGCCCTCGATCTCCTCGGAGACCCGCTCGGCCGCGGCCTTCGGGTCGGAGCTGCCCTTGCCGTCCATGACGACCATCAGCGGCCCGTTGAACCCGGGGCCGAAGCCGTCGGAGAGCATGTCGTACGCCTGGCGCTGCGTGGTCGACTTCGGCTGGGCGCCGTCGTCGGGCAGGCCCATCTCCAGCGAGGCCGCCGGTACGGCGATGGCGCCGAGGCCGAGGACGCCGACCAGCATGACCCAGACCGGCTTGCGCAGCACGAACCGCGCCCAGCGGGTGCCGATGTTCGGCTTGGCCGTGTCGAGCTCGGCCGCCTCGGCGGCCTTGCGCGCCTTGCGGCCCATGATCCGCTTGCCCGCGAAGCCCAGGGCGGCCGGCACCAGGGTGAGCGCGATGAGGACGGCGATGGCGACCGTACCGGCGGCGGCGAGGCCCATCTTCGTCAGCATCGGGATGTTGACGACGGCGAGGCCGACCAGGGCGATGACCACGGTCAGACCCGCGAAGACGACGGCCGATCCGGCCGTGCCGACGGCCCGCCCGGCGGCTTCCTCGTGCTCGCGGCCCTCGGCCAGTTCGGCGCGGTAGCGGGAGACGATGAAGAGGGCGTAGTCGATGCCGACCGCGAGGCCGATCATCGTGGCGAGGATCGCGGTCGTGCTGCCCAGGTCCAGGACGTTGGCCAGCGCGGTGACGAGCGAGACCCCGATGCCCACCCCGATGAGGGCGGTCACCAGCGGCAGCCCGGCCGCGACCAGCGAGCCGAAGGTGATGACCAGGACGACGGCGGCGATGGCGACACCGATGATCTCGGCGGTCCCGGTCTGCGGCATGACCTGGAGGGCGTCACCGCCGATCTCCACCTTCATGTCGCTGCCCTGCGCGGCCTTGCCCGCGTCCTTCAGGGCCTCCTGGGTCTTCTCGGTCAGCTCCATGGCGCTGACCTTGTACGAGACCGAGATGTACGCCGTCGAACCGTCCTGGCTCACGGCCTGGGCCTGGAAGGGGTCGGCGACCGAGGCGATCTGGTCCGATCCGGACTCCAGCTCCTTGATGATGCCGGTGATCTCGCCCTTGTTGGCGGCGTCGGTCACCTTCTCGCCCTCGGGCGCCTTGAAGACGACACGGGCGGTGGCACCGTCGGCACTGGTGCCGGGGAAGCGCTGTTCCAGCAGGTCGAAGGCGCGCTGCGCCTCCGTACCGGGGATGGAGAAGGAGCTGGAGGTGGCGGTGGACGCGGTGGCCGCACCGAATCCGGCGAGCGCCAGCAGTGCCACCCAGATCAGGGCGACATAGCGGCGTCGGCGGAAGGTGAGCCGTCCGAGCTTGTAGAGGAAAGTGGCCACGGGGGCGTACTCCCGGTCAGGTCGTGTGAGTGGAATTGGGCGTGAGGAACCAGCCCGACGACGAGAGCGGCGTGTCAGGTGGAGCGTCGGGGAGAGGGCCGTACGGGGACGTCAGGGCGGTACGGGACCGTCGGGGCGGGGACCTCGACGGGTGGGGCGGTCAGACTCCGAGGGCGGGGAACACCACGGAGTCGACGTAGTCCATGAGGAACGCCTGGTCGACAGGACGGTCCTCGATCAGCTGCCGGGCGGCCACCGCGCCGACCAGCATGTGCGGGATGTACTTCAGCGCCGGGTTGTCCGCGCGCAGTTCACCCCGTGCCACCGCCCGCTGGAGCAGCTCGTCGAGACCGGTCATCTCCGGTTCGATCAAGAGCTCGCGCAGGGCCTGGAGCAGCTCGGGGTACTCGTGGACGGCATGGCTCAGGCCCCGCATCAGCGCGGCGTCCTTCTCCATCTGGCAGTCGTCGCTCCGGCTCAGCGCCGCGTGGAAGTCCCCGCGCAGCGAACCGGTGTCGATATCGGCGAGGCTCCCCGGCTTGCTGTGCCGCAGCGCCATGGCGACCAGCTCGGGCTTCGAGCCCCACTGGCGGTAGAGAGTGGCCTTGCTCGACCGGGTGCGGGCGGCGATGGCGTCCATGGTCAGGGCGTCATAGCCGACATCGCGGAGCAGGTCGAGGACGGCTTCGTACAGCTCGCCCTCACGCTCGGGCGTCAGCCTCGTACGTGCCATGTGCCGACCTCCTTCGCGCTGTTGTCCGCGCACATCCGGTGTTCCGTTCAACCGTTCCGCTCACCATCGAACGAAACCGTTTCGTACACCTGAACCGTACCCCTCCCACCCAGCGAAACGAAATCGTTTCGCTTGTGGGCTGCACCACAAGTTGCCCCGGGCCCTGCGCGCGGAAAGCATTGGGGGGTGAGTGACGACGTCGCGTATCTCCGTTTCCCGCACCTCCACCAGGACCTGCTCTGCTTCGCGGCCGAGGACGACCTGTGGGTCGCCCCCCTCGTCCCGGCGGGCCACCGGCCGGGCCGGGCCTGGCGGGTGACCGTCGACCGGACCCGGGTCGGCCATCCCCGCTTCTCGCCCGACGGCACCTCCATCGCCTACACGACCTGGCGCACGCTGGACCCCGAGATCCACCTCGCCCCGGTCGACGGCGGCCCGGCCCGCCGGCTCACCCACTGGGGCTCGACCGACGCCCGGGTCTGCGGCTGGACCCCCGATCCGGCCGACACCACCCATATCCTCGCCGTCTCCTCGCACAACCAGCCATTCTCGTACTTCTCCTGGGCCTACAGCGTCCCCACCGACGGCGGCCCCGGGGGGCGGCTCCCCTGGGGCCCGGTCTCCGACATCGCGGTCGCCGACCTGGACGGGGAGCGCCGCACCCTGCTCCTCACCGGTACGCCCCCGCACGAACCGGCCGCCTGGAAGCGCTACCGGGGCGGGGCCATGGGCCGCCTCTGGCTGCACGGGGAGCGCCTGCTGCCGGACATCGGCGGCCACCTTGCCTCGCCGATGTTCGTCGGCCGCCGCATCGCGTTCCTCTCCGACCACGAGGGCGTCGGCAACCTGTACTCGTGCCGGGCCGACGGCACCGATCTGCGCCGCCACACCGACCACGACGCCTTCTACGCCCGCAACGCCTCCAGCGACGGCCACCGGGTGGTCTACCAGTGCGCGGGCGACCTCTGGCTGGTCGAGGACCTGGAGTCGCCGGACGCCACCCCGCGCAAGCTGGAGGTGCGCCTCGGCGGCCCGCGCACCGGCCGGCGCCACTACCAGGTGCCCGCCGCCAGCAACGTCGACTCGCTCTCGGTCGACGAGACGGGCCGGGCCAGCGCCGTCACCGTACGCGGCAGCCTCTACTGGCTCACCCACCGCGACGGCCCCGCCCGCACCATCAGCGACACCCCGGGGGTCCGGGTGCGGCTGCCGGAGATGCTCGGCAGCGGAGGACAGGTCGCGTACGTCACCGACGCGGACGGCGAGGACGCGGTGGAGGTCGCCTACCTGCCGCGCGCCAGCGGCGACCGCGCCCCGCGCCGGCTCGCCTCGGGGCAGCTGGGCCGGGTGCAGGAGATGATCTCCGACCCGGCGGGCGAGCGCCTGGCCATCGCGTCGAACGACGGGAGGCTGCTGCTCCTGGACACGGGGGAGGCGGAGGCGGGGGGCGCGGCTGATGTGACGGGTGCGGCAGGCACTCCCGAAGGAGCCGACCCGACGGACCCGACCGGGACAGCAGGCACGGCCGACGGGACCGGGGCGACAGCCGCGACAGGGACGACAGGGACAGCCGACGGGACCGAAGCAGCCGAGGAGCTCCGGGAGCGCCCCCGTACCGGCTCCACCCGCACCGGCTCCACCCGGGCCGACCTCTACGCGGCCACCGGCGCCGCCGTCCCCGACAGCATCACCGCGTCCGTCGACGAGCACCCCGGCCTCACCGAGCTGATCCGCTCGGTCAACGGCCCCGTCCGCGACCTGGCCTTCTCCCCCGACGGCGACTGGCTGACCTGGTCGCACCCGGGCATCGGCCGCTCGCTGCGGCAGATCAAGCTGGCCCGGATCTCCGGCCCCGGCGCCCCGGTGATCGTGGACGTCACCAACGGCCGCTTCGAGGACGAGAATCCCGTCTTCACGGAGGACGGCCGCTACCTCGCGTTCCTGTCCTGGCGGGGCTTCGACCCGGTGTACGACGTCCACACCGGCGACCTCTCCTTCCCGCTCGGCTGCCGCCCGTACCTGGTCCCGCTCTCCTCCGCGACCCCGTCCCCCTTCGCGCTCTCCCCGGACGGGCGCCCGGCGGCGGGCGGCCTGGACCCGATAGACGTTCCGGAAGGAGGGGGTACGGGCGAGGGGTCGACGGTCATGGTCGAGTTCGAGGGCCTGGAGAGCCGGGTGACGCCGTTCCCGGTCTCCGCCTCCAAGTACTCGGCGCTGCACCCGGTGAGCGGCGGCGGCCTGGTCTGGCTGCGCTGGCCGATCTCGGGCGCACTGGGCGAGACGTTCGCCAACCCGGCCGACATGTCGGGCCGCCCCACCCTGGAGCACTTCAACATCGCGAAGGCGCGGAAGACCGAACTGGTCGACCACCTCGACTGGTTCGCGGTCAGCGGCGACTCCTCGCGTCTCGTGGTGATGGACGACGGCGAGCTCCGCGCCGTACCGGCCACGGAACCGGGCGACACCGACTCCACGGTCTACCTGGACCTGCGCCGCATCCTGCACGAGGTCGACCCGGGGGCGGAGTGGCGGCAGGCGTACGGGGAGGCGGGGCGGATCATCCGCTCCTACTTCTGGGAGCCGGACATGTGCGGCATCGACTGGGACAGCGTCCTGGACCAGTACCGCCCCCTCGTCCAACGGGTGGCCTCTCCCGACGAGTTCGCGGACCTGCTGCGCGAGGTGCTGGGCGAGCTGGGCACCTCGCACGCGTACGTCTCCCCCGCCCGCCGCAACGAGGGCCCGCCGCACTACCAGCGGGCGATCGGCCTGCTCGGCGCCAACCTCGTCTGCCGGGACGGCGCCTGGACCCTCCAGCGCATCCTGCCCGGCGACTCCTCCGACTCCAAGGCCCGCTCCCCGCTTGCCGGTACGGGCATCAGGGAGGGCGCGGTCCTCACCCACGTGGACGGCCGCCCGGTGGACCCGGTGACGGGCCCGTACCCGCTGCTGACGGCGGCGGGCGGTACGACGGTGGAGCTGACGTTCACCCCGGCGGGCGGCGGCCCCTCCCGCCGGGTGGCGATCCTGCCCCTGGTCGACGAACGCCCGCTGCGCTACCAGGACTGGGTGGCCAAACGCCGTGACGTCGTACGGGAGTTGAGCGGCGGCAAGTGCGGCTATCTGCACATCCCGGACATGGGCGGCTCGGGCTGGGCCCAGTTCAACCGGGACCTACGGCTGGAGGTCTCCCGCCCCGCGCTGATCGTGGACGTACGGGGCAACGCGGGCGGCCACATCAGTGAGCTGGTGGTGGAGAAGCTCACCCGGAAGATCCTCGGCTGGGACCTCACCCGTAACGCGCAGGCGGTGAGTTACGCCTCCAACGCCCCGCGCGGCCCGGTCGTCGCCCTGGCCGACGAGGCGACCTCCTCCGACGGTGACATGATCACCGCCGCGTTCCGGCTGCTGAAGCTGGGCCCGGTGGTGGGCCAGCGGACGTGGGGCGGGGTGGTCGGCATGACGGGCCGTCACCGTCTGGGCGACGGAACGGTGATCACGGTCCCGATGAACGCGGCCTGGTTCGACACGTACGGCTGGTCGGTGGAGAACCACGGCGTGGAACCGGACGTGAAGGCGCTGCGCACCCCGCTGGACTGGGCGGAGGGCCGGTACGCGGTCCTGGACGACGCGGTACGGGTGGCCCTGGAGCTCCTGGCCGCCCACCCGGCGTCGACGCCACCGTCGTACGACACGGCCCCGGACCTGCGGAGGCCGCCGCTGCCACCGAGGTAGCGGAAGGCAACTGCCCACGCGGGAGCAGGTGTTCTACCCACCCCCGGTGACAGCCGAGACAGCCGAGACAGCCGAAGCCCTCCCCGCCCTCCCCGCCCTCCCCGACCCTCCCTGATCCCCTCCCTGATCCCCTCCGTCTGACCGTTCTGGGGTCCGCGACGCCCTACCCGAGCGTGGACAACCCCTGCTCCGGGTACCTGGTGTCCGGCGGCGGGGCCCGGGTGTGGGTGGAGGCGGGCAGCGGGACACTGGGCCCGCTGCAACGGCACGTACGACTGGACGAGTTGGACGCGATCTGGATCTCGCACCTGCACGACGGCCACCGGGCACGCGTCGGGGCGCTCACCCTGACCAGCCGGGCGGTGGCACACGGCGTCCCGGCCTTCGCCCTGCGCGTGGAGGCCGCGGGCAGGTCGCTGGTCCACTCCGGGGACACGGCACCGTACTGCTGTGCGAGGCCGAGAGCGCGGAGCCATCGGCCGAGGGCGACCAGGTGCACCACACCCCCGAGGACATCGGTACGACGGCGACGGCGTCCCGGGCACGCAGCCTGATCGTCACCCATGTGGGCCGCTTCCTCACCCCTTGGGAGGCGGTGTCCCGCGCCTCGACCCGGTACACGGGCCCGATCGACTACGCGGAGCCGGGCGCCACGTTCCCGATCACCTGAGCTCCGGGCTCCGGGCTCCGACTGTCGGTCGCACGGCAGTCGGCCACCCGACCGGCCGGAGGCGTTCGGTCGTCCGGCGCGGTCAGGCCGTACGGGCGCGGAGGCGGCGCAGCATGCGCGGGTCCTCGAAACCGACCGAGCGGGCGGCGGCGTCGACCGTCGCGCCGTGGCTGATGAGGTGCTGGGCGCGTTCGAGGCGGAGGGTCTGCTGGTAGCGCAGGGGCGTGAGCCCGGTGGCGCGGCCGAAGAGGCGGGTGAGGGTGCGTTCACTCACGCCGACGGCCGAGGCCAGGGCGGGGAGCGGGAGCGGCTGGTCGAAGCGGGCGTCGATGAGGTCCTGGGCGCGGTGCACGGTGTCGTCGAGGTGGGACCGGTGCCGGAGCATCGCGCTGGACTGCGGCTCGTGGCCGTTGCGGCGGGCGTAGACGACCATCTCCCGGGCCACCTGGGCGGCGACGGCGGGCCCGTGCCGGGTCGCGACCAGGTGGAGGGCGAGGTCGATGCCGCTGGCAATACCGGCCGAGGTGATCACCCGGTCGTCGGCGGTGAACAGGACGTCCCGGACGACCATGGCCCTGGGATGGCGCAGAGCCAGCTCGTCCTGCACGTCGTGGTGGGTGGTGCAACGGCGGCCGTCGAGCAGCCCGGCCCGCCCCAGCGCCTCGGCCCCGGCGCAGACGCTGGCCACCGTGCCGCCCCCGGCGTGGTGGTCCCGGAGGGCCTGCAAGGAGGCGGGGCCGATGACGGGTTCGCCGTCCGGGATCCCGGTCCGCCAGCCGGGAACCATGATCAGGTCGGCTGGCCCGAGCTCGGGCCAGCCGAGCCCGGCCACCAGCGGCAGCCCCTGGGCGGTGGGTACCTGGGGCTGCTCGGCGACGTAGGCGAGGGAGTAGGGGTGCCCGAAGTCCGCGGCGGTGGAGAAGACCTGCGCGGGACCGGCCAGATCCAGCAAGTGGACTCCGGGCACCAGGAAGAAGACGACGTGGCTCACGATCCGGTCATCATGCCCGAAGCTCTCACGCCTGGTCCACTGCTGCCTGAAGCCCTGCCGCGGCCTCCAGCTCGTCCACGGTCGCGATGGTGGCGAAGCGCCCGGCGAGGGCGTACTCGGTCCGCCTGATGACCGCCTCGGCAGGCAGGGTACGGGGGTCGGCCAGCAGTTCGGCGACGCTCAGGTCGGCGGGGGCGTCGCGGTGCGGGATGGGGTTGGTCGCGGTGGCGTCGATGGCGACGGTGACCTGGTAGCCGAGGTCACTGCCGACCCGGGCGGTGGTCTCCACGCACTGCTCGGTGCGGATGCCGCAGAGGGTGAGGTCGCGGATACCGCGCTCGGTGAGGAGTTGCTGGAGGTTGGTGGTGGTGAACGCGTTGTGCGAGGTCTTGTGGATCAGCGGCTCCCCCTCCGCCCGCTCCAGCTCCTCCATCAGCCGGACATGGCCGAGGGCCGGGTCGAAGACATCGCCGGAACCGGGCTCGGAGTGCAGGACCCACACCACCTGGTCCCCGGCCTGCCGGAAGAGCCGGACCAGGCGGTTCACCTGGTCGGCGATCTTGAGGTCGGAGAGGGTCTCCCACAGCGGACGGGCGCGGAAGGATTCCTGGACATCGATGACGATCAGTGCTCGGGTCATGCCTCCCAGCCTGGCCGCGCGGGCGGGTGGGCGACAGGCAGCATCGGGTCCGGAAGCGGACCGATCCGGTCAGGGAGCATCGACAGACTCCCGGGTCTCGGGCCCCGAGCCCCGAGACCCGGGAGGGACTGTTCACTCTTTCGGATGTACGCAGAGAAGGCGCGGGCCCGAAGCTTGAGCTTCGGGTTCCGGGCGCCGGGACACGAGCGCCGAGGTTCGAGCTTCTTCAGTTACCGGTAGGGAAAGAAGGGAAGTTGGGAAACCCCCCACCCCTCCCTACCTCGTCACGACCAGCAAGTATGACTAATTCAGGGCAGGTTGCGGCGCGATCACGCGGCTGCTTACGGTGCCCTCAACGAATCGACCCCGACCGGTGTAGGAGCACCAAGCCGGGGTCTCACCGCAAGATCGAACAACACAGAAAGTCGACCCCGTGGCTACCCAGCACCTTAGCTCTGCCCAGCGCGCACCGGCACGCTCACACCCGTACCCGAAGGCAAAACCCGGCTACGGCAAGCGCTCGGCACCCGGCCAAACTCCTGCCACAGGAACAGAGTTCGCCCTACTCCCCGAGCGCGAACGCTATGTAGCCGGATTCGTCGACCACCTGCCCGACGGCGCGGCGATGGACATCAAGACCCTGGCCAAACAGCTCCCGCTCTACGGCCAGCAGGCCGTCTCCTCGGCCCTGACCGCCCTGTCGGTCGCCGGACACCTGCGCCGGGTACGCCGCCCGGCGGGCGAGGGCGACCAGGTCCGCTGGGCCTTCCGGACCTTCTGGTCCCGCACGGCCCGCGACAACGAGTGGTGGAACGCGTTCCTGGCCACACAGGACACCGGGGCACTTCCGGCACCAGCACAGGAGCAGGGCGGCCCGGAGCCGGAAGCGGAAGAGAAGCCCGTACGACACCCGCACCCGCACCCTGCCCAGCGGGAAGCGCAGACAGAGGCACAGACGCAGGCACCAACGACAGGTGCAGCCCCTTCCCCCGCCTACCTGGCCCTGGCCCAACTCGGCTTCCGTGAACCCCGCTTGCTGCTCTCCGCCAAAGACTGCGAGACCTTGCAGGAGCTGGCACAGAGCTGGTTCGACCGGGGGGTGGACGCGGACTACCTCTTCCAGGCCCTGACCTGCGGCCTCCCGAGGGTCGTCGACTCCCCCATGGGCTTCGTCCGCGACCGCCTCACCAGGAAACTCCCGCCCCACCTGCCACCCACACCTCCCCCGCCGCCCACGCCGGGCGCCACTACCCACCACCTGCTGGTCGAGTGCACCGAATGCGGCGCCCCGGGCCGCCCCGAATCCCTCCCCGACGGCCTCTGCGGCCCCTGCCGCCGATCCGTACAGGAGACCACCTCCACCCAGGGCCCACCCCCACCCCCAAGGCCCGACGCCCACCTGCTCGCCGAACAGATCCGAGGACTGCTGAAGTCCGTCTGAGAGCCCGACGAAACTGTTGCGAGCATCAACTCACCAGTTGGTCGCGCCGTCGTGGAGGTACATCGGCCGACCGTCCTCCAGAGCCTTCACCGCCGCGTCCAGTCGCCGCCGCATCCGCTCGCTGACCAGCTGGCGTGCCGTCTCCAGCGGAATGAAGCGGGCCTCGGACAGTTCCTGGTCGTGGGGCCGTAGAGCCTCGTCATCGCAGAAAGTGCCGCCGTCGAAGATGAAGGCGATCTGGTCGTCCAACGGTCCGTGCGGGGCGACCCAGTCCACGACCAGGAGTCCGAGCAGATCGATGCCGCGGCCCAACTCCTCTCGCAGCTCGCGCCGGACGGCTTCCTCGGGCGGCTCGTTCGCTTCGGCCATGCCTCCCGGCAGGTCCCAGCCCGGCTTGTAGGTGGGGTTCACCAGCAGCACGCGCCCGAGCGGATCTCGGATGAGCACGTCCGCCGCGACACGTTTGCGGGCCTGCCGGGCATTGCCCTCGGCGAGGTACGCGTTCCAGGCATCAGGGTCGGCAGGCGTGGGACTCAGTTAGGGGTGCCTCCCTGGGGCGGGATGATGTCGGCGAGCAACAACATTCTTGCCCGTCGCGCATCGTCGAATCGCTCCAGGTACTGACGGACCGGCGCGTGTGCCCTCTCGGGCTCGAAGAGGCGGCGTAGTGCGTCGAGTTGACGCGCTACCCGCACGGACCCAAGCGTGCGTGGAGGCGGGACAGATGGGCACCGACGGCCGTTCGACGATGGACATGAAGCTGGCTGCGGCCGACGGGCCCGCGCGGATCACCTTCGAGCCCGGGGGAACCGCCTTCACGCTTGCCGCCGAGGAGTTCATCACGCTGCGGCTGGACCCGAGTCTGGCCTCTGCCGTCGAGATCGCCGTCTGGTCGAACGGGATCTCGGTCTGGCTGCCCTATCCCGGGGAGTCCGACTACCTCGTCCTGGACTCCGACGGCCAAGAGGTGGCCCGCCTGTGGTGACCCCCGGCCCGGGACCGGACCGGGACCGGCCCCGTAACGCAGGAAGGAGGCGCACCCGGCAACCCGGATGCGCCTCCTGAAGCGACGCGTACGCACGCGCACAGCGCAGCGCGCACGCGTCACACCTCAGCGACCGTCAACGGTCAAAGCGCTCGCGCGCCTGGTCCTTCGCGTCCTGGGCGCGGTCCCGCAGGCCCGTCGACGCGTCGGAGCCGTGCTCCTGGTCCCGGCCCCGGTTGCGGGCGTCCGACGCCCGGTCCTGAGCCTGGTCCTTGCCCTGGCCGGCCTTCTGCTTGGCCTGGTCGGCGAGCTCCTGCGCCTTGTCCTTGAACTGGTCTGCAATACCCATGCTGTTCACTCCTGTGGGATGCGTGGGGTACGTGGGGATGGCCCCCAGCGGGGCCTCGCCCAGCGTTGCACGACGCGACATCCCGCGCATTTCGGACCGCTACCGAACGTCACGTACGGTCAGTGCGCTCCGCACGCGCGTCCTGGTCCGCCGCTCCCCCGGCGCCCACCAGCCCCTTCGGCACCGTGTGGAGCCTGGGCTCGAAGCGCCGCATCTCGCGCTGTCCGCCGATCGCGATGACCGAGGGCAGATAGCCCCGGACCGACTGCATCCCGCGCAGCCACCACTGGGCGTACACATGCGGGGAGCGGCGCGCGATGCCGTCCACGATGCGGTCGACGGCCGGGCCGAGCGGATACGTACGGTTCATCGGCCACGGCAGCCGCTGGCGCAGCTCGCGCATCACCTCGTCCTGGTCCGCGCCGCGCACCATGTCGGTGTCGGTCCAGGAGAGGTAGCCGACCCCAACCTTGACGCCCTTGTAGCCGACCTCGGCCCGCAGGCTGTGCGCGAACGCCTCCACGCCCGACTTCGACGCGCAGTACGCCGTCATCATCGGCGCCGGGGTGATCGCGGCCAGCGAGGCTATCTGGAGGAAGTAGCCGCGGCTCTCCATCAGCACCGGCAGGAACGCCCGTCCGGTGACCGCTCCGCCGATCAGGTTCACCTCGATCACCCGCCGCCACGCGTCCGGGTCCGAGTCGACGAACGGGCCGCCCGAGGCGACGCCCGCGTTGGCGACGACCACGTCGACCTTGCCGAACCGTTCCTTGACCTCGCGGGCCACCCGGGCCATCGCCGTATGGTCGGTGACATCGGCGAACCAGTGGTCGCTCTCGCCGTGCAGCCGTTCGGAGACCTTCTTCAGCTCGTCCGGCTCCAGGCCGACGAGCGCCAGGGTCGCGCCACGCGCCGACAGCTTGCGGGCGAGCAGTTCGCCCACGCCCCGGGCCGCGCCGGTCACGACGACGACCTGGCCCTCCAGACTCCGCCTGCTGCTGCTCATGCGACATCCTCCTTCTTCTGAGACATTGCGGTGGTGGCGGCCGTCGAGGGCGCGACGTACCGGGTGGCCAGTTCCCTGAGCTTCGCCGTGACCGCCTCCGGGGCCTCCACCGGCGTCATGTGCCCCATGCCCGCCAGCTCGGTCAGCCCGAGGCCGAGCGGGAGCGCCGCCGCTATGGCCCGCGCGTGGACCGGCGGGGTGAGCCGGTCGTCCGTACCGGCGATCACCGCCGTCGGCACCCGCAGTTCGCGCACGTCCGCCGTCACGTCCAGCCCGGCGAGTACGTGACCCCATCCCACCCGCGCGCGGCGCGGGCACGCGTGCACGATCCGGGCGCAGACGTCGACCCGCTCCGGGGGCGAACCGGCGCCCATCGTGGCGTACTTGAGGAGGCGCCTCGACACCGGATTGACCGGGCCGAGCGGCGCCCTCGCCCCCAGGATCGTGGCCGTCAGGCGGGTACGGAACGCGCTCGCCCGCAGCGGTACGACGGTGGCCTCGGCGGTCAGCCGACCACTGCCGGTCGAGCAGAGCAGGACCGCCGCGGCGTGCTCGCGCAGGCCGGGGCGGCGGGCCGCGGCCATCAGCGTCATGCCGCCCATGGAGTGCCCGGCGAGCACCGCCTTCCGCCCGGGGGCGAGGGTGGCGGCGAGCACCGCTTCGAGGTCGTCGGCGAGCGCGGGCACGCTGTAGCCGCCGGGGCCGGGTTCGGGGGTGAGGCCGTGGCCGCGCTGGTCGTAGGCGATGACGCGGTGGTCGGCGGCGAGGTCCCGGATCTGCGCGGCCCAGAAGTGGGTGTTGCAGGTCCAGCCGTGGGCGAGGACCACCGCCGGGGCGTCCTCGGGGCCGTACAGCTCGACGTGTACGCGGGAGCCGTCGGCCGACCGTACGAAGAGGTCGCTCGCGGGGACGGGCGGGGTGGCGGGCGGGGTGGTGTCGCGGCGCAGGAGGCGGCTCATCGTGCGGCCTCCTCGGTCACGGAGTCCCGAGATGCCACGGAGTCCCGGGATGCCACGGAGTCCCCGGCGGCGACGGTCTCCCGCTCACCGCGCCGCGGCTGCTCCGGTACGAGCCCGCTCCCGGCCAGCCGCCCGGCACCCGGCTTTCCGGCCGCCCGGATGACGTCGTACTCCGCGAGGTCCACCGACCGTGTCTGCCGCCGGAACTCCCCCGTCGTGCCCGGCCAGACCGTCGTGTTGCGGCCCTCCGCGTCCAGGTACCAGCTGGTGCAGCCGCCGGTGTTCCACACCGTGCGCTTCATCCGCTCCTGGACCTTGTGGTTCCACGCGGTGACGGCGGTGGAGCGGGCGCCGAGCGCGGCGCGGCCGCCCAGCACGTTCAACTGGCGCAGATAGTCGGCCATGTAGTTCAGCTGGGACTCGATCATCAGGATCATCGAGGAGTTCCCGAGGCCCGTGTTGGGGCCGATGATCGTCATCCAGTTGGGGAACCCGGCGGCGGTGGCGCCGCGCAGCGAGTTCATCCCGCCCTTCCAGGTCTCGGCGAGGGTGATCCCCTCCTCACCGACGACCCGTTCCGCGATCGGCATGTCCGTCACATGGAAGCCGGTGCCGAAGATGATCGCGTCGACCTCGGCCTCGCTGCCGTCGGCGGCGACGACGGTGGAGCCGCGTATCTCGCTGAGCCCGGAGGCGACCACGTCCACATTGGGCTGGGCCAGGGCCGGGTAGTACGTGCTGGAGAGCAGGATCCGCTTGCAGCCGATGCGGTACGAGGGGGTCAGCTTGGCCCGCAGCACCGGGTCCTTGATGGCCCGCGCCATGTTGGACTTGGCCAGCTTCTCCACCAGGCCGAGCTGGTCGGGGTGCTTGGTGAAGGCGCCCACCTGCAACTCCCGTATGCCCCACAGCAGTCCGCGGCGGGCGGTGCCGGTCGCGGGTATCGCGCGGTGGAGTGCGCGTTCGGCCTTGCTGATGGTGCGGTCCATGCGCGGCATGACCCACGGCGGGGTGCGCTGGAAGAGGGTGAGCTTCGCGGTCTTCGGCTGGATCGCCGGGACGATCTGGATGGCGGAGGCGCCCGTTCCGACCATCGCGACCCGCTTGCCCGCGAGGTCGTAGTCGTGGTCCCAGCGCGCGGAGTGGAAGACCTTGCCGGGGAAGGAGTCGAGCCCGGGTATGTCGGGCATCTTGGGGTCGGAGAGCGGCCCGGTGGCGGAGATGACGACATCCGCGCGCAGGGTCGTGCCGTTGGCGGACTCGATCACCCAGTACAGGTTCTCCCGGTCCCAGCTCATCAGCTTCACCTCGTGGTTCAGCCGGATGTGCGGGCGGAGCCCGAAGGTGTCGGCGACGCGCTCCAGATAGGCCCGGATGTGCTCCTGGCCGGAGAAGGTGCGCGGCCAGTCGGGGTTGGGGGCGAAGGAGAAGGAGTAGAGGTGGGACGGTACGTCGCAGGCGCAGCCGGGATAGCTGTTGTCGCGCCAGGTGCCGCCCACCGAGTCGGCCCGCTCCAGGACGACGAAATCGGTGATGCCTTCGCGGCGCAGCCGGACGGCGGCCCCCAGGCCCCCGAATCCGGTACCGATCACCGCCACACGTACGTGCTCCTGCTGGGCCATGCTGCCGCCTCCCCGCGGTACGTCACGCCACCTTGCCAGCAATCACTGGCATGGTTCGGAGAGTAGAGCAGGCTCGTACTGATGGGTAGGGGGCGGACCGAGGAAAGTTACTGGCGGTACAACATAGGGTGCCCCTGTGGCTGAAGGACGCGAGCACCGCGAATACCGCATGGAGGAGCTGGCCAAGGAGGCCGGCATCACCGTGCGGACCCTGCGCTTCTACCGGGAGCGCGGCCTGATCCCGCCGCCCCGCCGCGAGGGGCGGATCGCCTGGTACGACGACCACCACCTGGCCCGCCTGCGGACCATCACGGGCCTGCTGGAGCGCGGCCACACCCTCAACGGCATCGCGGACCTGGCCGCCACCTTCGAGAGCGGGCGCGATGTCGCCGAGGTGCTGGGGCTCGGCGAGCCGACCGAGGAGACCCCGGTCCGCCTCACCCCGGAACAGCTCGCCGACTACTTCGAGGGCGAGGTCACCCCGGAGAACCTGGCCACCGCGCTGGACCTGGGCTATCTCGCCACCGACGGCGACGAGATCGTCCACATCAGCCGCCGCCTCCTGGAGGTGTCTGCGGAGCTCGTACGGGAAGGGGTGCCGCTGGCCACGGTGCTCTCCTCGGGCCGCCGCGTCCGCGAGCACGCGGACGCTCTCGCCGAAATCTTCGTACGCGTACTGCATGCCCACGCTACGGAGACCGAACCGGCCCAACTACGGCCACTGGCCCGCGCGGTGGTCGACGCGGAGCTGTCGATGGCCCTGGACCGGCGGCTGCGCCGCGAGGACGGCACGCAGCCCCCGAAGGTGGAGTGACCCCTCCCTGCCCCTCCCTGTCACGTCGGAGCCGGTCGCTCACACGCCGTCCAGCCGGGTGCCGGACGTCCCGCGCAGCCGGAATTCGGCGATGTGGAAGTCCTTCCGCGTCTGTACGGTGAGCCCCACCAGATAGCCTCTGTCGAAGCGGAGCGGGTGGAGGTGGACCCACCAGAGGCGCTTCTGGAACTCGTAGGCCACCCACAGCGCCTGGCCGTTCGATATCGCCGAGGCAAGCACCGCGAGAGCATCCTGCTGGGCGAAGCTCGCGGCGCCACGGGCCGCTTTTCGCACCTCTTCCGCCTCATCCGTCTCGTCCTCCCAGTGGGACGGGGCGTCCTCGTCGGCTGCACGCCGCTGCCTGGCCGCAACCCGCCGGGGTCGCCAGCGGTAGACGTAGTCGCTGTAAAGAAGCCCGATCAGGACGGCGGCGAGCAGCCCGCCCACGGTGATGAATCCGGACGTCCCCAGCGACGGGCCGACCTCACGTCCCGAGATCACCAGAGTGAGCGCCACCAGCCCACCGAGCACCAGCAGCACCACCGCACCGAGACCCAGAAGCTGCTGTGCCGTCAGGCTGCGCGCGATCACCTCGTCACCGGACAGCACGCGCGGCGGAGGCAGGGCGGAGCCGGGCAGCGGTCTGGTGAGGGCAGCGGTGGGGATCGGACCGGTGGTCGGGGCCGGGATGGGGTTGGGAGCCGGGTTCGGGTCGAGGCCCGGGTACCGAGGGGTCGTCGCCTCTTGGCCCCCGCCGAGCACGGTCGAGGCGTTCGGATCAGCGTGGACACCGACGACCGCGGAAACGTCAGAGACATCAGAGGCGTCGGAGATGTCAGAGGCGTCGGAAGCGTCGTGGGCCTCGGATGCGTCAGAGATGTCAGAAGCCTCGGAGACCTCGGAGGTGATCGCGTCCGGGTCGATCATCGTCGCGGCCAGGGAAGGTGCCGCCACTGGCACGGGCGGAGCATCCACCGGCAGGGGCAGTCCCGCGATCCGTTCCCGCACCGCGGCCGCGGTGGGCGGCCGGTCCTCCGGCGCTTTGGCGAGGAGATCCAGCACCAGCACGTCCCACGCGGCCGGAAGCCCGTCCCGGAGCTCACCGGGTGGTAAGGGAGCCTGGTGGACGTGCTGGTGCGGAACGAGGTGCCAAGGCCCCTCGGAGAAGGGCGGCCGGCCGACCAGGGCCGCGTACAGCAAGCAGCCCAGGGAGTAGAGATCACTGCGGCCGTCGAGTGGGACCGTGCCGACGGCCTGTTCGGGAGACATGTAGGCAACGGTGCCCACCACATGGCCGGTGCGGGTGAGGGTGGGCAGATCGAGCCTTTCGCCCTCCAGGCGGGCGATGCCGAAGTCCAGGACGGTGGCATGCCCGTCGGGGCCGATCATCACGTTCGCGGGCTTCAGATCACGGTGCACGACCCCCGCCCGGTGCATGGCCTCCAGCGCCGCGCAGATCCCGTCGCCCCAGCGGGTGATCTCCGCGAGCGACGGGGTCCGGGTGCCGAGCAGCCGGTTCAACGGCTCACCCGGGACCTCCTCCATCACCAGGTACAGCAGGGGGCGTCCGTCGACGAACGCTTCGCCCGAATCGTGCGCCTCCACGATGTGCGGGTCGCGCAGCAGAGAAGCCACCTGGATCTCCCGGCGGAACCTGCGGGCCAGCTCGGAGGTCGCCGACTCGGCGAAACCCGTCAGCGTCTTCACGGCGACGCCGCGCCCGCGAAGTCGGTCATGGGCCCGCCACACGGTCCCCATGCCGCCCGCGCCGAGCGGCTCCCGCAGCTGGTAGCGGCCGCCGAGTATCGCCCCCCGCATGTCTCCCTCTCCCCCACGCGCTCCCCACACGCACCATCGGCGCGCCCGCCGGATCATTGTCAACCGAACGGGCCGGGGTCGCCAGACACCCGCGCCGACGGGGACCGCGTCGGGGGACGGCTGCCCCCTACGGGCCGAAGACGACCGTCACGGGCGCATGATCACTCCACCGTTCCGCATGGCTCGCGGCCCTCTCCACGTACGCCTTGACCGCGCGGGCGGCGAGGCCCGGTGTGGCGATCTGGTAGTCGATGCGCCAGCCGGAGTCGTTGTCGAAGGCGCGGCCCCGGTAGGACCACCAGCTGTACGGCCCCGCCACGTCCGGGTGCAGCTTCCGCACCACGTCCACGTACGCGGCTTCGTCGAAGACCCTCGTCAGCCAGGCCCGCTCCTCGGGCAGGAAGCCGGAGCTCTTCTGGTTGGCCTTCCAGTTCTTCAGGTCGGCCTCCTGGTGGGCGATGTTCCAGTCGCCGCAGACCACGACCTCACGGCCGCCCGCCGCCGCCCGCGTCTTCAGGCCCTGGAGGTAGGGGAGAAAGGCCGCCATGAAGCGCTCCTTCTCGTCCTGCCGCTCGGTGCCGACCTCGCCGGAGGGCAGGTACAGGCTCGCGACGGTCACGCCGGGGAGGTCGATCTCGACGTACCGGCCGCTCGCGTCGAACTCCTCGGCGCCGGGGACCTCGTACCCGCCGAAGCCGATCTGGACCCGCTCCGGCGCCTGGCGGGAGTAGAGGGAGACCCCGGCACGGCCCTTGGCGGCGGCGGGGGCGTGCACGGTGTGCCAGCCCTCGGGGGTACGGACCTCCTCGGCCAGCTGGCCGGGCTCGGCGCGGACCTCCTGGAGGCAGACCACGTCGGCTTCGGTGCCCGCTAGCCATTCCACGAAGCCCTTTTTCGCGGCGGCGCGGAGCCCATTAACATTCACAGATGTAACAGTCAGCATCAGGAAACAGTACCTACCCTGCCCCTACTCATAGATTTACGATATTTCGCATGAACATCCGTCCGCGCCGCTTCGACCACCCCGACGCCGTCAAACTCAATGACCAGGTGCAGTTGGAGTACGCCGAGCGCTACGGCGACGAGGGCGATATCACACCCCTCGACCCCGCCATGTTCGACCCGCCGCACGGTCTGTATCTGCTCGCCTACGACGAGCTCGACCGCCCGGTGGCCACGGGTGGCTGGCGGACCCAGGACCGTAACCCCGAGGGCTATGCCGACGGCGACGCCGAGATCAAGCGAATGTTCGTGATCCCCGAGGGCCGGGGCCGGGGTCTGGCCCGCCGGATGCTCGCCGCCCTGGAGGACGACGCCCGTGCGGCCGGGCGCGTCCGGATGGTCCTGGAGACCGGCGACCAGCAGCCCGAGGCGGTGGCGCTGTACACGTCGAGCGGCTATGCGGTGTGCGAGAAGTTCGGCCACTACCGGGAGTACGAGAGCAGCATCTGCATGGCCAAGCCGCTGCGTCAGCCGTGATGCGCTGACGCGTGTGGGGTTGGACCTACCGCCTGCGCCTGGACCCGGATCCGCCTCCGCGTCCTGAGCCAGGCGCACGGCCCGGGTCCAGGCCCGGGGCCAGGGAAGCGTTGCTTATGCGGACCCGCCGAGCACCAGGACCACATGCTCGTCCTCCCCGTGCCTGACCGTTCCAGTCGCCTCGAACCCGCACTTTTCCAGCAGCCGGATCGAGCCAGTGTTCCCGGCGACCGGGTCCGCGTAGAGCGGGCGGACCTTCTCCCGCTCCAGGAACACGGTCAGCGCCTCGGTGCCTATGCCCCGGCCCCAGTACGGACGGCCGAACCAGTAGCCGATGAAGCGCCGCTCGCCGTCCCACCAGGCCACGATGTTCCCGGCCGGCTCACCGTCCACGACGACCGTCTGCACGAACACCGTCGGGTCCCCCAGCACCTTCGCGGTCCAGTGCGCCATGAACGCCTCCCGCTCACGGGGGGCGAACCTCGACCTGCGGACCGCCTCCGGGTCGTGCTCGTACGCGAGGAACACCTCCAGATCGGCCTGTTCGACATCCCTGAGCCCCACCACTGTCTCCGTTGTCTCCATGCTGAACGAGTCTGGCACCCGGCACTGACAACCGGCCCGGCCGCTCAGCGCGGAGTGCCCAGGACCTGGGTCCAGTAGGGGCCGCGCGGGGAGTCGGCGATGCCCACGCCGACGTGGACGAAGTCGCAGTTGAAGATGTCGTCGTCGCGGCCGGGGCTGCTGCGCCACTGCTCGGCCACGGCCGCCGGATCGGACGGGCCGGTGGCGATGGTCTCGCCGACGGCGGACCAGAGGTAGCCCGAGTCGGTCACACGCTCGCCCATGCCCCGGCCCGTGGAGTCGGTGTGGCCGAAATAGCCCCGGGCCGCCATGTCCTCGGAGTGGCGCTGGGCTACCTCGGTGAGCCGGGGGTCGGTGCGCAGGCCCGGGCAACCGCTCTCGGCGCGCAGGGTGTTGACCTGGGTGACCAGCCGGGCGTCCGGGCCGGGAGGCGGGGCCGTGGGCGAAGCCGTGGTGACGGAGGGCGCGGGGGCCGCGGTGGACGGCGGCCGGGAGGCGGGGGCGGTGGTGGCGGTACGGCTCGGCGTGGGCGAGACCGTGGTGGCTGAGGGCGTGGGGAGCGGCTCGGCCGGGGCGGCGGCGGGCGGCGAGGGCTCGGGGCTGTGGGTCGCGCTCCCGCCCCGGGCCTCGGGCGGAGTGGGGGCGGAGGGCCAGAACAGTACGGCGAGCGTGGTCACGGCGGCCGCACCGGCTATGAGCCCCGCCGCCTTCCCGGCCGAGAACACGGCCGGAGCCACGGCCGGGGCGGCGGCGGGAGCGCCGGAGGCCGAGACCGATGCGGCCGAGGCGGCCGGAGTGACCGCTGAGGCGACCGGGGCCGAAGAGGCGAAGGCGACCGCCGCCGAGGCATGCTGCCCCGTCTCGTACAACGGCACCACCAGAGCGAGCCCGGAGAGCAGCCCTTCCGGCGGGACCAGCCCCGTACTCCCGGCGGAGCAGGAGGCGCAAACACGCATATGCCGGGCAATTCGCTTACGCCACAGGGGCGTCGGCGTACCGTCCCAGTCGCCGTCGCCCAGCAGATCCTCCAGGGCCGGGCAGCGCGGGTCGGACGCCAGGGCCCGTACGACCGCACGCCCCACGTCGAGCTGGTTCTTGACCCGCTGTACGCGTACGGCGGCGTGCTGCGGCGAGAGCCCGAGCGCCTCCGCCAGCTCGGCACGGGTGAGCTCCCCGGTGGTTTCCAGCCACCACAGGGAGAGCACATCGCGTTCCGCGTCGTCCAGCCAGCGGGTCGCCTCGGCCGTCTCGCGCCGCTGGCCGGAGAGTTCGAGGCGCAGGATCGTCAGGTCGACGAAGTCGGCGGCCGGGTCGGCGGGGTCCTCGGACTCCTCCAGCGGGGCGGGCCGATGGCCGAGACCGGCCCAGCGGGTGCGGACCTGGTTCATGGCGATGGCGACGAGCCAGGAGCGGAAGCGGGCCGGGTCGCGCAGGGAGGGCAGGCCGGAGAGGGCCCGGAGCATGGTCTCCTGCACCACGTCGTCCACGTCCGGATGGCCGTTGAGGGCGCGCCCGACGATGTTGTAGACGAGCGGCAGGTACTGGGCGGCCAGCCGTTCCCCGGCGGCCCGGTCGCCGTTCCTCGCCGCGACGACCAGAGCGGTGCTGTCCACGCCGTTCACGTCCTTCGTTCCGTTCACCACGTGCCCACGTCCCGGACCGGCCGGGACGCGCCCGCGGGGGCGTGGGACACGTCACCCCCGGGGGATTTGTTATCCGCCACCCGTCCAGTGGTCAACCAGTATGCGGGCGCCTGTCGGCCGGACCGCCGGGAGACCGCCGAAAACGGGGAGGGACATGTCGAGCAGGACGGATATCGATACCGACACCGAAGCCGACGTCAATGCCGAAGCCGAAGTCGATGTCAATGCCGACACCGACACCGACACCGACCCCGATGCCGACTTCGGGCTGACGGAGGCCGGGGGCGGCACAGCGACGGGAGCACCGGCTTCCGCGCGCCCCCTGGAAGCCCACACCACCGCCGCCCGCACGGGCGAGGCCATCACCGCCTCGGACCTGCACGCGGCGGCGACCGGCGCCGACACTTTCCCCGGGGTCCTGCGGCAGGCACTGAACCGGCGCGGGCTCTCGCTTGAGCGGGTGAGCGAACGCCTCAGGGGACGCGGCATCGCCATCAGCCAGGCCACCCTCAGCAGTTGGCAGCGCGGCCGCAGCCAGCCCGAACGGGCGCGCTCCCTGCGGGCGGTGGAGGTGCTGGAGGAGATCCTGGAGCTGCCCGCAGGAGCCCTGCGCTCGCTGCTCGGCCCGCGCAGGCCCCGTGGCCGGACCACACCGGCCGGCGACGAGGGGGCGGCGCTCCAGATCCTCGGCGAGGACTCGGTGGTGGAGAAGGCGCTCGGCGCACGGTTCCGCCACTTCAACCAGGAGACGAGCTCGCTGGTCGTCCACGACATGGTGACGATCGGCGAGAGCGGGACGCTGAGCGGGATCTCCACCACGAACGTGCTGCGGGCCGGCCGGGCGGGCGCGGACCGCGCGATCTTCGTGCTCAGCTTCGACGACGAGGCGGCCGAACCCGTCGACATCCGGGTGACCTGCGGCCGGCTCGTCGAGGCCACGTACCTCAAGGGGCTCAAGTCCCTGGTGCTGGAGATCCACTTCGGCCGGAAGCTGGCCAAACTGGATACCACGGTGGTGAGTTACGCGGTCGATGTGAGCCCGTCCGAGACCCCGGCCACGCACTACGAGCGCTGGTCGCGGACGAACCTCCACGAGTACCTCCAGCAGGTCTTCTTCCACCCCGGCGCGCTGCCGTCGGACTGCCACCGCTATGTCCGCGAGAAGGTCGGCGCCCCGCCCCGCGCGCAGCGGCGCATTCCGCTGAGCGACGCGCACAACGTCCATGTGCTCACCTCCCGCTGCAAGCCCGGTGTCCACGGGGTGGCATGGGAGTACGGACCGTAAACAGGCGGAACAGGCGGAACAGGCGGAACAGGCTGAGCGGGCACAACAGGTGGAACGGGAGACCGCCCAGGATGAGTGGACGGTCTCCCGTGCTTGCGGCACCTTCACCCGCGCGGGGCGACCCGGCGTCGGGCCGCCCCGGTGGGGCTACTTGGTGTTGAGCGTCAGCCCGTAGTACTTCAGGGCATCGTCGAGCGGCTGGAAGTACGACGAACCGGGCGAGTTCACCTGGCCGTTGCACCGCTGGCCGATCGGCCCGCCGGAGGTCAGCCCCTGGGCCTGGTTGCCGGAGACGTACGCGCCCCCGCTGTCCCCGCCCTGGGTGCAGACGCTGGAGCTGGCGAGACCGGTCACGACGGTGTCGGGCCCGCCGTTCTCGTCGGTGTAGGTGACGCTGACGTTGTACGAGCCGACCTTGCCGCAGGTCCAGCCGGTGGTCTGGCCGGACTTGCAGAGCGCCGAACCCTGCGGGGCCCGCTGGCTGCCCCGGACGGCGACCGTGCCCGCCTTGCCGTACGTGGTGATGTCCAGCCCGATCGAGTGGCCGGCGTCCACGGAGGCTATGCCCATGTCCACGCTGCGGGTGCCGAGCGCGAACCGGGTGTGGGTGCCCTTGGCGAACCGGGTCCCGTTGTACGCGAGTGCGGGCAGGTCCTCGATACAGTGCCCGGCGGTCACGAGCACCTGCTTGCCGTTACGGTCCTTCGCCCCGTACCCGACCGAGCAGAGGTAGCCGTTGAAGGTCATCCGGCTGCCCGGCGGCACGACGGCCTGGGTCTCCAGCTTCTCCTGGCCCTGGACGACCCGTACCGCGTCGCCGTTGCTCTTGGCGGCCTTGAGGAAGGTGCGGGTGGCGGCGTCCGACGTACCGTTCACCTCGACGGTCACGGTGTCGGACGCGAGGTCGACGGACCAGGCCGACACCCCGGCCGGGGCGCTCTTGAGGGCCTTGGCGTCGAGCTGGGCCTTGATCCGGTTCAGCTCGCTCTCGCCGCGCTCGGGGACCCGTGCTGCGAGCCCCGCCGCCTTGACCTCCTTGGCCGCCTCTGCGTCGGCGGCGTTGACGACGAGCGTCCCGTCCTTGGCGAAGAAGGCCCCGAGCGTGGAGACCCGGTCCGCCTTCAACTCCGCGAACCGGTCCTGCTGGTGGGCTTCCTTGTCCAGCCGTTCGGCGGCCTCCTTCTCGCTCACGCCCAGGGTGGTGGCGAGAGCGCTGACCATCTCCGGCTGGTACCGCAGCGGCGCGGATTCCTCCGTACCGGCATAAGCCCCTGTGGCGACTCCGGCCGACAGGAGGGCGCCGATGGAGGCCGCCACGATGTATCTGCGCGCGTTCTTCTTCTTTCCGTGCTTCACGCGATTCCTTCCGCTACACGGGCGAGCGTCCAGACAATGGGGGGGTGGCCACACCACGCCTGGGGACGCGCGATGTGTTCCGTGGACACTGCCCGGCGGCGATGACATGTTCCTGTCGCCGCGTCCCGAACTCTCGCGTAAGCGGAACTGCCGCGACAAGGACCGGAGAAGGGGCTCTTTTCTACAGAACTGGCCGAGAACTGTAGTGAAACCCGGAAGAAACAGAGCGGGAGGCGGTCTGGGCCCGCTGGTGCGGATACCAACAATGGCGACCTCAGCCGGGCTGCCCCCGGCCGGGCTGACCCCGGCCGCCGCGTCGAACGCTCAGGCTGTACGAGCCCGAGCACCGAACACTCAGGCTGTACGGGGCCAAGCGCGGGACACTAAGGCCGTACGCGCCCGAGCACCGAACACCCAAGCTGTACGGGCCCAAGCGCCGGCCCCTCAGGCCGTACGCGCCCGCAGGGCGATCGCGTCCAGGAGCAGCCCGAGCGTCGTCTCGAACTGGTCGTCCTCGTCGGCCTCGGCCAGGTAGGGCGCCACCGCGGCAAGATCCGGGTAGCGGCTCGGGGAGACCGCCAGATACTCGCGGCGCCAGGCCATCCGGTCGCCCTCCCGCGAGGTGCTGCCGAGGGCGACGACCGACGCCTCGTACGAGGACACGGCCAGGGCGGTGTCGACCAGGGTCCGGTAGTAGCGGGCCGCGTCGCGGTCGTCGAACCCCGCCTTGCGCAGGGCTCCGATGACCACGTCCGCACCGTGGAACTCCGCCTCGCGGCGGGCGACGCGGGTGGCGACGAGGACCGCGACCTGCGGGTGGGCCAGGCAGGCCGCGCGCACCCTGCGGGCCAGCGTCTCCAGTGTCGGGCGCCAGTCCTTCGAGGGTGCGAAGCCGTCCATCGCCTCCTGGAGCAGCCGCTCGGCGAGCCCGAGCAGGATCTCGTCCTTGCCCGCGAAGTGCCGTAGCACCGCCGTGTGGTTGGCGCCCAGGTCCGAGCCGAGGCGGCGCAGTGTGAGGGCGTCGGCGCCCTCCCGGTCCACCAGGGCGAACGCCGTGTCCAGGATCAGGTCGTGGTTGAGCGAGGTGGACGGCGGACGACCGCGCCGCGGCTTGGTCGGGGGCGCCGCTTTCGCCCGGGATGCGGTCATGTCCGACATCCTATCGACCGCCGTTCCCCCCCCTCGGGGTTCGGAAAGCCGGGCCTCAGCCGTCCGTCTCCAGGCGCGCGACGATGGCCGTCAGCGCGGCCACCGTCTCGGCGTCCCGGCCCTCGTCCTCCGCCGTGTTCCAGGCGCTCGTCTTGACCACCACCACGTCCGCCTCGGGATCCACCCAGAGGTACTGCCCGTGTATCCCGATCCCGGTGAACGAACGGCGCTCGCCGCCCAGCGTCCACCACTGGTTCGCATACCCGTAATGCCGTGGGTAGTCCGGGCCGAGCGCTCCCACATCCAGGTGCGCAAGGCCCGCGCCACGGCTCCGCTCGACCCACTGGGCGGGCACGATCTGCCGCCCGTCGAGCTCACCGCCGCGCGCCATCACCAGCCCGATCCGCGCCATGTCCCGTACCGCCGCGTTCAGCGAACCGCCGCCGAGCGCGGTACGCGGCCGACTGCGGGTGAGGAAGTAGTACGCGTCCCGCTCCGCTCCGATCCGGCTCCACAGGCGGCTGTGCGCGTACTGCGAGAGCGCCATGCCCGTCGCGGCCTCCAGGACCCAGCCGAGAACCTGGGAGTCCACGGTCGAGTAGTTGAACGTGCCGCCCGGCTCCGCCCCGCGCGGCAGCGAGCGCACCAGCTCCAGCAGGGAACCGCCGCCCGACACCGCCCGCTCGAAGTCCGCGAACGACGACGCGGGGTCCGCGTAGTCCTCCACGAACCGCGCACCGCTGCTCATGTGCAGCAGATCCTCGACGGTCGGCCCGTCGTACGCACCGCCCGCCAGGTACGGGAGATGGGTGACCACCTTGTCGTCCAGCGACCCGAGGGCCCCTTCCTCCAGGGCGATCCCGACGAGCATCGACGTGACCGACTTGGTCAGGGAGAACAACTGGAACCTGGCCTGCGGCGAGGCGAACCGCCCCGGGTACTCCTCGCACACCAGCACCCCGCGGTGCAGCACGGCGAAGCCCGTCGTATGGGTCCGCGCGTGCAGCTGAGCGAGGGTGCGCCGCTCACCGTCGTGCTCGTACGTGAATCCGCGCAGCCCCGGCTCGTACGGCAGCGGCCTGGGCGCCGAAGCCCGCGCCACCGGCTCCGTCGGCAGCACCGCCGACATGTGCGTGAACGCCCACTCGTTCAGTGGCCGGGAGAACGCCAGGTCGGTCTGGTGCCGCCACACCCATCCGGCCCCGGCCCCCAGCCCGGCGACCGCCGCCCCGAGCGCCAGGGCTCCGCCCGCTCGTCTCATGCCCGTGCCCATCACGACCTCCAGCATCCCGCCGACCGTAATTACGAACCAATGGTGACACCAGAGTTCCGGGAAGGCAAGGATGTCCGGTCCCGGGGAACGCCCCGGCGGCTGTTGCGCTGAAGACCGCTCCCCCTCCTCCGCCCACTGACCGTTTCCGGGCCGGAGGCGACCGCCTGACTCAGCAGTCGTAGCGGTGCGCGTACGGCATGTCCGGGCACTCGGGGCAGACGAAGAGGTACACGCCACCGAGATCGCCCATGTCCATCCCGTGACCGATGCCCCCGTGGTCGATGCCCCCGTGACCGATGCCGTCGGCGACCACGTGGTCCGTCCCGGTCCGACTGCCGGGGTCTGAGCTCTCCGGCCCCTGTTCGCCGAGCGGGAACCAGCGCCCTTCGGCCGGTTCCGAGGCGGTGATGCTGAGGAGGTGGTCCATGCGCCGGCCGCAGCGGCAGTCCGGCCAGTCGGGCTGCTGGAGCCAGCCCGGGTATCCCCCGACCTTGCTCTGGACGGTGACGGCCATCTCGTAGTACGAGAAGCCGAACGCCTCCTCCACCTCATCGAACCGTTGGCCCAGGCTCTGGGCCAGACCTGTCGGCAGATCCCCGTTCGGGTACTCCACCACTCGCGTCGGCGTCACCGTGCAGGATCGGGGCACGAAATCCTCGTCGTACGCGTACGGCAGCGGCGGATCCGACACCACCTGCCCCGCCCCGGCTGTCCGCTCGCTGCGCCAGTACACCTCGGGCCGCGCGGTCCCGGCCTCGTCATCGTGGATCAGGGGGCACCACACGACCTGCAGCACGTCCATGCCCGCCGGGAACGGCAGCTCGGGCACATCCCGTGCGTAGAGCTGCACGACCGGCACCATCGCCACCGGCTCAGGCCCCACGACCTCGGTGGGAGTCCTCAGCGGCTCCCAGTGCCCCGGCTCGGCACACAGCGGCCACGGCTCATCGGCCGGCCACAGCAGGGGCCCGCCGATGGAACTGTCCCGCACGCCGGGTTCGCCCCTTCGCGGATACAGCAGCGTCGATTCCCGTCCGAGGCCCGCGAGTTCCGGGATCAGCGATTCCACGTCGAACGGGGCTGGGGGGATGCGGTGGGGCACGGTGTTTTCCTTCTCGGTGAACGCAAAGATCCCGCCCGATCAATCAGATCGGACGGGATCTTGGGAACTCTCCCCGAGGTGACTCAGGAACAGTCGCGTTGTTGTGGACCTGTGGGGATTTGAACCCCAGACCCCCTCGATGCGAACGAGGTGCGCTACCAGACTGCGCCACAGGCCCTTGCAACGAGTGAAACTCTAGCACCCTCACCGGGGTGCTTGGAAATCCGTTCCTCCGCTGGTCAGCGGTGTCGGGTTCCGGGGCGTCACTCGTTGGCCGCGCGGGGCCGGTCCTCGTCGTCGTACTGGTCGAAGAGGGGGGTCCGGCCCCGGTCGCGGGTGCGGCGGGACTGGTTGGTGCGCTGGCGCGGTGCAGGGTCGACCGTGGGGGTGGTCGGGTGCGACGTGCCGGTCTGGGTGGGCTCGGCGGTGCTGGAGCGGGCGGCGCTCCAGGTTTCCGGGTCGCCGACCTCGACGCCGCCGGTGGCCCGGGGGGCGACGGGGGCGGTGACATAGGTGGGCAGCGGTACGGGGACGGGCTCCCAGCTGTCGCCCTGGACCCGGCCACGTTCGCGCTGCTGGTCCACCCACTCCGCGTGGTCCGTCTGCTCGACGAGGGCGCGGCGGCCGGCCTCCTGCGGGGAGACCGTGGGGGTGGGTTCCGGCTCCGGGTGGTGGGCCTCGGGGTCGTCGTCCGGCTCGGCGGGGGCGGAGGTGGCGGGCTGGTGCCTGCGGGGGCGGTTCTCGCGCAGCCGCTGCGCCGCGACCTCGGCCCGCCTGCGGTCCATGGTGAACGCGAACCGGCGGCGTTCCTGGGCGCGCAGATGCACGATGTACGTGCTCAGCAGCACGGCCGGAACGGCCGGTGCCCAAAGGAAGCCGAGCCCGCCGACCGCCGCCACGATCGCGCCGAGGGTGAAGGCCAGGAAGAGGACGACCGTCGTCCGCCTGCGCCGGGCCAGAACCTGGGAACGCTGGGCGCGCCGGGCCCGCTCGGCATCGGCGGCGCCGACGCGCGGGCGGCGCTGGGCCGGTGGGCCGTCGGCTGCCACGGGGCGCTCACCGGGGCGCCGTTCGTGCGCCGGGCGGTCCGACGGCTGGTGGGCCTGACGGTCCGATAGCTGGTGGGCCTGACGGTCCGACGGCTGGTGACCGGTCCGGTCCGGGGGCTGGTGGCCCGGTCGGCGGTCGTGCGCCTGGCGGTCGGAGGCCTGGTGGCCCGGGGCGGCGCGCTCGGGAGCGTGCGCCGGGTCGTGCACCCTGGCTTCGGTATGCGCCGGAGGCGCGGCGAAGGCCCGGACGTCCACGGAATCCATACGGTCCGTTTCGGCGTCCGGGTCGACGTCGGGCCCCGCCTCCTCAGCGGTGCGCTCCCGCAGCTCCCTGGCGTACCGGCGCTCCATCGCCGCCCGTCCGGACAGCAGCCGGATGGC
The DNA here is from genome assembly GCF_042750035.1 of Streptomyces sp. NPDC059452. Taxonomy (NCBI): domain Bacteria; kingdom Bacillati; phylum Actinomycetota; class Actinomycetes; order Kitasatosporales; family Streptomycetaceae; genus Streptomyces; species Streptomyces sp. NPDC059452. The sequence continues at coordinate 45,734 of NZ_JBHYVE010000010.1, forward strand.
GGTGCTGAAGCGTTCCGTCGGACGGGCTTCGTTGAGCTCGTCCTGCCTGCGGAGCCACATCGGCACCAAGTAGGCGGCCCAGGCCCCGACGATGACTGCGTAGATGAGGCCGCTGCTGCTCACGCTCACACCGTAGAGGGGTTTACGCGGAGGCATCCGCCAATTGGCCCGGTGTGTCGCACGATCCGGCTGATATCACGGACTTTTTTTGTGATTGATCGGATCAACAGTCACCGATAGTGCGACCTATTACAGCCATCCGTCGATCAAATTCGAACATATATTTTATTCAGTCGGACAGAGCCGATCCGCCGGGCTCTCCCGGGCTCCGTGGCGTCACGGGTCTCGTACGGCGCCAGCGCCGGAGCATCCCCTCGGGCACCTCCTCGGCCGTCAGCGCGAAGATCAGATGGTCGCGCCAGGCCCCGTCGATGTGGAGATAGCGCGGGCGCACGCCCTCGGAGCGGAACCCGAGCTTCTCCACCACCCGGCGGCTCGGCGCGTTCTCCGGGCGGATACAGACCTCGATGCGGTGCAGCCCCACCGAGCGGAAGCAGTGGTCGACCGCGAGCGCCACGGCCGTCGGCATCACTCCGCGCCCGGCGACGCCCTGGTCGACCCAGTAGCCGATGTGACCGGAGCACATCGAGCCCCAGGTGATCCCCGCGACGGTGAGCTGGCCGACGAGCCGTCCCTCGTACTCGATGGCGAACGGCAGCATCCGCCCGGCGTGTGCCTCGGCGCGCAGATGGCGGACCATCTGCCGGTACGTGGGCCGCTGCGCGACCGGGCCGCCGGGCGCGGGCGGCGGAACGGTGGCCTCCCAGGGGCGCAGCCAGTCGCGGTTGCGCCGGTTGACCTCACGCCATACCCGCTGGTCGCGCATCTTTATCGGGCGCAGGACGATCTCGCCGTCGGTCAGCGTCACCGGCCAGGTCGCGATGTTCAGCTCGGGCTCCCCGGTCGGGGGTGGTCGCCGCCGCGGAGCTGGTCGACGGCGTGCACCAGGAGCCGGGCGAGGACCGCGAGGCCGTCGCGCACTCCGCCGGTGGAGCCGGGCAGGTTGACGATCAGGGTGCGGGAGGCGACGCCCGCGAGGCCCCGGGAGAGCGCGGCGGTGGGGACCTTGGCGAGCCCCTCGGCCCGGATCGCCTCGGGGATGCCGGGGATCTCGTGGTCCAGGACGCGGCGGGTCGCCTCGGGGGTGGCGTCGGTGGGCGAGATGCCCGTACCCCCGGTGGTGACGATCACGTCGTACCCGGCGGCCACTCCGGCGCGCAGGGCCGCCTCGACCGGGTCGCCGTCGGGGACGACCTGCGGGCCGTCGACCGTGAAGCCGAGGGCGGTGAGCGCTTCGGCGATCAGGGGGCCGCCCTTGTCCGCGTACACCCCGGCGGAGGCCCGGTTGGAGGCGGTGACGACGAGCGCGCGGTACGGGGCGGACGGCCCGGCTCCGGCGGGCCCGGTTCCGGCAGGCCCGGTTCCGGCAGGCTCGGGCTGGTGGTGGCCGGGCGCCTGCGCGGGCTGCTCCCGGTCCGGCGCCTGCGCGGACCGGTGGTCGCCGGGCGTCTGCGCGGGCTCTTCGTGGCCCGCGGTTCCGGTGGGCTCGGGCCGTGTCACGCGTCCCGTCCCTCCGGTGCGGGGCGCCGGTAGTCGCCGGACTTGCCGCCCGACTTCGCCTCGACCCGTACGTCGGTGATGACCGCGCTCTTGTCGACGGCCTTGACCATGTCGATGACCGTCAGGGCCGCCACCGAGACCGCCGTCAGGGCCTCCATCTCCACGCCCGTGCGGTCCGTCGTCTTCACGGTGGCCGTGATCTCCACCGCGTCGTCCGCCACGCTCAGGTCGACCTTCACCCCGGAGACGGCCAGCGGATGGCAGAGCGGGATCAGGTCCGGGGTGCGCTTGGCCCCCATGATCCCGGCGATTCTCGCGGTGGCGAGGGCGTCGCCCTTGGGGACCCCCTCGCCCCGGAGCAGCTCGATGACGCGCGGCGAGACGAGGACCCGGCCGCTGGCGCGGGCGACGCGCGTGGTGACGTCCTTCTCCGACACGTCGACCATGCGGGCCGCACCCGCCTCGTCGATGTGCGTCAGCCTGTTCTGCGTACTCAACTCACTCCGCCTAGCGGTAGGGGCGCCGATCGGCCCGGGGTCCGGAGGGGGTCCCCCGGAAGGCACGGCGGCAGATACCGTACCGCCCCCGGGCGGCGGTCAGCGGAGCAGGATCACGTCCGTCTCCGTGCCGGGCTCGGCGGAGGTGGTGTCCTCGGGCAGCACGATCAGCGCGTCCGCCTGGGCGAGCGCGGCGATCAGGTGGGAGCCGGAGCCGCCGACGGGAGTGACCGTGCCCGCCTCCTCGTCGTACGTACCGCGCAGGAACTGACGGCGGCCGGCGGGCGAGGTGAGGGCCTTGTCGACATTCAGCACGGCCCGGACCGTGGGGCGGTGGAGGTCGTCCGTCAGGCCCATCAGGGCGCGGATGGCGGGGCGGACGAAGAGCTCGAAGGAGACATAGCTGGAGACCGGATTGCCCGGCAGGGCGAGCAGCGGGGTGTGGTCCGGGCCGATCGAGCCGAAGCCCTGCGGTTTGCCCGGCTGCATCGCGAGCGTACGGAAGTCGATGCCGCTGCCCGGCTCGTCCTCGTCCCCGGCGGAGGAGAGCGCCTCCTTCACCACGTCGTACGCGCCGACGCTGACGCCGCCCGTGGTGACGATGATGTCCGCGCGGATCAGCTGGTCCTCGATGGTGGCGCGCAGCGTCTCGGCGTCGTCGGTCACCGCGCCGACCCGGTAGGCGATGGCTCCGGCGTCCCGGGCGGCGGCCGTGAGCGCGTAGCTGTTGGAGTCGTAGATCTGGCCGCTGGTCAGCTCCTCGCCGGGCTGGACCAGTTCGCTGCCGGTGGAGAGGACGACGACGCGCGGGCGGGGCCGTACGACCACGGTCGAGCAGCCGATCGCGGCCAGGAGGCCGATCTGCGGCGGGCCGACGATCGACCCCGCGCGCAGGGCCAGGTCGCCCGGCCTGACGTCGCTGCCGCGCTCGCGGACATGGGCGCCCGCCTCGACGGGCCGGTGGACGCGGACCTCTCCGGTGGCGCCCTCCGGTGCGTCGGAGTGGGCGCGCATGGCGGCGGCCGGGCCCTCGCCCGTACCGCCGTCCGTCCACTCGACCGGGATCACGGCCTCCGCACCCGCGGGCAGCGGGGCGCCCGTCATGATGCGGGCGGCCTGTCCCGGCCCCACGACCTGGTCGTCGGCGAGCCCGGCGCTGCCCGCGGCGACGTCGCCGATGACCGTGAGGACGGCGGGGAACTCCTCGCTCGCCCCCTCGACATCGGCGACCCGCACCGCGTAGCCGTCCATCGAGCTGTTGTCGAAGGGCGGCAGGGCCACCTCCACGACGACGTCCTTCACCAGGACGCAGCCCTGCGCGTCGGGCAGTTGCAGCTCGATGGGTTCGAGCGGCCCCACCGTGGCGAGGATGTCGTCCAGGTGCTCGTCCACCGACCAGATCGTGCTGCTCAAGGGGTTACATCTCCTCGGTGACGTACTTGCGGAGCCAGGTCCGGAAGTCCGGTCCCAGGTCTTCACGTTCGCACGCCAGTCTGACAATGGCACGCAGATAGTCGCTCCGGTCACCGGTGTCGTAGCGACGGCCCTTGAAGACGACGCCGTGCACGGGGCCGCCGATCTTCTCGTCCTCGGCGAGCAGCTGGAGGGCGTCGGTGAGCTGGATCTCGCCGCCCCGGCCCGGCTCGGTGTGCCGCAGTATGTCGAAGACGGCGGGGTCCAGGACGTACCGGCCGATGACGGCGAGGTTGCTGGGCGCGTCCGCCGGATCCGGCTTCTCCACCAGGCCGGTGACCCGGACGACGTCGCTGTCCACGGTGGCGTCCGCGGCCGCGCAGCCGTAGAGGTGGACCTGTGCCGGGTCGACCTCCATCAGCGCGACGACGCTGCCGCCCTCGCGCTCCTGGACCTCCACCATCCGGGCCAGCAGGGCGTCGCGGGGGTCGATCAGGTCGTCGCCGAGCAGTACCGCGAAGGGCTGGTCGCCCACGTGCGGGGCCGCGCACAGCACCGCGTGGCCGAGGCCGCGCGGGTCGCCCTGGCGGACGTAGTGCATGGTGGCGAGGTCGCTGGACTCCTGGACCCTGGCCAGGCGTTCGGCGTCTCCCTTACGGGTGAGCGCGGACTCCAGTTCGTAGTTGCGGTCGAAGTGGTCCTCCAGGGGGCGCTTGTTCCGGCCGGTGATCATCAGTACGTCGGAGAGGCCCGCGGCCACGGCCTCCTCGACGACGTACTGGATGGCCGGCTTGTCGACGACAGGCAGCATCTCTTTGGGAGTGGCCTTCGTGGCGGGCAGGAAACGTGTTCCGAGACCTGCTGCCGGGATGACGGCCTTGCTGATCCTGGAGGGCGACTGAGTCATGCGCAGAACCTTAACGGGTGCACACAGACGGAAGGCGAGGTTCCGGTTAATTTTGCCCTTAAATATGTCCATACGAGAACAGGTGAGGCTCTCTTGAACACCGACAAGTCCGGAAACAGGTCTGTGAAGGTGCCCGCAAAAGCCTCTCTACGGAGCGAACTGCTCGCCGCACGGGCCCTCCTGACCAAGGAGGACGTCACCGGGGCCGCCGCGGTTCTCGCCGCCACCGCCCTGCTTCTGCCCGAACTGGCGGACGCCCGGACGGTGGCCGCGTACGTATCCGTGGGGCGCGAACCGGGCACCCGGGCCCTGCTGGACGCGCTGCGCGAGCGGGGCGTCCAGGTGCTGCTGCCGGTGCTCCTGGCCGACAACGACCTGGACTGGGCGGCGTACGGGGGCGCGGAGCACCTTCTGCCGGCCGGGCGCGGGCTCCTTGAGCCGGACGGGCCCCGGCTCGGCCCCGACGCCGTCGTGGCGGCCGACGCGGTCCTGCTGCCCGGACTGGCCGTGGACGGTGCGGGGATGCGGCTGGGGCGGGGCGGCGGCAGCTACGACCGGGTGCTGGCCCGGCTCGCGGCGGCCGGGGCGGACCCGGCGCTGATCGTGCTCCTGTACGAGAACGAGGTGGTCGCGCGGGTCCCTGTGGAACCGCACGACCACCCCGTGGATGCCGTGGTCACCCCGGCCGGAGCGCGGCGCTTCCCGGCCTGACCAGCCGGTCGGAGCGGTGCTTCACCAGCTGACGGCCGGAAGGCCCGGCGCTTCCCTTCGTGACAGCCGGGAAGCCCGGCACTTCTCTTGCTGACGGCCGGTCGGCGTCCGCCGTCGGCTCAGGGCTGGCGGGGCTTCAGCGTCAGCGTGTCGACGGTGGACTCGCCGACCGCGTCCGCACCGAAGGACCAGTCGAGCAGTTCGCCCTTGGCCCACTTGTCGGTCTGGTCGGTGTAGTGCGCGTTGAACGCGTGCCCGGAGGCACCGGAGAGGTTGATCCAGCGGGACTTGTCCCACTCCCCCACGTTGACGACCATCCGCATCGACGGCACCCAGATGACCTCGTAGCCGCTCGCCGCGTTCCAGCCGGTGGCGTTGACCGCCGCCTCGCCGCCGCCGAGGTTCCAGGGGCCGCGGTTGAGCGCCCGCTGAAGCAGATCGGGCCCTTCGGTACCGAGGGTCTGGTTCTTCAGCATCAGCCGGTGCAGCCGGCCCCAGCTCCAGGTGGAGATGTCCTTGCCGAGCTTGGCGGTCAGCTCCCAGCGCGCGTCCTCCATCGCCTGGGCGAAGAGGTCGTCCCGGCTCTCCAGGGCCTCCTCGCGGCCCCGGGCGGGCGCCTTCCACCACTCGTTGTCCTGGTCCTTCACGATGTCGCGGACCACCTGGAACCAACGGTCCCCGCCGTCCGGCTGCGCGGAGTCACCGGCGCGCTGGCCGCACTCGCGCACGAGCTTGCGCTGCGCGTCCACCGGGCCGCTGTTCTTGGCCGGCGGCACGTTGATGCAGTCGCCCTTGACCCGCAGCTCCTTGGGGAGCTTGTTGCCGAAGGCGAGCTTGAGGATGTTGCGCCAGACACCGTTGAAGTACGCGGCGGCGGCCGAGTCGGGCTCCTGGGTGTAGTCCCAGCCCTCCAGCAGCTTCTGGGCCTCGCGCACGCTCGGGTCGGAGATGTTGATCTTCAGCAGCTCGGGCACCAGCAGCGCGGCGATCTCGCTGGTGTTGTCCATCTGCATCTTCTGCATGTCGTCGGTCGAGACCTTCTCGCCGCCCTTGATCTTCTGGGCGATGAGGTCGTTGATCCGCTGGCTGCGGGTGCCGTAGCCCCAGTCCTTGGTGAGCAGGTGGGGGTACTTGCTCTCGTCGATCACGGCCTGGTTGGCGGTGACGATGTAGCCGCGCTCGGGGTTGTACTCGTAGGGCAGCTCGTCGAAGGGGATGTACCCCGTCCACTTGTACCGGGGGTCCCAGCCCGGTGCGGGCACCGTTCCGTCGAAGCCCTTGGAGCGGACCGGGATCTTCCCCGGCGCCTGGTAGCCGATGTTGCCCTCGGTGTCGGCGTAGATGAGGTTCTGCGAGGGGACCTCGAAGTTCTCGGCGGCCGCCCGGAAGGTGGTGAAGTCCTTGGCCCGGTTGATCGCGAAGACCGCGTCCATGGACTTGCCCGGCTCCAGGGCGGTCCACTTCAGGGCCACCGCGTAGCCGTCGGCACGGTCGGGAGCGGCGTTGGTGACGGGCGCCTTCTGGCCGACCTTGTCCAGTTCCTTGCTGCGGTCGGAGACCAGGGGGCCGTTCTCCGTCTCGCGGACGGTGATCTTCCGGTCCCTGCCGCCCGCGACCTTGATGGTCTCCTCACGGGTGGTGAACGGCTTCACCTTGTTGTCGTACAGGTAGCCGTCGTCGGAGACCTTCTCCAGGAAGAGGTCGGTGACGTCCGCGCCGAGGTTGGTGAGGCCCCAGGCGATGTCCTGGTTGTGGCCGATGACCACACCGGGCATCCCGGAGAAGGTGTAGCCCGCGGTGTCGTACTGGCAGGTCTTGGAGAGCTCCCGGCAGTGCAGGCCCATCTGGTACCAGAGGGAGGGCAGCATCGGCGCCAGGTGCGGGTCGTTGGCGAGCAGCGCCTTGCCGGTCGTCGTGTGCTTGCCGTCGACGACCCAGGAGTTCGATCCGATGCCGTTGCCGTTCGGGCCGAGCAGGGCGGGGATCTCGTCCAGGGTGTCGGAGAGCGCGGAGAGCTGGGTGTTCAGGCCCTCGGTGGCGCCCTGCGGGGTCGCGGCCCCGATGTCGCCGGACGGGGTGGCGTCCAGGTCGAACTTCCCGGTGACCGGGGAGACCGCCCCCCGGTCGACGATCGGCTTGTGCGTCTTGTAGGGGTACTCCGGGTACAGGTCCTCGATCTGGCCCTTGTCGAGGCGGCTGGTCAGCAGCGAACGGTCGATCTCGTCCTGCATGTTGCCGCGCAGGTCCCAGGCCATCGCCTTGAGCCAGGCCACCGAGTCGACCGGGGTCCACTCGGTGGGCTTGTAGTCGTTGGTCAGCCCCAGCGCCGCGTACTCGACCGAGATGTCCCGGCCTTCCTTGCCCTTCAGGTACGCGTTGACGCCCTCCGCGTACGCCTGGAGGTTCCGCTTGGTGCTCTCGTCCAGGACCGTGTCGTACTCCTCCTGAGCGACCTTCCGCCAGCCGAGCGTGCGCAGGAAGGCATCGGTCTCCACCTGGCCGGAGCCGAACATCTCGGAGAGCCGGCCCGCCGTCATATGGCGCCGGACGTCCATCTCCCAGAAGCGGTCCTGGGCCTGGACGAAGCCCTGGGCGCGGAAGAGGTCGGCGTCGGAGTCCGCGTAGATCTGCGGGATCCCGTACGAGTCCCGCTTGACCTCGACATCGCCGGAGAGGCCGTCGAGCGTGATCGTTCCGGTGGTCTGCGGGTACGAGGCCCGCACCGTGGAGACGGACCAGTAGGCGCCGAACCCGACACCCGCGACGAGCGCCAGCACCAGGACGAGCAGAAGGAGGCGGACGCGGCGCCCCTTCTTCTTCTTGCCGGGCTTCTTCGCGTCGGAAGGGCCGGAAGCGTCGGTTGTATTGGCGGGCATCGCTGTCCTTCGAGGGGCAGGGTGGTCCTGGGAGTGCAGGAGCAACCATAGGCGCAGCCGGTAAGCCACTCGGACGCGGTATAGGGATGCATCCATTTGCGTATCCCTCGTACGAACACGCGAAAGCCTTGTAGTGAACGCGGAAGCCGTCGGGAAGCCGTCAAGAAAGCGTTAAAGATTAGGTAAGGTAACGAAGTACTGGCCGCCGGAGGACGATCCGGCAGGCGCACGCAGGGAAGGAACGGACCCTGACTGTCCACGCGCTCAACGAACTCCTGCTCGTGTGCTCGCTCGTCCTGCTCGTCGCCGTGGCGGCGGTACGGATCTCCTCGCGCAGCGGGCTCCCCAGCCTCCTCCTGTATCTCGGCATCGGGATCGCCCTGGGGCAGGACGGCATCTTCGACGTCAAGTTCGACAACGCCGAGCTGACGCAGGTGATCGGCTACGCCGCCCTGGTCGTCATCCTGGCCGAGGGCGGACTCGGGGCGAAGTGGAAAGAGGTCCGGCCCGTCCTGCCCGCGGCCGCGGTGGTCTCGACCGTCGGCGTCGGCATCAGCGTGGGCGTCACCGCGGCGGCCGCGCACTACCTGGTCGGTCTGGAGTGGCGTCAGGCCCTCATCATCGGCGCGGTCGTCTCCTCCACCGATGCCGCGGCCGTCTTCTCCGTACTGCGCCGAGTGCCGCTGCCGTCCCGGATCACCGGTGTCCTGGAGGCCGAGTCCGGCTTCAACGACGCCCCCGTGGTCATCCTCGTCGTCGCGTTCTCCGCGGTCGGCCCGGTCGAGCACTGGTACATCCTGATCGGCGAGATCGCCCTGGAGCTGGCCATCGGCGCCGCCATCGGCATCACGGTGGGCTGGCTGGGCTCCCTGGGGCTGCGGCACGTCGCCCTCCCCGCCTCCGGCCTCTACCCGATCGCCGTCATGGCCATCGCCGTGATGGCGTACGCGGCGGGCGCCATGGCCCACGGCAGCGGCTTCCTCGCGGTCTACCTGGCCGCGATGATCCTCGGCAACTCCAAGCTGCCGCACTGGCCCGCCACCCGCGGTTTCGCCGACGGGCTCGGCTGGCTGGCCCAGATCGGGATGTTCGTGCTGCTCGGCCTGCTGGTCACCCCGCACGACCTGGTCGAGGACTTCTGGCCCGCCGTCGTGGTGGGCCTGGTGCTGACCATGGTGGCCCGGCCGCTGTCGGTCTTCCTGAGCCTGGCGCCGTTCCGGCTGCCCGCGCGCGAGAAGGTCCTGATGTCATGGGCCGGGCTGCGCGGGGCCGTGCCCATCATCCTGGCGACCATTCCGATGGTCTCCGGGGTGGAGGGCAGCACCAGGATCTTCAACATCGTCTTCGTACTCGTCATCGTCTACACGCTGATCCAGGGCCCCACCCTGCCCTGGGTCGCGGACAAGCTGAAGATCGCCGACGCCAAGGCCGAGGCCGACGACCTGGGCGTCGAGTCCGCACCCCTGGAGCGGCTGCGCGGCCATCTCCTGTCGGTCGACATCCCCGAGAAGTCGCGGATGCACGGCGTCGAGGTCGGCGAGCTGCGGCTCCCGGCCGGGGCCGCGGTCACGCTGGTGGTCCGCGAGGAGGAGAGCTTCGTGCCCTCCCCCACCACGGTCCTGCGGCGCGGCGACGAGCTGCTGGTGGTGGCGACCGATCCGGTGCGCGACAAGGCGGAGGCCCGGCTGCGGGCGGTCGGCGAGGGCGGGAAGCTGGCCGGCTGGCTGGGCACGGGCGGCGGGACGGCGGCTTCCGGTACGCCGGGCAACCCCGGTACGCCGGGCAACCCCGGACCGCAGGCACTCTCGAAGACCCCGGCGCCCCATGCGAAAGCCCCGGCGCCCCATGGGGACACGCGTCGTCAATAGGAGACTGATCACAGGCTGACCAGGAGACCCTGTGCACATTCACAGGTGCACGGGGTTTCCTGCCTGTACGATAAAGGCACACTGATCGACCAACTCTGTCTGATGCAGAGCTGGCGCGACCGTATGGCGGTCGTGGTGTCTCTTCGCCCGGCGTTTCTCCGCCGATGGCAGCGAGTCGCCCGGCATCTACCGCAGTTCCGCGCGAAGAGGACAGCTCTCGGCCGCTTCCGTCCGGCCCGCCCCACAAAGGCGTCGGGAAGCAGCGCTACCAGGCGGCAGAAAGGCAAGGACCGTGGCGACCACGGTCACCGACCGCCCCGGTTACGGGCAACTGCTCCGCACCCCTGGTGCGTGGACCTTCCTCCTTCCGGGCTTCGCCGCCCGGCAGCCCTTCGCGATGCTGACCATCGGCATCGTGCTGCTCGTCCAGCACACCACCGGCTCCTACGGCAGCGCGGGCGCCGTCGCGGCCGTCGCCGGTGTCTCCATGGCGCTGGTGGCCCCGCAGGGCGGCAAACTCGCCGACCGGTTCGGTCAGCGGGCCGTCCTGCTGCCCGGCGTCCTGCTGCACACCGCCTCCGGCGCCGCACTGGTGGCCCTGGCGCTGGCGGGCGCGCCCCTGTGGGCGCTGTTCGCCGCCGCCGTGCCCACCGGCGCCTCGGTCCCGCAGATCGGCCCGATGGTGCGGGCCCGCTGGGCGGCGATGCTGGGGGCCACCCCCGACCGGCCCGCCTCCCCGCTGATGTCCACGGCCGCCGCCTTCGAGTCGGTGACGGACGAGTTCACCTTCGTCCTCGGACCGGTCATCGCGACCGCGCTCTGCACCGGCGTGCACCCGGCGGCCGGGCTGATCGCCGAAGCGGCGCTCACCCTGATCGGCGGCCTGCTCTTCGCGGCGCAGCGCGCCACCCAGCCCGCTCCCCGCCCCGCCGCAACGGCGGACCGGCCGCACACCTCGGCGCTCTCCGTACCGGGCGTCCGGGTGCTGATCGTCGCCTTCCTGGGCATCGGCGCGGTCTTCGGCGGCATGCAGGTCTCGCTGACGGCGTTCACCCAGGAGATCGGCCACCCCGGCATGAACGGCCTCCTCTACGGGATCTTCGCCGCGGGCAACATGCTGGCCGGCATCGTCTGCGGTGCCATCGCCTGGAAGAGCAGCCCGCAGCGCCGGCTCGTCGTCGGCTATGTGGCCCTGACCCTCATGGCCTCCGGCCTCTGGGCCGTGCACTCCGTGCCGCTGCTGGCCGGACTCGGCCTGCTGGTCGGACTCTGCATCGCCCCGGCCCTGATCAGCGGCTACACGCTGGTCGAGTCGCTGGTGCCCGCCACCGCCCGCACCGAGGCCTTCACCTGGCTGACGGGCGCCGTGGCACTGGGCCAGGCCGCCGCCGTGACCGTGGCGGGACAGCTCGCCGACGCCCGTGGCGCGAGCACCGGATTCCTGGTCCCGCTGGCCGGTACCGTACTGGCGCTGGCGACCCTGCTGGCCCTGCGCTCGCGGCTGGCGCCGAGGTCCGCGGGCCGGACCGTCGCACGTGGGATCGGTCACCGCGAGCCGGTCACGGTGGACTGATGCCGCGGAATACGTCAGTATGGACCGTCGTTAGCACTCATTGAGTGAGAGTGCCAGGAGGAGCAAGTGCCGACCTATCAGTACCAGTGCACCGAGTGCGGCGAAGGCCTTGAGGCGGTGCAGAAGTTCACCGATGATGCCCTGACCGTGTGCCCGAGCTGCGACGGACGCCTGAAGAAGGTGTTCTCTGCGGTCGGCATCGTCTTCAAGGGTTCCGGTTTCTACCGGAACGACAGCCGCGGCTCCTCGTCGAGCAGCACGCCGGCTTCGACGACCCCGAAGTCGTCCGACTCCGGTTCGTCCTCGTCGACGGGTTCGGACGCGAAGTCGAGCGCTTCGTCGTCGGCCTCGTCCTCCGCTTCCTCCTCGTCGTCGGCCCCCGCGCCGGCCTCGTCGTCGAGCGGTACGTCGGCCGCCTGAGCCCGCGTACGCCCCACACGCTTCACCGGACCCCGCCGAACCGCTCGGCGGGGTCCGCGCGTTTCCCGCCCGCAACGCCGCACGCTCACCCCGATACGGTGACCGCATGGTGAACGCACATACGGACACGGGCTCCGGCACAGACATCGCGGGTACGGCGGCGGGGGCGGAGATCGGGGTCATCGGCGGCTCGGGCTTCTACTCCTTCCTGGAGGACGTCACCGAGGTCTCCGTGGACACCCCTTACGGGAAGCCCAGCGACTCGGTCTTCCTCGGCGAGATCGGCGGCCGCCGGGTGGCCTTCCTCCCCCGCCACGGCCGCGGTCACCATCTGCCGCCCCACCGCATCAACTACCGGGCCAACCTGTGGGCCCTGCGCTCCGTCGGGGTCCGCCAGGTGCTGGGCCCGTGCGCGGTCGGCGGGCTGCGCCCGGAGTTCGGCCCGGGCACCCTGCTCGTCCCGGACCAGCTGGTGGACCGCACCAAGAACCGCGTACAGACCTATTACGACGGTGAGACCCGGGCCGACGGGACCGTACCCAACGTCGTCCATCTGGGCTTCGCCGATCCGTACTGCCCCGAGGGCCGCCGGGCGGCGCTCGCCGCGGCGCGCGGACGCGACTGGGAACCGGTGGACGGCGGCACCCTGGTGGTGGTCGAGGGGCCGCGCTTCTCCACCCGGGCGGAATCCCGCTGGCATGCGGCGATGGGCTGGTCCGTGGTCGGGATGACCGGGCACCCGGAAGCCGTGCTCGCCCGGGAGCTGGGGCTCTGCTACACGACGCTGACCCTTGTGACCGACCTGGACGCGGGCGCCGAGGCCGGTGAGGGCGTCTCCCACGAGGAGGTGCTCCGGGTGTTCGCGGCCAACGTGGACCGGCTCCGGTCGGTGCTGTTCGACGCGGTGGGCGGGCTGCCCGCCACGGAGACCCGCAACTGCACCTGTGCCCATGCGCTGGACGGGATCGACACGGGGGTCGCGCTGCCGTAGGCCGCGCGGCGGTAGGGGCGCCTCTCGGCGGGCGTCCACGACTGGATCGGTCGGACGGCCGACGGCCAGTGACCTTCGGCCAGTGGTCTGCGGGCGGCGGGCGGCGGGCGGCGGGCGGCGGGCGGTCCACCGGATCGGGTGACGAAGTTGTCCACAATCCCGGGGTTGTCCACAGGGCCCAGCGGGATCGGCACGGACGGTGGATCGTGAGGGGAGTTCGGCCGGGACCTCCGGCCGGGCTCCCCTCGTCCGATGTCAGGTGGCGCCATGTCCTCGTCCCCCTTCCCTCCCTCTCCGCCCCCGCCCTCCGGCCTCCCCGCACCCCGGCCCTCCGGCAGCCGTTCCGCACACCCCGCGTGCCACGCCCCCGCGCGTCACACCCCCGACACTCCGCCGCGCGCCGCCGACCATGTGAAGCCGCTTCCCCGGCCCCCGGCGCCGCCGCCCGCCCCGCACGGGGTGGGGCCGTTCGCGCCGCTGCGGGTGCGGGGCGGCGGGGCATACCGGCTGCGGCGGATGCTGCGCAGGCAGCGGCGCGCCCTGGCCGCGGGGCTCGCGCTGGCGGGTGCGGCGCTGGCCACCACGGGACTGGGCACTACGGGTGTGGGGGCCACGGGTGCAGGGACCACGGGGCTGAGCAGCGCCGAGGGCGACACGGCGGCTTCGGATGCGGCCGTCCCGGACGCGGCCGCGTCGGGCACGGGGGCACCAGACGCGGGGGCACCGGACGCGGGGGCGGAGGCCGGTCGGCCGGCCGCGCGTCTCGTCTCCGCGCCGGTACGGATCGCGGACGCGGCGACGGTACGGCTGCTGCGTCCCGGGGACCGCGTCGATGTGATCGCGGTCGGCGGGCCGGGCGACGACGCCCGTTTGGTGGCGCGCGGGGTGCGCGTCGCCCAGGTGCCGGTCCCGGCCGCCGATGATGGCGGCCTGCGGAGCGGGGGTACGGGGACGATCGGCGCGGACCCGGCACCGGAGGGCGCTCTGGTGATGCTGTCCGTGGAGCGGTCCACCGCCACGGCGCTGCTGGGCGCGGGCGCTTCGGGCCGACTGGCCGTGGCGGTGTCCGATGCGAACTGACGCTCTCTCAAGTCACCCGTGCGCATTACGGGATTGGACAGTGCCGCCTTCTCCCGCCTTGAGTGGCGGAGCACTCTGCTCCCGTCACCGCACATGCGAAAGAAGGCTCACCTGTGAGCGAGAAGAAGGTCAGTCTCTTGGAGGGCTTCAAGGCCTTCCTCACGCGCGGCAATGTGATCGACCTCGCGGTGGCTGTCGTCATCGGCGCCGCGTTCACGAACATCGTGAACGCCGTCGTCAAGGGCATCATCAACCCGCTGGTCGGTGCGTTCGGCACGCAGGACCTGGACAACTACAGCTCCTGCCTCCAGGGCCCCTGCACCACGGACCCGGCCACCGGCGAGATGGACGGGATCGAGATCCTGTGGGGCTCGGTGCTCAGCGCCACCCTCAGCTTCCTGATCACTGCCGCCGTCGTGTACTTCCTGATGGTGCTGCCGATGGCCAAGTACCTGGCCAAGCGGGCGGCGATGCAGGCCGCCAAGGACGGCGTGCAGGAGACGCTGGAGGTGAGCGAGCTGGAGGTGCTCAAGGAGATCCGCGACGCCCTGGTCGCACAGCGCGGTGGTGGAGCGGCCGGGGCCGGTGGGTTCGACACGGGCTCCCCCGGTGGGCCGGGCGAGGGCGGCGGGGCGCTGCCGGGCCGGGACGAGGAGCGGTAGCCGGGCGGCCGACGGCTCAGATGTGGTGGGGCGGCTTCTCGTCGAGGAAGCGCGCGAGGTCGGCGGCCCCGGAGCCGCCGGAGGGCCGCTCGCCCCATCCCCGGTCCGTATCGTCCGCGGACTGCTGGTCCAGCGGATCGTCGAAGATCAGAACCGGCTTGGGCTTCGGTCCCTCGGGCGGCTGTGCCTGTGGCTGCTGCTGCTTCACGTCTCGCGGACCGGGGGCGGGGGCGGCACTCATGGTTCCAGGGTACGGCGGCGGGCCACGGGGTACGGGCCACCGCCGGGCCGGGCGGCTCGCACGGTGGGACGCCCGGCGGCTCGCACGGTGGGGCACGGGCGGCCCCCGGGCCGTGTGGCCGTCAGCGGTCCTTCGGGTCGATGAGCCACAGGCCGAGCACGACGAGGAACGACAGGCAGAGGAAGCCGGCGCCCCACCAGGCCGTTCCGGTGTTGCCCTCCATCCACTCGTCGATCAGCACCGTCAGCCCCCAGAGCTGGCCGACGACCACGGTCATCGCCAGGGCGAGGCGGGCGGTCAGCTTCGAGGAGCGCTCCGGCTCCTGGTCGGTGCCCGCGCCGGGGCCGGGCCCGGTGTGGCGGACGCGCGGGTCTCCGTATCCGCTGGTGGGGCGGATCTGGGGATACCGCTCGTGGACGGGCCGGTTCAGCGCGGGGTCGGCGCTGCCCGGGTGGTACGTGGGGTAGTGGCTGCCCGGGGGCGGCAGCGGCTGCTCGGGGCGCGGGGCGTCGCTCATGCCCGCCTGCCGGGGGTGTCGGTGGGACCGGGGGCGGGGGTCACGGGGAGATCGAAGGCGGGGGGTGCCCCGGTGCGGCTCGGGGCGGTCCTGTTGGCCGGGGATACCCCCGTACGGCTCGGAGCGGCTGTCGCACCGCTGCCTCCGGGGGCGGGTCCGGTCCCCGCGCCCCGGGGTGGTGCTTCGGCGCCGGAGCCGATGTCGGGGCAGCCGATACGGGCGGCGAGGTCGGGGCGTTCGCCGCCGAGCTGACGGCAGAGGCCCGCCTCGACGCTCTCGCCGGAGCGGGTGGTCCCGACGGCCCAGATGCTGCCGTCCTCCTCCTCGATGACCACGACCTTCGGCAGTCCGCGCGGGGGCGGACCGGCGGTGACCTCACCGGAGCGGGCGTCGAAGACGCCCTCGTGGCAGGGGCAGTACAGCTCGCCCTCCCTGCCCCGGTCCTTGCGCCAGAGCACGGCGCAGGCGAGGTGGGTGCAGACGGCGGAGTAGCCGACGAGGGTGCCGTCGTCGAGCCGGACGGCGACGGCCCGGTCCTCCTCGCCCGGGTAGCGGAAGGCGATGGACTCGCCGGGCGGGAGCCGCTGGGCGATGCGTTTGGCCTCGGGCGCCCTGCCCTCCTCACCGTCGCCGTGGCGGTGGAGGATGCCCGCGGCCACGCCGATGCCGCCGACGGCGAGGCCGCCGGAGACGGTGGTGACGATCCGGAGGTAGTCGCGCCGGGTGGTGAGGGAGTCGGCGGCGATCCGGTCCTGGAGCGCCTCGCGCGGGTCTCCCCCGGCCGGGTGGTCGCCGCCCGGCTGCTGTTCGGTAACGCTCATCGGCGGACGTCCTTCCCGTTGATCTCGACGACGGGCAGACCGCCGGGGACCGGCCACTGCACCTTCTCGGCGGGAACGACCATGGCCACGCCCGTGCGGACCTCGGTCTCGCCGAAGACGAAGGTGTCGGCGACCTGGACGCCGGGGCGCTCGGCCTGGAGCTCCTCGACGGTCCCGTAGAAGAGCGCCCCGGTCGGGCAGACGGTGGCGCACATGGGGGCGAGGCCGTAGGCGGTGCGGTCGTAGCAGAGGTTGCACTTCAGCTGGAGCTTGGCGCCGAGGTCGATCTTCGGTACGCCGAAAGGGCAGGCGTTGACGCAGTTCGCGCAGCCGATGCAGCGGGTGGTGTCGGCCTGCTGCACCACACCGTCGGCGGTCACCAGGATCGCGTCGGCGGGACAGACCTCGGCACAGGGGGCGACCGGGTCCTCGCAGTGCATACAGACGGTGGGAAGGGAGGCGACGGAATGGCCCTCGTCGGTGTAGTCGAGATGGATCATCGACTTGCCCCGGTGCGAGTCGCATTCGCGGCAGGCGGAGACACAGGCCTGGCAGCCGATGCAGCGCCCCGGGTCGATGAAGATCGTTCTGCCCATCACGGGGGATCAGCTCCTCTCCGAGGTGCCACGGCCCTGCGGGGCCGTGGGAGGCAGCGGGTCGGTACGGGAGACCTGGGTCTCCGGATAGGCGACATGGCCGGGGGCGACCGGGGGTGCGGGGACCTCGTCGATCCGCTCGGCGTGCTCGATGCGGCAGGCGCACACCTTGTACTCGGGGATCTTGGAACGGGGGTCGAGGGCGTCGATGGTGAGGGCGTTGGCCGCGGTGGGGACGGGCCAGTGGTAGGGGACGAAGACGGTGTCCGGGCGGATCGCCTCGGTGACCAGGGCGGGGAAGACCTCGCTGCCGCGCCGGGTGACGATCCGTACGGGCTCGCCGTTCCGGAAGCCGTGGGAGGGGTGGATCTCGGCCCAGGGGCGCGGGGTCTGTTCGACGAGGGCGCCGAGCCTGCGGGTCTGGTTGCCGGAGAGGAAGTGGGCCACGGTCCGGCCGGTGGTGAGCGACATGGGGTGCTCGTCGTCGTACGGGTCCATCGGCGGGTGCCACTCG
This sequence comes from Streptomyces sp. NPDC059452, assembly GCF_042750035.1. Classification (NCBI taxonomy): domain Bacteria; kingdom Bacillati; phylum Actinomycetota; class Actinomycetes; order Kitasatosporales; family Streptomycetaceae; genus Streptomyces; species Streptomyces sp. NPDC059452. The sequence goes on from NZ_JBHYVE010000010.1 coordinate 63,041, forward strand.
ACGACCTGGAGGTGGATCTTGCCGTCGGGGTGATAGGTCCTGCCGTCCTCGAAGAGGCGCGGGGTGCCGGGGTGGTCGGTGGAGGGGCAGGGCCAGGCGATGCCGCCGGTCTCCTCCAGCCGTTCGTAGGTGATGCCGTAGTAGTCGTTGACGGTGCCGGCGGAGGCGATGCGCAGCTCCTCGAAGACCGCCCGGGAGTCGGGGAAGTCGAACTTGTCTCCGGCGCCGAGGCGGCGGGCGAGTTCGCACATGACCCAGGTGTCGGTGCGGACCCCGGGGGGCGGGTCCTGGGCCTTGTTGTGCTTGACCACCCGGGCCTCGGCGTTGGCCATCACCCCTTCGTCCTCGGCCCAGGTGGTGACGGGGAAGACGACGTGCGCGTTGGCGGCGGTCTCGGAGAGGAAGAAGTCGAACTGGGCGTGGAACTCGGTGGCGTCGTACCCCTCCTTGACCACCCCGTAGTTGGGGAGGGAGACGAAGGGGTTGTTGCAGATGCCGATCAGGCCACGGATCTCGCGGCGCTGCATCTGCCAGACCATTTCCATCATGGAGGTCCCGGCGGGCGGGAGTTCGGACTCCTCGATGCCCCAGATCTCGCAGATCTGACGGCGGTGCTCGGGGTTGGTGATGGAGCGTCCGCCCGGGAGGAGGTCGGACTTCTGGCCGTGCTCGCGGCCGCCCTGCCCGTTGCCCTGGCCGGTGATGGTGCCGTAACCGGCGCCGGGTTTGCCGATGTGGCCGGTGGCGGCGCAGAGGCTGATCACGGAGAGGCAGTTCTCGACGCCCTGCGAGTGGTGCTCGATGCCCCGGGCGTGCCAGGCCATGGCCTTCGGCGCGCGGGCGAAGGCGCGGGCGACCTGGACGATCTGCTCGGCGGGGATGCCGCAGATGGCGGCGGCGCGGGACGGCGGGTACTCGGCGGCCTTGGCCTTGACCTCCTCCCAGCCGGTGGCGTGGGCGGCGAGAAAGTTCTCGTCGGTGAGTCCTTCGGCGATGACGACGTTCAGTACGGAGGTGAAGAAGGCCGAGTCGGTGCCGGGTTTGAGGGCGACGTGGATGTCGGCGGTCCGGGCGATGGCGGTCTCGCGCGGGTCGATGACGATGAGGCTGGCCCCGCGGTCCCGGGCTCCCCAGACGTACTGGGTCATCACGGGGAAGCACTCGCCCACGTTGGACCCGGCGATGAGCAGGCAGTCGGTGAGGAGGATGTCGGAGAAGGGGTTACCGGCCCGGTCGATGCCGAAGGCGAGCTTGTTGGCGCCCGCCGCGCTGACCATGCAGAGGCGGCCGTTGTAGTCGACGTGCCGGGACTTGAGGGCGACCCGGGCGAACTTGCCCACCAGATACGTCTTCTCGGAGAAGAGGCTGGCGCCGCCGAGCAGCCCGAAGGCGTCGTTGCCGTAGGTCTGCTGGATGCGCTTGATCTCGGAGACGGTGAAGTCGAGCGCCTCCTCCCAGGAAACCTCCCGGAACTCCTCGTCGCGGGAGCGGCGCAGCAGCGGGGCGGTGAGCCGGTCGGGGTGGTTGACCTGCTGGTAGGCGTTGATGCCCTTGGGGCAGAGCCGCATCCGGTTGATGTCGTGGTTGCGGGGTTCGACGCCGAACACCTTGCCGCCCCGGTCCACACGCAGATACATCCCGCACTGGACACCGCAGAAGCAGCAGTGGGTGGGCACCAGGGTCTCGCCGTTCTGGTCGGCGTGCCACTGGTCGGCCGGGATGCCGCCCGCGTCCCGGAAGGCGCGGGTGCCGGGCGGGGCGAGGGAGGGGTCGAGCGGGATGAAGGTGCGGCGGTCGGCGGCGGCTCGCGGTTCCGCGGTCACTTGAAGCCCTTCTTCACATGGGAGAGGTAGGCGCTGCCGCGCAGCACCCGCTTGCAGCGCGGGCAGTACTCGGCCCAGGCGTCGAAGTCGAGCCGGAGGTCCCGCATGGTGCCCCGCAGGTTCTCGACGTAGGGGCCGGTGTCGATGGGCTCCTCGCAGCGGCGGCAGGCGAAGACCTGGTCGTCCTGGCGGCCGGTGTACTTGAACAGCTGCATGCCGACGGCGGCCGGGCGCTGGACGATGTGGAAGAACTTGCCGAACGGGATGTAGATGAGCGTGAAGACCACCGAGACCATGTGGAGGATCGCGAGGAACTGGTAGCCGCCGCCGTGCAGGAAGATCGAGGAGAAGGTGAGCAGCAGCCCGGTCACGGAGATGACGATCAGCGCGATCAGCGGCACCAGGTCGTAGGCGAACCGCTGGCCGGTCGAGGCGCCCCGGTCCTTCATCCGCCGCCACAGGAAGTACGAGGCGCCGGGGATGACGAGGACGGCGGCGATGTCGAGGCCATGGAACATCAGCCAGCCGAGGACGGAGAGGGAATCGAAGCCGAGGATCTTGATGCCCCAGATCCGCATCTCGTAGCCGGGCCCCGAACCGCTGCCGGAGGTGAAGGTGAACCAGCCCCAGGTGAGCGGGAAGGTGATCAGGGCGGCGAGGATGCAGCCCCAGAAGATCAGCTGGTGGGCGGCCCAGCGGGCGTGGGACCGGGCGCCGAGGAACTTCTGGAAGCCCAGATAGGTGGCGATCATCTTCGGCAGGGCGGTGGGGGCCCGGCGGAAGTTCTCGTACGAGAAGAGGCTGCGCCACCCCTGTTTGAAGAGGCGTCGGGCACCGGGGGCGGAGATCCAGACGGTGTAGCGGTAGGCGACACCGAAGGCGAGGAAGACCGTGGCCACGGCGTACGGGAGGAGGGCCGAGTCGAAGTTGCGCAGCATACGGCTGCCGAGCACGATCGCGAGGATCAGCAGGGCGGAGACCACCACTCCGGCCAGGGTCGCCCGGGTGGTGACCGACCGGGGGCCGGTGGCGGCGGGGGGCGCGCCTGCGGAGTCGGTGGAGGGACGCGGCTCGGCTGCGGAGGAGGCGGCCGAGGAGGCTGCGGAGGGTGCAGGGGCTTCTGGCGGCTCGGTCACTCGGCCACCGTAGGACCGTTTACGGCAATGGGACCCGTTTTGGGCGGTAAGGGGGTGAGTGCGTCGCCCGGACAGGCGCAGCGGACGTGCTTGCGTATGTGCAAGCCTGCGTACACGTACGGCCTGCGTACGTACGAGTGCGTACGTACACGAGTGCGTACGTACGAGCCCGCGGTCCGCTCGTGGGCGCCGACCGAGGCGTCCGGGGCTCGTGGGCGCCGACCCGAGGAGCGCGCCATGACCGCCGAGGACCCGCACCCGCCGTTGCTGGATGCCCCGCACTCGCCATTGCTGGACGCGCTGACCGATGTGGCCGGGATCCGGGTCGGGCACGCGCGGGTGGCCGGGGCCGGGGCGTTGAGCGGGACGACCGTGGTGCTGGCGCCGGAGGGCGGGGCGGTGGCCGCCGTCGATGTGCGGGGTGGCGGGCCGGGGACCCGGGAGACGGACGCGCTGGACCCGCGCAACCTGGTGCAGCGGGTCGACGCGATCGTCCTCACGGGCGGCAGCGCGTTCGGGCTCGACGCCGCGTCCGGGGTGGTGGCCTGGCTGGAGGAGCGGGGCCGGGGCGTCCGGGTCGGCGCGGGGCCCGCCCACGTCGTCCCCGTCGTTCCGGCGGCCGCCCTCTTCGATCTCGGCCGGGGCGGCGAGTGGCGGGCCCGCCCCGATGCCTCGACCGGCCGCGCGGCGGTGGAGGCGGCGGCCGCCTCCGCCCCGGGGTCCCCGGTCGCCGAGGGGAGTGTGGGGGCGGGCACGGGGGCGGTGGCCGGGCAGCTCAAGGGCGGTATCGGTACGGCGAGCGTGCGGCTCGCCTCCGGGGTCACCGTCGCCGCCCTGGTCGCGGTCAACGCGTCGGGCTCGGTGCTCGATCCCCGTACGGGGGTGCTGTTCGGGGAGTACGGGGCCGGGGAGCCGCCCGCGTACCCGGCGGCCGGGACCCATGCGGCGGCGCTGCGGCGGCTGGCGCGGGAGCAGGAGGCGAGGGAGGCGGCCGGGGGCGGGGTACCGCCGTTCAACACCACGATCGCGGTCGTCGCGACGGACGCGGATCTCGTCAGGGCCCAGGCGCAGAAGCTGGCGGGCACCGCGCACGACGGCATGGCCCGCGCCGTGCGCCCGGTCCACCTGCTGACCGACGGGGACACCGTGTTCGCGCTCGCCACGGGCCGGGTGCGGGTGGACGCGGGGAACCCGGTCGCGGTCAACGAAATCCTCGCGGCGGGCGCCGACGTACTGGCCCGCGCCATCGTGAAGGCGGTGCGCGCGGCCCGGAGCACCGAGGGACCGGGCGGCACGTTCCTCGCGTACACGGACCTGTACGGGGACCGGCCGGACGGCGAGGGCGAAGCCTGACGGGGGGCCAGGGGCAGGGGCGAGGCCTGGCAGGGGGCCGGGGCGGGGGCGGGGGCAAAGCCTGACGGCGAGGCCGGGGCAGGGGGGCGGGGCCCGACAGGGAGGCCGGGGTGAGGCCCGACCCGGGCGGGGGGGCGATGCCTGAAGCCACCACGGCGAGGCGCGGCACGACCGGGCGAGGCCCGACGCCTCCGGGGCGAAGCCTGACGCCACCACGGCGAGGCGCGGCGCGACCGGGGCAAGGCCTGGACGCCACCGCGGCCCGGCCCGGCGCGGCGCGGCCGGAGGCAAGGTGCGCGGCCGACGGGAGGACGCGCCACGGTAGCGGGGCCGGGAGCGCGCGGCCCCGGTGTGGGGCGGGCCCCGGGGGCGTGCGGCCCCACAGTGGCCGCGCCACGGGACCCGGGCCGGAACCAGAGCCGGGAGCGCGCTCCACAGCGGGGGCCGGGAACGTGCGGCCCCCCGCTGTGGGGGGGGCGCGGGCGCGCTACCGGCCCCGGGAGCGCGCGGGCGGGGTCCCGGCCCTGGTATGGAGGCCGCGCGGCCTCGGCGTGGAGGGCTCCCGGCCACGACGTGGGGGCGTGCGGCCCGGCAACGGGGCGTGCGGGGGCTCTACTCGCAACCGGGGCGCGGCAGTTCACCCCCAAGCGCCCGAAATGCGCCGGGAACAGCCGGGGAACTTTCTGCGTGCGCCCTACGTTTTTACGAACCCCGGTCACGATGTCAGACCCAGGGACTACGTTAAGCACGCATCAAGTAACACGCGGCGACGGCCTGGAGACAGCACCTTGAGCGATCCGTACGAGACAACCGAGCAGCACCTCGACCGACTCCTGCGACGCGCCCTGAACTCTTTCGACCTTCCCGACAGCACCGTCGACCTGCTCGGTTCGGCGCTGGCGCACAGCAGTGCACTGCACTCCTCGCACCACAGCCCCGTCCTGCACCGGGAGACCTACCGCCACACCTACCTCCTCGCCGACGGCTCCGCCCTGGCCCTGTGGGAGCTGGTGCACAGCGGCGGCCGGGACGACCAGGCGCCCCGCCGACACGAGCTGTACGACGACGAGGGCGATGCCCATGTCGCCGCCGCCCGGCTCGCCGGAAGCCTCTCGGACGCACCGGCCTTCGGTGACGAGGGAGGCCCGGGGGACCTGGAGATCCTGACGCTCCTGATGGCCGCGCCCCCGGCCCCGGTGCCCAGGACGTACGCCCCCGACAACTCCGCGGACCACGCCCGCCGGGTCCTGCGCCGCGCGGAGAACGAGGACCGGCCGGGCGCGGAGAAGGCGCGGCTGCTGCGGTCCGCCTTCGCCCACCACATCACCCAGATCTTCGGGCGTCAGCGCCAAGTGGACGGGAAGGAAGCCGGGTTCACGCTCTACGAGCACGCCTTCCTGTTGCTGGACGGCAGCGAGACGAGCCTGTGGGAGGTCGAGCACACGGCGACGCCCGACGGCCGCCACATGTGCGAGGTGTACGAGGACGAGCTCACCGCCCGTACGGCGATGGAGAGCCGTACCAGGATCTGCTGAGCCCGCCCCCATCACTCCCGTAACCCCGTCACCCCCGTGCCTGCGCTCAGCCGTTCAGCGCCGGCTCCTTGGTGAGCGGGCCGTCACCGGCCGCCTCGCCCTCCACGTGCGCCTTCGGCCTGGCCGGCAGCGCGAACATCAGCAGGAAGATCGCCCCGAGCACCCCGGTCACCCACCACAGCGACTGCTGGAACGCCTCCACGAAGGCCGGACCGAGCTCCTGCGGCGCCAACTGGTCACCGATCGCGCCGAAGAAGACCACCGACACCAGCCCGAGGCCGAGCGCGGTGCCCATCTGCTGCACGGTGTTGATCAGCCCGGACGCCGAGCCCGCGTGCTCCTTGGGCACCTCGGAGAGGATCGCGTCGGTCAGCGGGGCCACGATCAGGCCCATCCCGACGCCCATGACGACCAGCGGGACCGCCATCTGCCAGGAGGTGATGGCCATGCCGTAGTGCTCGGCCTCCCAGAGGTAGATCAGCAGCCCGGCGGCCATCAGGAGCGCGCCCGACTGGAGGACCTTGCGGCCGAAGCGGGGCACGAGCTTCTGTACGGAGATCGCGGCGGCGACCGAGACGGCGACGGAGAACGGGATGCCCGTCGTACCGGCCCGCAGGACGCTCCAGCCCAGGCCCATCTGCATGTAGAGGGTCCAGACCAGGAAGAAGATGCCGAGGCCGATGCCGAAGGTGAGCTGCACGGCGATGCCCGCGGCGAAGCTCTTGACCCGGAACAGGGACAGCTCGATCAGCGGTGACCCGTCAATGATCGCCTTCTGCCGCTGATGCAGGACCAGGATCCCGAAGACGAACAGGCTGCCCACCATGGAGACATGGCCCCAGAGCGGCCAGTCCAGCTCGTGCCCCCGGGTGAGCGGGTAGATGAGCATCAGCATGGCGAGGGTGACCAGGGCGACGCCCAGCAGGTCGAGCCGCATGGCCTTGGGGGCCTTGGACTCGGTGATGAACTTGGCGCCGAGGATCAGTCCCGCGATGCCGACGGGCAGGTTGATCAGGAAGATCGGCCGCCAGCCGAGACCGAAGAGGTCCCACTCGGTGAGCAGCGCGCCCAGCAGCGGGCCGGAGACCGCGCCGAGACCGACGACCGCGCCGAAGAGGCCGAAGACCTTGCCGCGCTCGTGCGCCGGGAAGGTGGCGTGCACGATCGAGAGCACCTGGGGCACCATCAGCGCCGCCGTCGCACCCTGGAGGATGCGGGCGGCGACGAGTATCTCCGGGGTGGGCGCGAAGCCGCAGAGGGCCGAGGCCACGGTGAATCCGGCGATGCCGATGAGGAAGAGCCGCTTGCGCCCGAAGATGTCGCCGAGCCGGCCGCCCGTGATCAGCCCGGCCGCGAACGCGAGCGCGTACCCGGCGGTGATCCACTGGATCGCGGAGACGGAGGCGTTCATGTCGCCGGTGATGCTCGGGATCGCGATGTTGACGATCGTGACGTCGACCAGGTCCATGAAGGCCGCGGTCATCACGATGGCGAGGGCGAACCAGCGGCGCCGGTCGGCAGGGGCGGGCGGAGGCGGTGCCGTGTCCGGCAGCGGTGCGGAAGAAGACATGAGAAGAAACTACGTTCTCATTAGGCCAGAAGGTGACCCATTAAGGGCGCATCCTGGTTTCCATGACCGACACACCGGCACGACTGCTGAAGCTGTTGTCGCTCCTCCAGACTCCGCGCGAGTGGCCGGGCGGAGAGCTCGCCGAACGGCTCGACGTCAGCCCGCGCACCATCCGCCGCGACATCGACCGGCTGCGCGAACTGGGCTATCCGGTCGAGGCCTCGCGCGGTTCGGTGGGCGGCTACCGACTGGTCGCGGGGGCCGCCATGCCGCCGCTCGTGCTCGACGACGAGGAGGCGGTCGCCATCGCGGTGGGGCTGCGGGCCGGGGCCGGGCACGCCATCGAGGGCGTCGAGGAGGCCTCCGTACGGGCGCTGGCCAAGCTGGAACAGGTGCTGCCGTCCCGGTTGCGGCACCGGGTCTCCGCGTTGCAGACCGCCACGGTGGCGCTGACCAGGGGTGACGGGGCCACCATCGATCCGCAGACCCTGACCACGCTGGCCTCGGCGGCCACCGGGCAGGAGCGGCTGAGGTTCTCGTACCGCAGCGGTTCCGGTACGGAGACCAAGCGGCAGGTCGAGCCGTACCGGCTGGTGAGCACGGGGCAGCGGTGGTACCTGATGGCGTACGACCTGCTGCGGGAGGACTGGCGGACGTTCCGGGTGGACCGGGTGACCGAGCCGTTCGCGACCGGGGCCCGCTTCACCCCCCGGCCGCTCCCTGTGGAGGAGGACGGGTCCGGGGAGCCGAAGGACGCGGCGCGCTACTTCGCCCGGTCGATGGCGGGCAAGCAGCCGGAGCTCCAGCTCGATGTGCGGTTCGGGGCGCCCGCGGAGTTCGTGGCGGCGCGGCTGCCGCCGACGCTCGGCGCGCCGGAGCCGGACGGGGAGGGCGCCTGCCGACTGCGGTCCTCGTCCACCGACTCCCTGGAGTGGGCGGCGCTGCGGCTGGCACTGGTGGACTGCGAGTTCACCGTGCAGGGGCCGCCACAGCTGGTGGCGTACGTGGAGAACCTGGGCGCCCGACTGACCCGCGCGGCCGGATAGGGGGCGAGGCCGGGGCCTGGGCCTGGGCCTGGGCCACTGGATGGCCGAGGAGGTCGGCCCGTACATGGATGAGCCCCGGCGCCGGGGGGGGTGGGCGCCGGGACTCAGTTCCGGGGACCGGTGGGAAAACCGGTCGGGTGACCGGCATGCGCCGGTCGGTGTGCCGGTGCGAACCGGCTTGATGGGGAGATTACGGGTTATTGGCTCACGCCGCAGCGTCAAAGCCCGTGTCGTGAGCCATTCGCTTCAATTCGAGCAGTGCGTGCTTCTCGATCTGGCGGATCCGCTCCCGGGTGAGGCCGTGCTGCTTGCCCACTTCGGTGAGCGTCCGCTCGCGGCCGTCCTCGATCCCGTACCTCATCTTGATGATGGAGGCGGTCCTGTTGTCGAGCTTGCCGATCAGGTCCTCCAGCTCCTCACTGCGCAGGAGGGTCATCACCGACTGCTCCGGCGAGACGGCGGAGGTGTCCTCCAGCAGGTCGCCGAACTGGGTGTCGCCGTTGTCGTCCACGGACATGTTGAGGCTGACCGGGTCGCGGGCCCAGTCCAGGACGTTGCCCACGCGCTCGGCGTTGGAGTCGAGCTCGGCGGCGATCTCCGCGTGCTCGGGATCGCGCCCGTTCTCCCGGTTGAACTCGCGCTGGACCCGGCGGATCCGGCCGAGCTCCTCCACCAGGTGGACGGGGAGCCGGATCGTGCGGGACTGGTCCGCTATGGACCGGGTGATGGCCTGCCGGATCCACCACGTGGCGTACGTGGAGAACTTGAAGCCCTTCGCGTAGTCGAACTTCTCGACCGCGCGCACCAGGCCCGCGTTGCCCTCCTGGATCAGGTCGAGCAGGGGCAGTCCCGCGCGCGGGTAGCGGCGGGCCACGGCGACGACGAGGCGGAGGTTGGAACGGATGAATATGTCCTTGGCGCGCTCGCCCTCGGCGACCAGCGCCTCCAGCTCCTCACGCGTCGCACCGCGGGCATCGCTCTCCACCTCGCCGTCGAGGATCTGCTGGGCATAGACGCCCGCCTCGATGGACTGGGAGAGGTCGACTTCCTTGGCGGCGTCGAGCAGCGGTGTACGAGCGATCTCGTCCAGGTACATGCCGACCAGGTCGCGATCGGCGATTTCCCCGCCCACGGCGCGAACACTGCTTGCCCGGTCGGTCCCACCGGAAGTGGCGGACGAACGACGGGCGACGGCACGGGTTGCCATGCGTGCTCCCTTGCTGAGTAGGTCGCGACACCCTTTCGGGTGCCCTGCATCCGATGGAAACAACGACTGGAATCCGGACAGAATTCCCATGCCGCCCATTCATTTTCGCGATCATGCAGTACCCTGTCCGGCGCCGACCACCGGAAACCCGGGTCGGATACCCACGTACGCGCAGGTCAGAGTGGGTGTCGTGGAGGTTCCGACGAGCCGTCCGACGAGTTGTCCGGCGTTCGACGATTCGCCCGGTGGACGTCACCACGATCGTTCCGATCCCGCGTCTACCCCGGTAGACGGCCCGTATCGCCTCGGGGTTGCTCGCGATGTCCGCATTGTCGCCACGCGGCCGGGCCCGCGGCCGCGAGCTCCGGACGGGTCCTAGGACCGGAGGAGGAGGCCCGGCTCATCGGCCGACCGGGGCCTCCGCCCGATCCGCCCGGGCGGCCCGCACCCCTAGCGTGAGCCGCATGACGGACACCGAGCGCAACCCCACGGACGCGAAACACCACCTCACGGATGACTCCGGCATCTCTGGTATCTCCAGCACCTCTGGCACCTCTGGCATTTCTGGTATCTCCGACACCCTCGACGGCACCCTCGACGAAGCCCTGGAGCGCATCCATCTGTCCGGGCCAGAGCGCGACGGCTGGCTCAGCAACCACGCCCCGATGGCGGTCGAGGCACTGGTACGGCACGGGCAGTCTGCGGCCGTGCACCTCTGGCTCGACCAGTACCGCCCCAAGCTGGAGGAGATGCCCGGCTCCACCGCCCCGGTCACCGGACGGAACTGGCACGAGGCGCTCGGCGACCCCCGCCGCGTCGCCGACTGGACGCGGTACTTCGAGCGGGAGACCGCCGAACGCCCCTGGCGCACCGTCCTCGCCGAGTGGTGGCCCCGGCTGCTGCCCGGCATCGCGGCGGGCGCCACCCATGCGGTGATCCGGGTCGGCCACTCCGTACGCACGCTGCTGGAGGGCGAGGAGACCGCCCCGCGCGTACGGGAACTGGCCCACGCCCTCGGCTACTGGGCCGCCCGCCACCAGCCGCTGCCCGCCCTGGAGCGCCTCGCCCCGGCCCCGGACGCGGCGGCCGCGCTGGACCGGGTGCCCCTCATCCCCGAGCAGGACGGCGGCATCGTGAGCCGGTTCGACCAGCTCACCGGCTTCCCCGACTGGCCCGGACGGGAGCCCGAGGGGCCGGAGGCGGCCCGTACCGCGCTCCGGGAGCTCGTCCGGGCTTCCACCCACCGGTACGCGACCCATGGGTACGGCGAACCGGTCATGCTGGTCCACGCGGCGACCGCACCCAACGCGGTCCTGCGCACCCTGCCCGCGCTCCCGGAGGCCCTGTGGGCGCCGAGCCTGCACGCGGCCTGGGCGGCCAGCGCCGCGGTGACCGCCGCCTATGCGCCCCGCGAGGCGGCCCCGGTCGCGGAACCTCTCGCGGAGCCGGACGCGCGGGAGGTGTTCGCGCGGGCCGCGGCGCACGGCGACGACCACACGATCAAGTTCACCGACACCGCGCTGGACATCGGTGACGCGACCGCACTCGCCGCCGCCGGCCGCGCGATCGAGCTGAACCCGCCGGTCTGGTGAAGCACCGAGCTGAACCCGCCGACCCGGTGAAACACCGAGCTGAACCCACCTGCCCGGTGAGACGCGCGGCAGCCGCAAGGGCTTCTCAGCCGAACTGCACCGACCGCTTGGCCAGCCCCATCCAGAAGCCGTCGATGACGCTCCGCCCCCGGTCCAGCTCCCCCTCGGCGGCGCCCAGCGTCACGAAGAGCGGGGCGAAGTGCTCGGTGCGCGGGTGGGCCAGCTTTCCGGCGGGGGACGTGTGCTCGAAATCGAGCAGGGCGTCGATGTCCTGGGCCCGCAGCGCGCGGTCGCCCCAGTCGTCGAACTCCGCCGACCAGCCGGGGACCCCGCCGCCGGGGTGCCGCAGGGCGGCCAGGTTGTGCGTGAAGAAGCCGCTGCCGACGATCAGCACGCCCTCGTCGCGCAGCGGGGCGAGCCTGCGCCCGATGGCCATCAGCTTCTGCGGGTCCAGGGTCGGCATGGAGATCTGGAGTACGGGGATGTCGGCGTCCGGGAACATCTCGACGAGCGGGACGTAGGCCCCGTGGTCCAGCCCCCGGTCCGGGACGTCCTGGACCGGCGTACCGGCACCGCGCAGCAGCTTGCGGACGCTGTCGGCGAGCTCCGGGGCGCCCGGGGCGTCGTACCGCACCCGGTAGTAGTGCTCGGGGAAGCCCCAGAAGTCGTAGACCAGCGGGGCCGGTTCGACGGCTCCGAGCGCGAGTGGGGCCTCCTCCCAGTGGGCGGAGACCATCAGGATCGCGCGGGGCCGGGGCAGTCCGGCGGACCAGGCGGCGAGCTGGCCGGGCCAGACGGGGTCGTCGGCGAGCGGCGGGGCGCCGTGCGAGAGGTAGAGGGCGGGCATGCGCTCCACGGTGGCTGTCATGGCACTCCCCATCCGCTGGGATCGTTCTCCAAGGGTCCTGCGAAATCGGAGGCCCTGCCGGACCGGGCCTGCGCGATCTCACCGGGAAGGATTCCTGAAGCCCAATTCTCTTGAAGCTTCAAGTTCCTACCTCCGGAGACCTTAGCCCTATCTAGTTAAACTTTCAAGAAAAGGTCGTACAGTGGAGTCCATGACCACGGCATCCACCGGCGCCACGCGCTGGCTCACCGACGAGGAGCAGCGCGTCTGGCGCGCCTATCTGCATGCCACCACGCTGCTGGAGGACCATCTCGACCGGCAGTTGCAGCGGGACGCGGGCATGCCGCACATCTATTACGGGCTGCTCGTCCAGCTCTCCCAGGCCCCCCGGCGCCGGATGCGGATGACCGAGCTCGCCCGGAACGTGAAGATCACCCGCTCCCGGCTCTCGCACGCCATCGCCCGGCTGGAGAAGAACGGCTGGGTGCGGCGCGAGGAGTGCCCGTCCGACAAGCGCGGCCAGAACGCGGTGCTCACCGACGACGGGTACGCGATGCTCGGCCGCTCCGCACCGGGCCATGTCGACGCCGTACGGCAGGCGATGTTCGACCGGCTCACCCCCGAGCAGGTGCGCAGCCTCGGCGACATCATGCGGGTGCTCGCCAACGGGCTCGAACCGGAGGGTACGGACGCGGATCTGCCCTGGCTCCGCTGAGCGGCGGAACCAGGGCAGAGGGGCCGTGCGGTGGCGTCAGAGGCGTCAGTGGGCGACGACCGGGATCCGGAACTCGTCCTCGGCGCCTTCGGCGTTCCCGCCGGACGCGCCCCCCGTACCGCCGCCGACGGCACCCGTTCCCGTTCCCGGGCGGCCGGTGTTGATCATTACGGCCGCGATCGCGGCGGCGGCGACGAGGATGCCGACCGCCCACCAGATCGCGCCGGCGAAGCCGCTGACCATGGCCTGGAGCTCCAGGAGCTCCGGGTCCGTGGCGCGGGCCGCGTGGTCGGCGATGTACGCGGTGGTGGCACCCGCCGCGATGGTGTTCAGCAGGGCGGTGCCGATGGCGCCGCCGACCTGCTGCGAGGTGTTGACCATCGCGGAGGCGACCCCCGCGTCACGCGGCTCGATGCCGTGCGTGGCCAGGGACATGGCCGGCATGAACGCCGTACCCATACCGAGGCCGAGCAGCAGCATGCCGGGCAGGATGACGGCCGTGTAGCTGGTGTTCAGGTCCAGTTGGGTGAGCAGCAGCATGCCGATGGCGGCGACCAGGAAGCCGGGGCCCATCAGCAGCCTCGGCGGGACCCGGGTCATCAGCCGGGTACCGATCTGGGTGGAGCCGGTGATCATGCCCGCGATCATCGGGAGGAAGGCGAAGCCGGTCGTGACCGGGGAGTAGTTCTTCACGATCTGGAGGTAGTAGGTCAGGAAGAGGAACAGCCCGAACATCGCGATGACGGCGAGCCCCAGCGAGAGGTAGACCCCGCCCCGGTTGCGCTCGGTCAGCACGCGCAGCGGCAGCAGCGGCGACTTCACCAGCGCCTCGGTCACGACGAAGGCGATCAGCAGCACGGCGGCGGCGATGAACATGGCGACCGTCAGCCCGTTCGACCAGCCGGCCGACTCGGCCCGGGTGAAGCCGTAGACCAGGGCGACCAGGCCGAGCGTGGAGAGCACGACGCCGGGGATGTCGAGCGGCGAGCGGTTGCGGGTGCCGGAGGGCTCACGGATGACGAAGTACGCGCCCACAGCGGCGACGACGGCGAACGGGATGTTGACGAAGAACGTCCAGCGCCAGTTCAGGTACTCGGTGAGGAAGCCGCCGAGGATCAGCCCGACCGCGCCACCGCCACCGGCGATGGCCCCGTAGATACCGAAGGCCTTGGCGCGCTCCTTGGCGTCGGTGAACATCACGGCGAGCAGCGAGAGGGCCGCCGGGGCGAGCAGGGCGCCGAAGACACCTTGCAGGGCCCGGGAGCCGAACATCATCGCCTCGTTCTGGGCGGCCCCGCCGAGCGCGGAGGCCAGCGCGAAGCCGATCAGTCCGACGACGAAGGTGCGCTTACGGCCCCAGAGGTCGGCGATCCGGCCGCCGAAGAGGAGGAGACCGCCGAAGGCGAGCGCGTAGGCGGTGATGACCCACTGCTTGTTGCCCTCGGAGATGTCGAGGTCGGTCTGGACGGAGGGCAGGGCGATGTTCACGATGGTCGCGTCGAGGACGACCATCAGCTGGGCGAGCGCGATGAAGGCCAGCGCCTTCCAGCGGCTGGGGTCGGGAAGCCCGGTGCCGGCCGTTCTCGACAGCGGGGCGTCAGCGGTTTTTGACATGGGAGTAGCCACCTAGGGACATATGAGGGCGCCGAGGGCATGGCGAGGAGAGCCGCCGCCCGTACGTGTCGGCGTACGCGTGATGGAGTACGTGAACGTGTGAACTTAAGAAGGCATCGATTTGGGCTTCGGAGCTATGGGGTTACGGAGTCGGGGCGGGCGTCAGTCGCAGCGCCGCAGGTTCTCCAGGGTTGCCGCCGATCCGGGCAGTACGGAGCGGGCCGGGGCCTCCAGCCCGTCCAGGAACAGCTGGAGGTGGCGGTGGGCGAAGCGGTCGATGTCCAGGCAGGCGGTGCCGGGCAGCGGCCGGGTGAGCTGGGAGAGGGCGACGAGCACGTCACCGACGGCGATGTCGGTACGGAGCCGCCCCGCCGACACGGCGCGCGACATGAGCCCCTGGATGGCCTCTTCGAGGCGCCCGCGCGCGGCGAGCAGTTCGGGGTGTTCCCGGTCGAAGACGCCGGAGAGCATCGGGCACAGGGCGCCGATCCGTTCGTCGGCGGCCGCGTGCACGAAACGGCTGAGCGCGGCGAACGGGTCGGTCTCCGTGGCGGCGGCCTCTTCGGCCCTCAGGGTGGTGCGGGAGGTGACCGCGAGGACGACCTCATGGATCAGGGCGGCCCGGTCGGGGAAGTTCCGGTAGAGCGTGGCGTTGCCGACGCCCGCCCGCCGCGCGACGTCGTCGAGCGGCACGTCCGGCCCGAACTCGACGAACAGTTCACGGGCGGCCGAGACGATCCGCTCCCGGTTGCGCAGCGCGTCGGCCCTCGGCCGGGGCGTGCGGCGCGGGGCTGCCGGTGTGGTGGTGTCGTCGACGGTCTCCACGGCTGTGGACCTTCCCTCTCCGGATGCACAGATGTATCGCGTGTGTCGCGTGTATCGCGGATGTCGCACGTATGGCTTGTGTTGCTTGTGCGGCTGGGCGATGCACCAATGTGTAGCTGGACGACCCCCACCCGTAACCGGGGACCATCTCCCCGCTTCATGGGGACACCGATGCAAACGGGGAAGGGCTCCCCGCTTATTTCCCCCTCGGGTCGTGACCTGGGTCACACCACCCGGCGGCGGAAATCCTCCGATCGGCGCACCCAGCGAGCGCCCCCCGACCACCCGGCACAGGCTGATCGCCAGAGCGCAGTCAGGGTCGGCCGGCTGCCGCGGACCCGAAGGCGCCCCTATGCAGCAGCCCCGCCACCGGATACGCAGACACCGCCGCCCCATCGCCCTGACCGGGGCGACCGCCCTGGTCATAGCGGCCATGGCGTCGGCGAGCACCACGCTCCCGGGGACCGGCCGGGCCACGGCGGGCCCGGCGGCCACCGCCCAGGACTCCGCGGTCGCCCCCTGCCGGATCGCCGCGGCGATGGGCGTCCAGATGTCGCTGGGGATGCCGACCCCGCCCGGTTACGCCCGCTCCACCGGTGAGGTCCGGGCGCTCAACCTGATGATCGACTTCCCGGACGCGGAGGGCACGGAACCGGCGGAGGACCGGTTCGCGGAGTTCTTCCCGCAGACCTCCGACTGGTTCACGACCAGCTCCTACGGCCGGCTCGACTACCGCCCCGAGGCCCCCGTCAAGGAGTGGCTGCGGATGCCGATGCCGTTCGCCGAGTACGGGATAGAGCGCGGCTCACCGTTCGAACCGGGGTACCGGCAACTGGTCGAGGACCTGGTGGAGGCCGCCGATCCGGAGGTCGACTTCTCGGCGTACGACCTGGTCAACGTGCTGGTCACCCCGAACGCGGGGCCCTCCGCCCTGGACACCGTGCTCTCGGTGACCTTCTCCGGCAACGACGACGCCCCGCAGGCGGACGGCGTCCCGCTCTCCAACACGTCCTTCGTCTACAGCCGCCAGGACGACGGCTCGGGGTCGTACGCACAGACCGGCTACCGCGTCCTGCCGCACGAGAACGGCCATGTCTTCGGCCTGCCCGACCTCTACACGATGGAGGGCGGCGGCTCGGTGGGGCACTGGGACATCATGTCCGAGGACTGGGGCGCCAACAACGACTTCCTGGGCTGGCACAAGTGGAAGCTCGGCTGGCTCGACAACGAGCAGATCAGCTGCGCCTCCCAGCCGGGCGTCAGCGAACACACCCTCGGCCCGCTGGCCACCGCCGGGGGCACGAAGCTCGCCTTCGTCCCGCTGAGCGCCCAGTCCGGCTACGCCGTGGAGGTCCGTACGGCGGCGGGCAACGACGAGGCGGTCTGCCGCCCGGGGGTGCTGATCTACAAGGTCAGCTCCGACGTGGACACCGGCCAGGGGCCGGTGTCCGTCGCCGACGCCACCCAGGACAGCGGCGGCTGCACCCGGCGTCCCAACGTGCACGCGGAGCTGTCGGACGCGCCGTTCCGGCCCGGCCAGACGTTCACCGACCGGGCCAACGGCGTACGGATATCCGTGCTGGAGGAGGACGGGGACGGGAACTACCGGGTGCGGATCACCCGGCCGTGAAGTGATCCACCGGCCGCGGGTCACCCGGCCGTTAGGCGGTCCGCCCCTTGTGGGGCGGCGAGCACGGCGGCCCGGAGTTCGCGCTTGAGGAGCTTCCCGGCGGCGTTGCGTTCCAGTGGCTCATCGGTGAACAGCACCCGGGCCGGCACCTTGAACCCGGCGAGCGTGCGGCCCACGTGCTCGCGCAGGGCGTCGGCGGTGGCCCCCGCGCCGGGGCGGAGCCGGACGACGGCGGCGACCTCCTCCCCCAGCACCGGGTGCGGGAGGCCGAGGACGGCGGCGTCGAGCACATCGGGGTGGTCGTGCAGGACGCCCTCGACCTCGACGCAGTACACGTTCTCGCCGCCCCGGATCACCATGTCCGTGAGCCGGTCGACGACCTCGACCCGCCCCGCACGCCGCACGGCGAGGTCCCCCGTACGGAACCAGCCGTCCCGGAACGCCGCCCCGGTCGCGGCCGGGTCGCGCCAGTAGCCGCGGAACAACGACTGCCCGCGCAGCCACAGCTCCCCCACCTCCCCCTCGGGCAGCTCCTCCCCCGCCGCTCCCGCGATCCTGGTCTCGGTCACGGGGGTCGGGCGGCCGACGGCACCGGGGTGGGCGCGGTACTCGGCGCCGATGCTGGCAAGCACGCCGCCGCCGGTCTCGGTGAGGCCGTAGCCGTTGCGGGGCTCGACGCGTTCGCCGTACCGGGCGGTGAGGCGGGCGGCCAGGGCGGGCGGGGCCGGGGCGCCTCCGGTGCTGAACAGGGTCAGGCTCGCCAGCTCGTCCCCGGTCCGCCCGGCGGCGTCCAGCAGTTGGAGGGCGGTCGTCGGCACGCCCGCGAAGTGCGTGACGCCATGGGCGCGGATGAGCCGGAGAGCCTCGTCCGCGTCCCACTTCTCCATCAGCACGAGCGTGCCGCCCGCCGCCATCACCCCGTAGAAGCTGGTGAACGCGGCCACGTGGAAGAAGGGGAACGTCATCAGGGAGACCGGGGCGGGCCCCATCCCCGGGACGGCGTCCCTCCCCAGCGCCGAATAGGCCGCCTGGTAACGGGGGTTGAGCGCGGCTCCGGCCTGGGCGAGCTGGGTGGCCACCGCACCCTTGGGCCGGCCGGTGGTGCCGGAGGTGTAGATGATCGTGGCGTCGTCCTCGGGCCGGGGCTCGACGTCCGGGGGCGCGGCCAGGGGGTCGGGCGCGGGGAAGTCCTCGTACCGCTCGACGCGTACGCCGTCGGGGAGTTCGTACCGCTCCATGCGTACGCCGTCGGGGAGTTCACGTTCCCCGTGGAAGCCCTGGACCCCGCGGAAGCCCTGGCCCCCATGGAAACCCTGGTCCCCCTGAAAACCCTGGAACAGCACCACCCGCGTCCCGCCCCGCCGCGCCGCCCACCCCGCCACCCGCTCCAGCCGCTCCCCGTCCACGAGCAGCACCCCGGGCTCGCAGTCGTCGAGGGCGTGACGGAACTCGTCCTCGGTCCACCAGGAGTTGAGCGGTACGGCGATGAGCCCGGCCAGCTGGACGGCCCAGAAGGCGATCTGCCACTCGGGGTGGTTCCGCATCGCGACGACGGCCCGGTCGCCGGGGCGCAGCCCGTACTCCTCGACCAGCCGGACGGCCAGGGCGGACGCGGCGGCGAAGAACTCCCCGTACGAATAACGCCGTTCGCCCGCGATCAGGAAGACGGAGTCCCCGTACGCCCAGGTCGTCTCGACGAACTCCCGCAGCGTGCGCGGCCCGTCGGCGTACTCCAGCGTCCCCCGCTCGCCCCGCACCACGGCGAAGGGGGCTCCGGGGGCGGTGAGGAGGGCGTGGATGCGTCGGGCACGCTCGTCTGTGTGCGGCACGGGGGGCCTTTCTCGCGCTGGCTCGGTACGCGTGACGTTATGCGGGCGGGAGCCGGGGGCCAAGGCGGGCCTCCGGCGGCCGGTCGCGGCAGCGTGTCGCATTGGCCGGATTCAAGGGTGCGGTCCAGTGATTTCCTGGCTCCGCGCCGGGGTGAGGGGTCAGTACTGTCGGAGCGCCCAGGGAGCGCCCGGGGAGCTGGAAGCAAGGAATCTGGAGTCCGTCGTGCGTATCAGCGTCTGTATCCTGCCCGACCGTCCGTTCCGTGAGGCGGCCGCGACCTGGCGGCACGTCGAGGAGCTGGGCTTCCACGCCGCCTACAGCTACGACCACATCACCTGGGCCGGACTGCCGGACAGCGCCTGGTACGGGGCGCTGCCCACGCTGACGGCCGCCGCCGGGATCACCTCGCGGATCAGGCTCGGCACGCTGGTGACCTCGCCGAACTTCCGGCACCCGGTACCCCTCGCCCATGACGTCATCACGCTGGACGCCATCAGCGAGGGCCGCTTCGTCCTCGGCTTCGGCGCGGGCTCGCCGGACAACGACTCCTACGTGCTCGGCCAGGGCGAACGCGGCAAGGGCTGGTCGGCGCGGGAACGCGGCAGCCGGTTCCGCGAGTCCGTGGAGCTCCTGGACCGGCTGCTGACCGGAACGCCCGACGGCCGCAGGCGGACCACCTTCCACGGCCGCCACTACGAGGCGGTCGACGCCCGGCTGGAGCCGGGCTGCGTGCAGCGGCCCAGGGTGCCCTTCGTACTGGCGGGGAACGGTCCGCTGGGGATGGCGACCGTCGCGCGGTACGGGGCGTCGTGGGTCGTCACCGACCAGGGGGACGTGCCGAGGCACGAGCGGACCGCTGCCTGGACCTGGTCCGTGCTCGCGCGGCGTCTGGAGCAGTTGGACGCGGCGTGCGAGCGGGCGGGCCGCGACCCGAAGTCCCTGGGCCGTACGCTGCTGACCGGGTTCTCCCTGCTGCCGACGATGGAGTCCGCTGAGGCGTTCGCGGATGTCGCGGGGCGGTGCGCGGAGCTGGGCTTCACCGACATCGTGGTCCACTACCCGCGCGAGTCGGGTTTCTTCGCCGCTCCCCGCCATGTCATCGAGGAGATCGCGCCCGTGAACCGCTGAGCGCCCGCCTCGTCAGCCCTTCAGACCTTCCCGGCCCCGTTCACCGTGATCCCTGATCCGTGATCCCTGATCCGTGAACGGGGCCGGGGCCGAGGCCGAGGCCCTACGAACGCCGCTCAGAGCAGGCCGTGCAGCCTCAGGTCCGCCACGCACTTGGCGATGTACGCCGGAGAGAGCGACGGCACGCCCCCCTCACTCCCCTCCCCCGCCCCGAGGCCCGCGACCGCCGTGCTGAACCGTGAGGCCGGTACGGCGGAGCCCGCCCTCGGCACGCCCGGCCGGGCGTACGCCCGCATCAGCGGCAGCAGCGACAGCCGGCGCTGATGGTCGGGCAGGCCGCGCAGCGCCGCCTCGGCGCGCATGTGCCACTGGTGGTGGTCGTCGAAGCGGGTGATCGGGTGGCCCGCGTCGATCAGCCAGTCCACGAACGCGTCCCAGGAGATCCCGTCGTCGTGGGCGTTGACCGTGTTGTAAGTGACGTACCCGTCCTCCCCGTTCGCGTTCCCGTTCTCGTTGCCTGCGCTGAGCGACGCGATCGCCGCCGCGGTGAAGTCGACCGGCAGTCCGCTGTAGTGGGCCCGCCGACGGCCGCCGTCCCCGTCGAGCTCGTAGAAGGAGCGCGGTGCCATGCCGGTCGTGAGGATGCTCAGGAGCAGTCGGCTGAACCGGTCGGTGAGGTTCAGCCCGCCGGGCAGGGTGCTGTGGGCAAGGATCATGTCCGGCCGGAAGACGGTGACCGGCAGGCCCGTCCGCTCGTGCGCCTCGCGCAGCAGGACCTCACCGGCCCACTTGCTCGTGGCGTATCCGTTCGCGTCGGAGTCGTCCAGGGGCCGCACCGGGGACGCCGTACGGATGTCGGCGCTCTCGTCGAGGAACGAGCCGTCGGGCAGCAGCGCGGCCGCCACCGTCGACACATAGGCGAACCGCTTCGCCCGGCCGGTGAGCGCCAGCCCGATCAGCTCCGCCGTCGCGGTGACGTTCGGCGCGAACAGCCGCTGGTACGGCAGGACATGGTTGACCAGCGCCGCCGCGTGCACGATCTCGTCGGTCCGGTCGGCCAGCGCCTCCCACTCCGCCTCCGCCAGCCCCAGCCGGGGCGCCGACACGTCCGCGGCCAGGACCGTCAGATGCCGCTCGGCGGCCGCATCGAACCAGTCGGCGGGGTCGTCGGCCGCCGCCGCGCGCAGGCACTCCACCACACGCTGCCGTGCGGCCGCGTCGTCGGCGGCCCGGGCCAGGCAGGTCAGCCGCCCGCCCGTACCGGCGGCGCGCCGCAGCAGGTCGACGGCGAGGAACCGTCCGAGGTAGCCGGTCGCCCCGGTGAGCAGGACGTTCCGGGCGGCGGCCGGGGCCGTACGCGCTCCGCGCCCGGCGGCCAGGAGCCGGGCGTCGACGAAGCGGTCGAGAGCCAGATCGGCGGCCCGCACTTCTCGTGCGCCGCCCCCGTGTACGGAGGCGAAGGTGGGGCGTGGTTCCCGGGCGTCCCGCGCCGCGCCGAGCCGCTCCGCTATGCGGGCCAGCGTCGAGGAGGGCCGGAGGATGAGCTGGATGGGCACCTCCTCGTCGAGGATCTGCTCCAGGACGGTCGAGAAGGTGTGCGCCGACAGGGAGTCGCCGCCCAGGTCCGTGAAGGCGGCCTCCGCCCGCACCAGCGACGCGGGGCAGCCGAGGGTGATCTGCGCGGCGGTGCGGACCGCCTCCAGCGGGGTGACCTCCCGGCCCGCCGCCCGCAGCGCCGCGATCTGGCCCGCCCGCCCGGCCGCGATGTCCGCGTACAGGCGCTCCAGTCGCGGTCCGTACTGTTCCTTGAGCGCGGGCCGCAGCGGCTTGCCGACCCCCGACAGCAGCCCGTTGGTGACGGTGAACGGCTGCCGCTCCACGAGGACGTCGTGCGGGATCTCGTACGCGTGCAGGCCCGCGCCATGGGCGAGTTCGCGCAGGGAGTCCAGGACCGTGGACCGTACGGTGTCGTCGTCGGCCCGCCCCAGGCGCTCGGCGTCGGGGACCACCACCGCCAGCGGGAACGCCTGCTCGCTGCTGCCGTACACGTAGATCTGCGCGATGTCGGGGCTGGTCGCGTACAGCGCCTCCAGGCCGGAGACGGCGATGAACTCGCCCTGGGACAGCTTCACCACGTTGTTCGTCCGGTCGACGTAGACCAGACGGCCGGGCGCGGTCTCGGCGAAGACGTCGCCGGTGCGGTAGTAGCCGTCCTCGTCGAAGGCGCGGGCGGTGGTCTCGGGCTGCTGGTAGTAGCCGGGGAACAGCCCGACCGACTTCACCCTCAACTCGCCGCGTGGGTAGGGCTTGTCGGTGCTGAAGTAGCCGAGCTCGGGGACGTCGGCCAGCCGGTAGCCGGTCACCGGGGGGCGGCGTATCTCCTGGTCGACGACGATGGCCCGGGTCGTCTCCGTGGACCCGTAGCAGTCGATGATCCGGGTGCCGAGGAGCGCGGCCGTGAAGGTGTGCATCGCCTCGGACAGGGGTGCGCTGCCGCACAGGGCGAAGACGATGCGGCCGCCGAGCATGGAGTCGCGGACCAGGGCCGATGCCGCCGCCTCGGCCTCCGGGCGGGGGGTGCCGGTGCGGCCGATGCGGTCGGCCTCCAGCAGGTACCGCTGGTACACCATGTCGCAGATCCTCGGCACGAGGCTGAGCACCGTGGGCCGCACCAGACGGATGTCGTCGAACAGCGTCGACATGTCGCTACGGGCCGCGAAGTAGCCGGTGCCGCCTGCGGCGAGGCCGTTGACCAGCCAGGCGCGGCCGTTGACGTGGCTCATCGGCATGTAGTGCACGACGAGCACCGGAGTGGCGCTGCCGCCCCCGGCGTTGAGCCCGCCCCGGGCGTTCTGCCACATCCGCGTGATCATGGCGGCGGTGAAGATCGCGCCCTTGGGTGTGCCCGTGCTCCCGGAGGTGTAGATCAGCCCGGCCAGCCGGTCCGGGTCCCCGTCCTCGTACGGTTCCAGGTCCGGCAGCCGGGCCCCACGCTCCACCTCGGCCGCGAGCGGGACCACCTCGGCCCGACCGCTCAGTCGCGCGCGGGCCGCCTCGAACGCCTCCCGCTCGTCGTCCACTTGGGGGTCGTAGTCGAAGACCACCAGGCGCTCGACGGTGTCGGAGGCCAGGACGGCGCCGACGGCCGCGTCGAGCGAACCGGTGTCGGCCGCGAGGATCCTCGGCCCCGTCTCGGCGACGACCGGGGCCAGCCGGGCGGCGGACGAACCGGTGGGCAGCGGCACCGACACCGCCCCCAGGTACATGCAGGCCAGGTCGATGACGGCGTAGTCGACCCCGGTGAACCCCAGGGTCGCGACGAACTCCTTGGCCCGCAGACCGTCCGTGCCGTCGGCCCAGGCGGCGGCGAGCCGGCCGACCCGCTGCCACAGCTCCGCGTAGGTCAACGTCTCGAAGGCGGGCAGGAGTTCACGGGTGCGACGGCCGGTGGCGGGGTCGCGGACGATACGGCTGGACCTGCGGGCGAGGGCCGGGCGGTCGGCGTACCCGTGCATGGCGGCCGCGATGACCCCCACCAGGCCTTCCTGCCTGCTGATGGCGTCGGCGACGTCGGGTGACGGGACGGCCCGGGCGAACTCGGGATCGCCCGCGCGCAGTGCCGCGATCCTGGACACGACGTCGTGACCTGCCTGTTGCTCCGACATGAATGCTCCGGTGTGTGTGGAGTACGTATGCGTGCGTGGAGTACGTATGCGTGCGGAGTGCATATGCGCGTGTGGAGTGCGTACGTGTGCGTGGAGTGCGTACGTGTGTGGAGTGCGCACGAGGGAAACGGCGCGGATCCAGCGGGAGTTGGCGGCCCCTAGCGGGCGGTCGCGTCGGCGGGGCGGGCCCGGCCGCCGAGGAAGGCGGCCAGGCCCATCAGGGCGTAGACGGCGACGAGGACGAACGCGGGTGCGGCGATGCCGCCTCCGGACTGGAGCCCGGCGAGGAGGGCGACGCCGATCAGGGAGCCGGTCGACCGGCCCGCCGACATCAGCCCGGAGGCGATGGCCGAGCGGTGTTCCGGGGCCGCCGCCAGGGTCAGGGTGATCTGAGGCACCGTCACCAGGCCGAAGCCGAGCCCGATCAGCGCGAGACCGGCGCAGGTGCCCACCGGGGTGTCGCCACCGAAGGCGGCCAGCACCACCGCGCCGAGCAGGGAGAGCAGGATGCCCGTGCCCAGCACCGCCCGGGCGCCGTACTTGGTGGCGAAGCGCCCCGCCGCGAGCGGCATGAAGGTGATCGGCAGGGCGGAGGAGAGGAAGAACAGGCCGACGGTGACCGGGTCGTAGCCGCGCACCTGCTGGAGGAACACGCTGAGCGTGAACATCAGCCCGTTGTAGCCGACGAAGAGCAGCAGGCCGACCGTGACGTAGCTGCGGAACCCGGGGGCCCGGAACAGGTCCCCGGGAATCATGGGGTACGCGTAACTCCTCTGCCGGACCACGAAGGCGGCGAACGCGACCAGGGCCACCGCCGCCGCCACCAGGGGCAGCGGCCGGGTCCAGCCCGCCTCCTGACCTTCGGCGAGCGCCAGCGCGAGCCCGCCGAGGAAGACGACGGAGAGCAACTGGCCCGGCACGTCCTGCGGTTCCTTGGAGCTGGACCGTTCGACCCGGGGCATGTGCCGGGCCGAGAGCACCAGGACGACCAGGACGATGGGCACGTTGATCCAGAAGATGCTCCGCCAGCCCACCGTCTCGACCAGGGCGCCCCCGAGCGTGGGACCGAAGGCGACCGGGCTCCCGGCGACCATCGACCAGATGGAGATGGCCTTGGCGCGCCTGCCTGGCTCCCGGTAGGTGTCGGTGAGCATCACCAGGGTGGCGGGCATGACCAGCACCGCGCCCAGCCCCTGGGCCGCCCGCATGGCGACGAGCACGGGGCCGTTGGGGGCGAGGCCGCAGAGCGCGGAGGTCACCCCGAACAGCACGACCCCGAGCCGGAACATCCGCACCGCGCCGTAGCGCGCCACCGCCGCGGCCCCGGCCAGCATCAGACCCGCGATGACGACCACGTACGAGGTGACGACGGACTGCATCGTCGGGAGGCTCGCGTCGAGGCTCTCCCGGATCGCCGGGATCGCCACGTGGACGATGCTGGTGTCGACGACGATCATCCCGTGCGCCATGCAGGCCACCGCCAGGACCCGGCCCGGCCGCAGCATCGCACCGCCGCTGTCCGACGTGCGGTTGTCGAAACTGGTGGATTCGGCCATGGCCTGCCATTTCGCATGAGTTCGCATGAGTGCGTACGGGTTCTTACGGGTTCTCACGGGTTCGCTTCTTGCGGGTTCACTTCTTGCGGGTTCGCGTGAACGCACGTGAAGCGGTGAATTGATGCCGGGCAATACTGCGAAACCCTAGTGACAAAACATACGGCGTCAACCACGCGGCCCGCCGAACCTTCCCCGATGTCCGAATAGTCGGATTCCAGGGTCAGGTATAGAGGACGGTCCACTTCCCCGCGGCGCCGGACGCTCCCTAGCCTCGGAGCGCTGAGAAACCCACGAGGACGCAGCCTGGAAGTACAGGGGGGCCAACACCATTGTCTTCTTCCAAAGAGTTCCGGAGAATTAAGCAAAGTCCGTCGTCCATGCCGTTCCACCGCTATGCTCGGGACGCCGTTTCTCCCACTTCAGGCTGGTCACGGCGGTGGCCGGACGGTACGCTCGACCGCGCTCCGACCTGGGCATCCGTCGATCTCCGGGACGGAAACCAGGCGCTGGCCGATCCCATGGACATGCGCCGGAAGCAGCGGATGTTCGACCTGCTCGTGGCGACCGGTTTCAAAGACATAGAAATCGGATATCCGGCGGCCAGTGCGCACGATTTCGATTTCGTCCGCGAGCTGGTGACCAAGGAGGGAATTCCGGACGACGTCACGGTGTCGGTTTTCACGCCGGCCCGTCCGGAACTCATCGAGCGGACCTTCGAGGCGATTCGCGGGGCCGACCGGGCCGTGGTGCATTTGTGCCATGCGACGGCCTGCCTGTGGCGCGAGGTCGTGTTCGGCATGTCGTCCCGCGAGGTCCTGGACATGGCCGTCGACGGGGCACGGCATCTGGTGCGGCTGGCGGAGCGTGAGCCCGGGTCCGACATCCGGTTCGAGTACTCGCCGGAGACCTTCAACCTGACCGAGCCGGAGCTCGCCCTGGAGATCGCGAACCGGGTCGCGGAGACCGTCGACGCCACGCCCGACCGGCCGCTGGTGCTGAACCTCCCGACCACCGTGGAGACCCACTCGCCCCACGTCTTCGCCGACCAGGTGGAGTGGATGCACCGCAACCTCGACCGGCGCGACGCGATCATCCTGTCCGTCCACCCGCACAACGACCGGGGCACCGCCGTCGCCTCGGCGGAGCTGGCCCTGCTCGCCGGGGCCGACCGGGTCGAGGGCACCCTCTTCGGCAACGGCGAACGCACCGGGAACGTCTGCCTGGTGACCCTCGCGCTCAACCTGTTCAGCAGCGGGGTCGATCCCCAGCTGGAGATCTCCGACATCGACGCCGTCCGCGAGATCGTCGAGGAGTGCAACCGGCTCCCCGTGCACCCCCGCCACCCCTACGCCGGGGACCTCGTCTACACCGCCTTCTCCGGTACCCACCAGGACGCCATCGCCAAGGGCCTGGCCACACTGGCCGACCAGGCGGAACGGGAGGGCAAGGAGGTCGGCGAACTGCCCTGGCAGGTGCCCTATCTGCCCATCGACCCGAAGGACGTCGGCCGCGACTACCAGGCGATCATCCGGGTCAACGGCCAGTCGGGCAAGGGCGGCATCGCCTACGTGCTCAAGGCCGGCTGGGGGGTCGACCTCCCGGCCGGACTGCGGCGGGACTTCGCGGCCGTGGTCCAGTCCGCCGCCGACACCCTGGGGCGCGAACTGGAGCCTGCGGAGATCTGGCGGCTCCTCCGGGAGACCTACTGCCTGGACGACTCACCCCCGCTGCCCGCCGGGGACAACAGGAACGGCAGTGGCGGGGACGGGGACGGGGACGGCGGAGACGGCGGTAGCGGTCACGACGGCGGGGACGGCGGTAGCGGTCACGACGGCGGGGACATCGGTAGCGGTCACGACGGCGGGGACGGCGCCGAGATCCTCGCGCGGCTCGCCGCCGACCACGGTGTCGGGTTCACCCCGCCCCGGTTCACCGGCACAGCGGCGGCGACCGGCGCGCCGGTCACCTGCCTCGTGGCACTGGAGACGGGCGGCCGCACCGTCTGGGGACTCGGCCAGGCGGCCACCGCCGCCGACGCGGCACACAGATCAGCCCGCTCCGCGCTGCTACGGGCGGGCCTGCACGGAGGAGACCGGTGAAGAACAACTCTTTCCGCACCGTCGGCCCCGGTATCTACCGGGAGGACAGCGGGATGCTCTACGAGGACTACGTACCCGGCGAAGTGGTCGAACACCGGCCCGGCCGGACGATCACCATGACCGACAACGTGTGGAGCTCCCTGCTCTGCCTGAACCAGCACCCGCTGCACATCGACGCCGTCTACGCCGAGCAGACCCAGTTCGGCAAGATCGTCGTTTCGAGTCTGGTCACCTTCGGAATCGTGAACGGGATGACCGTCTCGACCATCAGCGCCAAGTGCGTCGCCAACCTCGGCTGGGACAAGGTGCGGCTGACCGCCCCGGTCTTCGTGGGCGACACGCTCTACGCCCAGACCCGCATCGTCTCCCGGCGCGAGTCCACCACCCGCCCCGACCAGGGGATCGTGACCGTCCACACCACCGGCCGGAACCAGGACGACGTGGCGGTCATCGAGTTCGAGCGGACGATCCTCGTCCCCAAGCAGGAGGCAGAGCAATGATTCCGGTCATCGACCTGGCCCCGGAGCGGTCCGGCCACGAGCACAGGACCGCCGGGGAGCACAGGACCGCCGAGGAGATATCCGACGCCTGTCGGCGCACCGGGTTCTTCGTCGTCCGTGGACACGGCATCGCCCGCGAGGTCTTCGACGACGCCTACGACGCCTCGCTGCGCTTCTTCCGCCTCCCGCTGGAGACCAAGCACGCGTTCCCGATGCGGACCTCCACCGCGCGCGGCGACAACGACTACAGCCCGTACGGGTACAGCGCCCTGCTCTCCGAGAACGCCTACGCCTACACCGGGAAGCCGGGGATGCCCTCGGACTACGTCGAGAAGTTCAGCACCGGACGGCTGATCCTCGACGACGAGGAAGAACTCCCTTTCCCGGAGGACGAGTTGGGGAAGCGACTGCGCGCGTCCCTGAAGGAGTACTTCGCCGCCTGCGAGACCGTGGCGGGCCGGATCGCCGAGCTGCTGGCCCTCGCCCTGGACCTGCCCCGGGACTTCTTCGCCACCCGGACCAACACCTCCAACGACTCCCTCCGCTCGCACCTCTACCCCGGGGTCGCCCCCGAGTTCCTCAACGACCAGGGCATGGGGCAGCACACCGACGGCACGCTGATCACGCTGCTCACCCAGGACGGACCGGGCCTCCAGCTCCAGGACCGCGCCGGCCGCTGGCTGGACATCGACGTCCGGGAACGGGACAGCTTCATCGTCAACATCGGTGATCTGATGGCCCGTTGGTCGAACGACGAGTACGTGTCGACACCGCACCGGGTCCGGCTCGCCGACCGGCAGCGGCAGTCCATCGTCTTCTTCAAGCTGGCCAACGACGACACCGTCATCGAGTGCTTCCCCAAGTTCGCGGCGGACCGCCCCGCGAAGTACGAGCCCATCCGCTACGAGGACTACTCCCTCCAGAAGATGAACCTGCTGTTCGGAAGGGACGATGCGCAGTGAAGTCGTACGCGAGTCTGCTCTACACCCCCGCCCTGCTGCTGGCGTCCGTCGCCCGGCCCGGCCGGGTCCACGCCGACATGCTGGTCCTGGACCTGGAGGACTCCATCCACCCGGCCAGGAAGGCCGAGGCCCGCGCCCTGCTGGCGCAGCCGGACCTCGACCTCACCGGGGCCGGACTGCCCGCGCTCGGCCTGCGGGTGACCACCATCGCGACACCCGACGGGCTGGCGGACCTGCGGGCGCTGATCGAGATGGACGCCACCATCGGCGGCGTACCGGTCGACGTGGTCTTCATCCCCAAGATCTCCGGCGCGGGCGATGTGGCCATCTACCGGTCCCTGCTGTCGCACACCTCGAACCCGCCGCAGATCTGCAGCTTCATCGAGACCGTCGATGCCGTCGACAACGCCATGGAGATCGCCGCGGTCAGCGACGGGCTGTGCTTCGGCCAGGCGGACCTGACGGCCGACCTGTACGCCGAGAACGCCTTCTACCTCGACCACGCGCGGGCCCGGCTCTGCGCGGCGGCGGCCAAGTACCGCGTGCCCGCCATCGACACCAACTCGTTCGAACTGCACGACCTCGACGTGGTCGCGGCGCAGTGCCGGGCGGCCCGGGACGCCGGGTTCACCGGCAAGGCGGCCATCCACCCCCGGCAGGTCGGCACCATCGCCGAGACGTTCACCGTCGGCCCGGAGCAGATCGCCGAGTACCGCAGCGTGGTCGAGGACTACAACTCCACGCCCTACGGCTTCGCGGTCGAGGAGGACCGGGTGCTCGCCCCGCCCTTCGTCCTGCGGGCCCAGCGCATGCTCCAGCTCCACGCGCCCACCACGGACACCGCCGCTCAGAACACCCGCACCAACGCCCAGAGCGCCCGCACCAAGTAACCAGGGGGATCATCATGAAGAAGCTTCCGCAGCACGCCGTCATCGACGTCTCCGCCCACCGCACCGAGCTGACCGACGGCCGCCTCCAGGCCGTCGGGGACGGGCTCGTCCGGGAACTGGTGCGGCTGGTCGCCGAGGGCGACGGCGTCGCCGTCTGCCACGGTGTCGCCAAGACGCTGGCTCACCACGGACTCGACGTCCACAAGGAGCAGGACGCCGCGATCGGCCGCGACTACCTGGAGTCCCTGTTCCGCGGCTTCGGCGAGCACGTCGACGTCTCCCGGTTCAGCCCCGTCGCGATGGACTACGACCGCATCGCCGGTATGGACGTCGACGGGTACAACAAGAACACCCACTTCACGCCCAACGGCGACCACACCACCGAGCGCGAGTTCCTGACGACCAAGTGCGTGCACTTCGACGCCGCCACCCCGTTCATCGGGAACATCTACGGGCCCAACACCAACATCACCGACGGCACCCCGATGGTCTGCGACACCCGCGCCTACTGCCAGGACAACGGTGTGGCCCCCGCCGACCTGCTCGAACTCATGCCGCACAGCTACAACGTGGCGGTCAAGGAGGAACACGCCGAGCCGGTCCTCGCCCGGTACGCCTCCGCCGTGGACGCCGACCTCTCCGCCGACCTGGTCATGGTCGTCCTGCTCAACGAGGTGGACGGCGGCCTCGCGCACGCCGGATCCGAGCCCCGGCCCGCCGACCCCACCCGGCCCGCGCGCCGCCCGATCCGGCACCTGGAGTACCAGTTCGCGGAGGGCGTCGAGCTGGCTAAGTGGTACCGGCACTACCGGCTGGAGATCCCGCAGCCCAGCCTCCAGGTGCCGGACGAGGCCGCCCGCGAGCGCTACCACCGCGGTGTCGCCCCGGTCGGGACGGACCAGTGACGACGTCCACGGAACACACGAAGCGCAAGGAACACACCGAGCCCACCGAGCACACAGAGTTCAGCGTGCCGGTCATGTCCGAGGGCGACCACAAGGAGCTCGGCACCCTCCTCACCGCCCTCGCCGCCGACGAGTGGCCCACGGACATCGACGACGCCCGGCTGTTCTACGAGTCGTGGGGCATGCCGATCGCCGACGACATCACGGTCGAACAGCGCGACGGCGGCCACCTGTTGACCCCGCCGAACGCCGAGGGCGCCCTGACCGGGCTCTACCTGCACGGCGGCGGATACGTGTACGGCTCGCTGCGCAGCCACGGCCACATGGTCGGGGAGATCGCCCGCGCGGCCCGCTGCCGGATGTTCTTCGTCGACTACCGGCGGGCCCCCGAGCACCCCTACCCGGCGGCGCTCGACGACGCCGTGGCCGCGTACCGGAGTCTGCTCATCGACGGGCTCGACGCCCGTGACGTGGTCCTCGCGGGCGACTCGGCGGGCGGCGGCCTGGTCCTCGCGACGCTGCTGAAGCTGCGGGACTCGGGGGTGCCGCTGCCCGCCGCGGCGGCCTGTGTCTCGCCGTGGACCGACCTCACGGGCAGCGGGGAGAGCTACGACGCCCTGGAGCACGAGGACCCCATGCTCAGCAAGCCGGTCGTGGACCTGGTGTCCGCGTCGTACCGGGCGGGCACCGCGCCCACCGACCCGTACGTGTCGCCGCTTTTCGGGGAGTTCGCGGGGCTGCCCCCGGTCCTCCTCCAGGTGGGCAGCCGCGAGATCCTGCTCAGCGACGCCGAACGGTTCGCGGAGGGGCTGCGGCGCGCGGGAGGCACCGCCGAGCTGGAGGTCTGGCCCGGCATGGTGCACGTCTGGCACCTCCACCACGCGCGCCTCGCCAAGGCCCGCGAGGCCGTGACCCGGCTCGGCGGCTGGCTCCGCTCGCAGGCGGCGGGGGTGTGATGACCGAGGACATCACCGGGCCCCACCGGTACCGCAACAACCGCAAGATGGTGCCCGCCAGCGAGGCCGCGTGGGGCCTGTCCCGCGAGCACGGGATGCTCGGCCTCGTGGTCGAGGCCGTCGACGGACAGAACCGGCTGCGCGACACCCGTACGGGGCACGAGTTCGCCAACCTGTCCTCCTGCTCGTACCTGGGCCTCAACAGCCACCCCACGGTGATCGAGGCCGGGCGCGCCGCGCTGGACCAGGAGCGGATCACCGGGCTGTCCATGGGCGAGTTCCGGATCCGGCTCGGCATCATGGAACGGCTGGAGGAGGAGCTGTCCGCCCACTTCGGCGCCCATGTGCTGCCCTCGGTCTCCTGCGGAGTGCTCAGCTCGGCGATCCTGCCGCTGCTCGCCTCCGGCCATCTGACCGACGGCGAACCGCTCGTCGTGGTCTTCGACCGGTTCGCGCACTTCTCGCTGAACTTCCTCAAACCCGTACTCGCCGACGAGACACGGGTGTTGACCTGCCCGCACAACGACATGCAGTTCCTGGAGGACGTCTGCAAGCGGTACCCGCGGGTGGCCTACGTCGCCGAAGGTGTCTACTCCACCGGCGGGCAGGCGGACCTGAAGGGCATCAAGGAACTCCAGGACCGTTACGGCCTGTTCGTCTACCTCGACGACTCCCACGCGCTGTCGGCCGTGGGTGAGCGCGGCGAGGGGTACGCGCGCACCGCGTTCGACGCCCTCGGTTCCCGTACGGTCATCGTCGCCTCGATCGCCAAGGCGTTCGGCAGCACCGGGGGCATCGCCATGGTCGGCGACCGCGAGGTGTTCGACCTCCTCTACCGCTCCGGTCCGCTGGCCTGGTCCCAGGGGCTGCGGACCGCCGCGGTCGGCACCACCCTCGGCGCCCTGGAGGTCCACCGCACCCCGGAACTCGGCCAACGACAACGCCAACTCGCGCAGAACATCGCCCTGTTCGACGAGCGGCTGCGCGACCACTCCCTCCGGGGCGCCGGATCACACATCAAGTTCGTCACCGTCGGCGACAACGACCGGGCGGTCCGGCTGTCGACCGAGCTCTACCGGCGCGGCTACTACTGCTCCGCGATGTTCTTCCCGATCGTGGCGCAGGGGCAGGCGGGCGTACGGATGATGCTGCGCGGCGACATGGAGACGGAGCTGACCGAACGGTTCGCCTCCGACCTCCTCGACGTACTGACGGAGCTCGTATGACCGTCACCGGCACCGGCACCACCACCGCCGCCACCATCGTCGGCACCGGCACCGGCACCGGCACCGGCACCGGCACGGAGCACGGCGTGGCCGATGTGGTGGCCGTGGCCGGGCTGATGCGCGCGAGCCTGCGCAGCGGCGCGGTGCGGCGGATGGCCGTACCGCTGCGGCAGGTCGTCGACGACGGCCGCAGCGCCCGCTTCCTGTCCATGCCCGCCGTCAGCGCCGACCACGGGCTGTGCGTCAACAAGACCGCCACCATCACCGACGGCCCGGGCCCGACCGTGACGTCCGTGGTCCCGGTCTTCTCCACCACGACCGGGGAACTCCTCGGCGTGCTGGACGGCGCGGCCGTCACCAACCTCAAGTGCGCGGCCGTGACGGCGCTGGTCACCGACCACTGCGCGGCCCGGGACAGCGCCGTCCTCGGGATCGTCGGATCGGGGGTGCAGGCCTGGCAGCAGTACCTCGGTGTGACGGCGGTACGCGGGATCACCGAGGTACGGGTCCACTCCCGCACCCCCGAGCACGCCGAGATCCTGTGCGAGCGCATCCGGCGCGCGGATCCGGGCGTACGTGCCCGGGTCAGCGCGTCGGCCGAGGAGGCCACCTCGGGGGCGGACGTCATCTCGACGGCGACGACCTCCGTACAGCCGCTCCCGATCGCCGCCCACCTGCCCGAGCACGTGCACATCAACTGCATGGGCGCGCACACCACGGAGTCGCGGGAGCTGTCCCGCCCGCTGCTGGCCGCCGCCACGCTCGTCGTCGAGGACCGGGCGATCGCCGTCGCGGAGGCCGGGGAGATCCACCGTACGGCGATCGACCTGGAGTCCCTGGAGACCGGCTCGCACACCGGACTCGACGCCCGCCCGACCGTCTTCAGCTCCACCGGGCACGCCTCGCTGGACCTGATCACCTGTGCCCATCTGGTGGGGCAGTCACAGTCGCGGCACTCAACGTAACGAAAGGAAAACCGTACGTGGCACACGTCGGCACGGAAGAGACCACGGGGCCGTACGAGGGCGGGGAGACGGAAAGCGCCGCCGCCGACCGGGAGTTCGTCGCGGCCCTCGCCCGCCGCGGCATCGAGATGCCGCCGGACCTGGCGCCCGGGGTGCTGGCCGGGAACCGTTCGCTGCGCGCGATGAACCGACTGCTGCGGGAAGCGGAAGCGGAGACCACCGATGTCTGACACACCGATGTCCGGCACCCCTCTGTCCGGCCCCCTGTCCGCGCTGTCCGTCGCGGAGGCCGGAGCGCGGCTGCGCGCCGGAACGCTCACCTCCGTGGAGCTGGTGGAACACTCCCTGGGCCTCATCGACGCGTACGACGCCGAGTTGCACGCGTTCGTCCTGGTCACCCGGGACCTCGCGCTGCGGCGGGCGGCGCAGGCGGACCGGGAGCTGCGCGAGGGCATCGACCGGGGCCCGCTGCACGGCATCCCCTATGCGCTGAAGGACATCCTCGCCGCCGAGGGCCTGCCCACCACCAACCACTCGCGGCTGACCCTCAACGACATCGCCACCGAGGACAGCACCATGGAGGCCAGGCTGCGGGCCGGGGGCGCGGTGCTGCTGGGCAAGCTGGCCACGTACGAGTTCGCGTTCGGCGGGCCGAGCACGGACCTGCCCTTCCCCCCGGCGGGCAACCCCTGGCACCGCGACCACATCCCCAGCGGCTCGTCCTCGGGGGCGGGCGCCGCCGTGGCGGCCGGATTCCTGCGCATCGCCTTCGGGTCCGACACCGCGGGCTCGCTGCGCGGCCCGGCCTTCCACTGCGGGGCCGTCGGCCTCAAGCCCACCTACGGCAGCGTCTCCGGCCACGGGGCCACCCCGCTGGCCCCCACCATGGACCACTTCGGGCCCCTGGCCTGGACGGTGGCCGACGCCGCCGCCGCTCTCCAGGTGGTGGCGGGCCCCGACCCCCGGGACCCCCGCACCCGCCGGGCCCCGGCGCCCGACTTCCTCTCCCCGCTGACCGGGGATGTACGCGGGCTGCGCGTGGCGTATGCGAAGGCCTGGTACGCCGACGATCCGGCGACCCTCCCGGAGATCACCGAGAGCATCGACCGGGCCCTGGCCCACCTGGAGAAGCTCGGCGCCGTCGTCGAGGAGTGCCAACTGCCCCCGTACGAACTGTTCGACGCCTGCGGCCGGGTCATCCTGATGGCGGAGGGGTTCGCCACGCACGAGGAGAACCTGCGCCGCGCGCCCCGGTCGTTCGGCCGCTTCACCTACCAGAAGCTCATGCCCGGCGCGGGAGTCACCACGGACGAGCTCCAGCGGGCCCACGACGTGCGCGACAGTCTCAGGGCGGCGCTCGACCGGCGGGTCTTCGCCTCCCACGACCTGCTGATCACGGCGTGCGGCCAGACCACCGCGGCCCGGGTCGACGCCTTCGGCACCGACTGGCCGCCGCCGAAGCTGGCCAACGACATGCAGACCATCCCGTTCGGCGTCACCGGACACCCGGCCATGTCCCTGCCCCTCGGGTTCGCCGACAACGGGCTGCCCATCGGGGTGCAGCTCGTGGGGCCCGCGTTCGGGGAGGCGGGCCTGTTCCGGGCGGGGCTCGCCCTGGAAGCCGAGTTCGGCCGACGGGACGTCCGCCCCGCACTGGCATAAGAACGCGGGTCACTGCACAACCCCTCCAGCCCGCCCAGCCCTCTAGCAGGAGTGGAAAGACATGGCAGACACCTCGACGACCACACGGGCGACGGGCGCGCGGGGGCCGTATGTGACGGACCCCCGGCGGCTCCTCAACGCCTTCGACCACCAGCTCCGGGGGTTCCGGACCTTCTGGTTCGACCGGATCGCCCCGGCCGGACCCGTCGTCCTGCCCGCCGCGCAGGGCTCCGAACTGGAGCGCGCGATCGCCTACTTGGCCGGTCTGCTGCGGCGGGCGGTGCACCACCTGGGCGACGACTGCGTCTCCCGGCACCGGGCGCTCGGCCTCGATGAGCGGCTGACGGAGTTCTACGGGGACGAGGAGTTCGAGAACGCCTACGCGACGGTCATGGGCCGCCCGGACGTGATCCTCACCGACTCCGGATGGAAGTTCATCGAGTTCAACTTCTGCTCGTCCACGGGCGGTCAGGTCTACGTACACCTCCTCAACGAGCTGTGGCGGCAACTGCTGCCCGACGAAACCCTGCGCACCCTCACGCTCGCCGACCCCCTCAAGACCCGCGGCGACCTGCTGCGCACCGTCCTCGACGAGCTCGGCCTCGACCCGTACGTGGCGCTCGTCGGCTACCTCCCGGACGTCTTCCTCTCCAGCTCCGAGGGGAACCGCAGGTACTACGAGATCGAGGCCGACGCCCTGCGGAAGTCGGGCATCAGGGCGGAGTACTTCGAGACGGACGAGTTCATCGAGGCCCTCGGCTCCCGCCGGGGCGAGTTCCCCCTGGTCCTGGAGCGGACCGTGCCGCAGGAGTGGATCGACGCGGGCCGGGAGCTCGGCCCGCTGCTGACGATCCGGAAGTGCGGCTCGGCCGTGCTGACGCCGCAGAGCTCCTACCAGGCGGCGAACAAACAGCTCTTCGCCCTGCTGTCCCAGGGCCAGGACTGGATGAGCGAGGAGGACCGGGAGTTCGTCCAACGGTACATCCCCTGGTCGCGCTCGGTCCGGGAGGAGACCGTCACGTACGGGGGCGAGTCCTGGAAACTGGAGGAGCTGCTGCGCGAACGGCGGGCCGACTTCGTCCTGAAGCGCTCCGACGGCGACCAGAACTTCGACGTCCACATCGGCTCTCTGACCGACGCGGCCGCCTGGGAGGACGTCATCGCCAAGGCCCGCGAGGCCGGTACGTGGATAGCGCAGGAGACCGTGCACAGTACGGAGATCCACGCGGACGTCCTCGACCGCGACCGGGACTCCTACCTCGGCATCTCGACGCGCGCGGTGTTCGGGCCACTGTTCATGGGCGGCCGCATGACCGGATGCGGGGTGCGCTACGACGTACCCGCCCCGGGCGGCGCCGGGCCGGGGGCGGCGGGATCGAGCATCCTGGGGTCGGTGGGCTGGCAGGCGGGCTGACCCGGATCGTGTACGGGCCTGTCCCGGCCGTGCGCGGGCCTTGACCGCCTTCGCGCACCGGCGGTCAAGGACCGGGCACGGCCTGACACCTGGCCCGGGCACCCCGCCGGACGCCCCGCTCACCGCCGTACGGAGTGCGCGCTCTTCTGGACGAGGGCCGTCAGCTGGACCCGGGACCGTACCCCCAGCTTGCGGTAGATCCGGGTGAGGGCCGCCTCCACGGTCTTGACGCTGACGTACAGGGCGGCCGCGATGTCACGGTTGCCGCGCCCCTCGGTGACCAGCTCGGCGATCCGCCGCTCCGCGTCCGTCAGACCGGCCGGCCAGTCCCGCACCTGGGTCCGCTCCGGCCCGGTCGGCTCCCACAGCGGCGCGCCCGCCCGGCGGAACACCGCGTCCGCCGCCGCCTGGAGCTCCCTGGCCCGCGCCGGGCGTCGGCGCCGCTGCTCGACGGAGGCGTACGCCAGCAGCACCCGGCCGCGCTGTAACGGGTATCCGAGCCGGTCGAAGGTGCGCAGGGCGCGGTCGAGCAGCTCCTCGGCCGGTCCGTACTCGCCCGCCGCCGTACGGCACAGCGCCTCGGCCCGGTCGAGCGCGGCCAGCACCCCGCGCCGTCCCAGTGCCTCGGCCCGGCGCCGGGCGTCGGCGACCGTCCGCAGGGCGGCGGGCAGGTCCCCGGCGGCGGCCAGCGCCTCGGCGAGGTCGGCGTCGTGGCGGACCTCCGCCGGGTCCGCGATACCGAGGTCCTGCACCAGGTCCCGGACCCTGAGCAGATCCGCCAGGGCTCCGCCGACGTCCCGCACCAGCAGCCGGGTCGTCCCGGACAGATGCAGGCAGTGCGTGGCCAGGAGGGTGTCGCCGTCCTCCTGCGAGGCCGTCAGCCCGAGGTCCGCGTAGGCGAGCGCCTGCTCCAGGGTGCCGCCCGCGAGTTCGGCGACCGCCGCCGCGTACCACGGCGGGCCGGGCGAGGCGCCCAGGTCCCGGGCGAGCGCCAGCAGCCGGTCGGCCTCCTCGCGGGCGAGCGGGCCCTCGCCCCGGTGGGCGTGGATCCGGACGGCGCGGCTGAGCAGCCAGAGCCGGTCGGCGGGGCGGGCCGGTGGCCGCATCGCGTCCAGCAGCCGCCCGGCCTCCTCCAGCCGGTCGTCGAGCAGGGCGAATCCGACCCCGATCCGGCGTGGCTCTCCGGGCGGCCGCCCGGCCCCGGCCGCCGTGTCCGCCGCCAGGGCCCGGCGGAGCAGTTCGGCATGGCCCGGCGAACCGCGGGCCTGCTCGATCCGGGCGGTCAGGGCCAGGGCGGAGGCGTGGGTCGCGGCGTCCCCGGCCCGCTCGGCCAGTTCGGCGGCCGACCGGGCGTGCGCCAGCGCCTCGGCGTGGGAGCCCCGGTTGACCCGCAGGCTCCGGGCCAGACGCAGATGCGCCGCCGAGGCCAGCGCCGGTTCGTCGGCGGCCAGGGCCTCGGTGAGGGCCTGCGCCGCCACATGCTCCACCAGTGCGGCGCCCCGGCCCGCCGCGTCGACGACGGCGAGCCGCGCCTGGGCCCGGACCGCGGGCACGGCCCGTCTGCGTTCCAGCTGCTCCAGCGCCGTACGGGCCAGATCGAACCGCCCGGCCGCCTCGGCGTCCCAGGCGGCCGCGACCAGCAGATCGTGCCGGACGTCGCCCGCCAGCAGCCCGAACTCGGCGGCCCGGGTGTGGTCGCCGCTCTCCCGGGCGGCGGTGGCGGCGTCGGCCAGCGCGGGGACCAGCCGCGCGGGGAGTTCGGCCGGGGTCAGGGCGGACGCCTCGTGCCAGACCCGGTCGTCGCCCTCGGAGGCGGCGGCCAGGGCGAGGTGTGCCTGCCGCACCGCCTCGCCGCTGGCCTCGGCGAGCAGGCACTCGCGGAGGACGGGGGCCGGGAAGCACACGGCACCGGCCAGCCGGATCAGCCCGGCCGCCTCGGCCTCCGCCAGGGCCACGTCGGCGGAGGGTCCCGCGGCCCGGCGGACGGTGTCGGGCGACGGATCGGCCGCCAGCGCCGCGAGGAGCAGCACCCAGTGGACGGGGGCCGCCAGCCCGGCCAGCCAGCTCCTCAGCGCCTTGCGCGCGTACGGGGCCAGCGGCTGGGCGTCCAGGACCGCCGGGGTCCCGGCCCGGGCCACTCCGGCGGCGAGGTCCGAGACCAGCCGGGGGTTGCCGCCCGTCGCCGTGTGGATGCGCGCGGCGGTCCGCAGCGGGATCCCGAAGGACCGTACGACGGCCGCCGACTCCTGCGGGCTGAGCGCGGGCACGGCGATCTCCACCGCGTCACCGCCCAGGACGTCGTGCGGCAGCGGTCCGTCGGGCCGCAGCGCCGCCAGCAGCGACACACTGCCCCGGCTGCGGCGGGCCGCGAAGCCGAAGACGTCCAGGCTGTCCGGGCCCCACCAGTGCATGTCGTCGGCGGCCAGCAGCAGCCGCGCCCTGCGCCCCCAGGCCTGGAGGCACGACAGGACGGTGACGCGCAGGATCGCGGGATCGGGCTCGGGCCCGGTGACCCGGCGCAGCACCCAGTCCATCGTCGAGCGCTGGACGTCCGACAGTTCGCCGCTCACGTCCGCCGGGCAGACGGTGAACAGGTCCACCAGGGGTACGTACGGCAGGTGGGCGTCGGCGGGCGCCGAGCTGAGCCTGACCACGGGGTCCCCGGAGGACTGCCACACCGTGCACACCGCGTCCAGCACCGCGGACTTGCCGAACCCGGTGGGCCCGACCACCGCCACCGCACCGGCCTGCCGCAGCTCTCCGGAGACCCGGTCGACCAGAGGGCGGCGCGCCCTCACCGCACCGCGTCCAGCCACGCCTCGACCTCGTCCGCACCGCGCGGCAGACCCGAGGAGAGGCAGTGCGCGCCGTCGGCCGTGATGACGAAGTCGTCCTCGATCCGGACGCCGATGCCGCGCAGCTCCTCGGGGATCGTCAGGTCGTCGGGCTGGAAGTAGAGACCGGGCTCGACGGTGAGGACATGGCCCTCCTCCAGCACACCGCCCACATACGTCTCACTGCGGGCGGCGGCGCAGTCGTGGCAGTCCAGGCCGAGCATGTGGCCCGTACCGCAGACGGTGTACCGGCGGTACAGGGCGTCCTCGTGCGGAACCCGCGTTCCACCGGGCCGCAGCCCCCAGGCGTCGAGCCCCTCGGTGATGACGCGGGTCGCGGCGTCGTGGAAGGCGCTGTACGGCGCACCGGGGCGCAGGGCGGCGATGCCCGCCGACTGGGCGGCGAACACCAGGTCGTATACCCGGCGTTGGACATCCGTGAAGCGTCCGCCGACCGGCAGCGTACGGGTGACGTCCCCGGTGTAGAACGAGTCGGCCTCGACGCCCGCGTCCAGCAGGAGCAGATCACCCTCCCGCACCGGGCCGTCGTTGCGCATCCAGTGCAGGACGCACGCGTGGGCCCCGGCCGCCGCGATGGTGTCGAACCCCAGACCGTAACCCTCAAGCCGGGCACGGCGGTTGAAGGTGCCCTCGATCCAGCGTTCACCCCGGGCGAGGCGGGTGGCGTGGGGCAGTTCGGCGGCGACGTCGTGGAAGCCGGCGACCGTGTGCCCGACGGCGGCGCGCAGCTGCTCGATCTCCCACTCGTCCTTGACCAGCCGCAACTCCGAGAGGAAGGCGAGCAGTTCGGCATCGGCGTCCGGCGCGGACGGCGGTACGAGCGCGTCTACGGTGACGTCCTCGCCGCGCACCACCCGGGTCGGGACACCGGAGCCGCCCAGTGCCCGCTCCAGGGCGTCCCGGTGGGCCGCCTGCACGCCGAGGGCGTCGGCGGTCTCGGGGAGCGTACGGCGTCGGCCGACCCAGAACTCGCCGTGCTGCCGGTCGCTGTAGAACTCCGCCCCGTGGGGACCGGCGTCGCGGGGTGAGCGCGGCCGGGTGAACAGGGTGACCTCGTGCCCGCTGCCGGTGGGCTCGAAGACGAGCACGCTGTCCGGTACCGCCTGCGTCCCCTGCTCGGCGGTGAGGTGGATGAAGGCGGAGTGCGGCCGGAAGGCGTAGTCGAAGTCGTTGCTGCGGACCTTGAGCCCGCCCGCCGGGACGACGATCCGCTCCCCGGGGAACCGCTCGGACACCGCCGCCCGCCGCTTGGCCGCCCAGGCCGCTCCGGAGACGGGTGGAAGCCCCGGATCCGTGTCCGCCCACCCATGCCGAAAGACCTCGGCCACCGGGGCCGGTACTCGACGGTCATGACTCCGCGTCCCGCGCAAGCCGTCCTGCCGTTCCATCGCACGCCTCCGTCATGTGGTGGTCCGCGCTCATCGAGAACGCGGCTGTTCGGTCTCACTGGGAACGGGACTGCCATCGGTCTCACTGAGAACGGGACTGCCCAGGCCGCGGCCCTGACGGGCCGCGGCGGTCGCCGTCAGCCCCGCAGCCGGGCCATCCAGGCCTCCACCTCGTCGGCGGCCCGGGGAAGGTCGGCGGAAAGGTTCTCGTTGCCGTCCTCCGTGACCAGGAAATCGTCCTCGATCCGGACGCCGATGCCGCGGAACTCCTCCGGCACGGTCAGGTCGTCCGCCTGGAAGTACAGGCCCGGCTCGACGGTGAGCACCATGCCCGCCTCCAGCGTGCCCTCCACGTACAGCTCGGTGCGGGCCTTCGCGCAGTCGTGGACGTCCAGGCCGATCATGTGGCCCGTACCGGCCAGCGTCCAGCGCCGGTAGAGCCCGAGCTCGTACGCCTCGTCCACCGACCGGTCCCCGAACAGGCCCCAGGCGGCGAGGTGTTCGGTCAGGACGCGCTGGGCGGCATGGTGGAAGTCCCGGTACTTGGCGCCGGGTTTGACGGCGGCGATACCGGCCGACTGCGCCTCGTACACCGCGTCGTACACCTTGCGCTGGATGGGCGTGAAGCGGCCGTCGACCGGCAGGGTGCGGGTGACGTCGGCGGTGTAGAGGTTGCGGCTCTCCACCCCGGCGTCGAGCAGCAGCAGATCGCCCGGCCGGGCCTCGCCGTCGTTGCGGACCCAGTGCAGGGTCGTGGCGTGCGGCCCCGCCGCGCAGACCGACGCATAGCCGACGTCATTGCCCTCGATCCGGGCACGCATCCAGAACGTGCCCTCGATGGCCCGCTCCAGGGTGGACGACTCCGCGCCGAGGAGACGCACCACGTCCTCGAAGCCACGGGCGGTGGCCTGACAGGCGTGGCGCAGGTCGGCGATCTCGAACTCATCCTTGACCAGCCGCATTTCGGAGAGCGCGACCCGGAACTCGGTGTCCCGCTCGGCGGTCACCTTGTCGTGCAGGGCGGCGTCGACGCCCGCGTCGTAGTCGCGCAGCAGCCGGACCGGGCCGGTGGCCGCGGCGAGCCGCTCGGTCAGCGTGCGGACGTCCCGGCAGGGCAGGCCGAGGAGCCGCTCGTTCTCGGTGAGGCTGTTGCGACGGCCGTCCCAGAGCTCACCGTGGTAATCGAGCCAGAACTCGCCGGATTCGCGGTCGGACCGGGGCAGCAGGTAGGCGGTCGCCCGGTGCTCACCGTCCTGACCGGGCTCCAGGACCAGTACGGCGTCCTGCGACTGGTCACCCGTCAGGTAGACGTAGTCGGAGGACGGCCGGAACGGGTAGTCCGTGTCGTTGGCGCGGACCTTCGGGTTGCCGGCCGGGATCACCAGCAGCTCACCGGGGAACCGAGCGGAGAGAGCGGCCCGACGGCGCGCGGTGTACGCCGCCTGTGCGATGGGTTCGAGATCCCGGCGCTCGGTGTCCGCCCAGCCCTGCTTCATGTTCTCGGCGAGCTCGGAACTCACGTCCCCGTAAAGTCCGTTCTTCCGCTTCCTGTTCTCGTCCGACTCGTCTGCCACCACGGCCTCCTGAAGCGAATCCGTCACGCGCATTCCTCCTCCATCGCAGAAGTCGGCGTCCCCTCGGGCAACCGACCGGAACATCTCAAGGGAAGTACAGCCGCCTGGCAACCGCTGTGCCGGATAAGGCACGTGATCCGGGGCGGCGGCGATATCGACACCGGCGTACGACAAACCCGGCCATCCGCACCACTGCCGCGCAGGCCACACACGGTCCGGACAGCACCTGCCCGGACATCCTCAACTCCCCAGGCAGTGCGGCTTCTTGCCGTAGACGGCACTCTCGCAGCACCCTCGCACCCCCACGTCATACATTCGTATGAAATCTCGCGGATGCTCTTGCGTCATTTGTCGATGGCCCAACTGCGCCCGCTGCCCTAGGTTTCTCCAAAAAGCTCCCCACCTTTTCCCTCAAGCCCTACCCCGCGGCGAGAATCCGGCAAGCGCGTTCCAGCAGGGGCTTG
This sequence comes from Streptomyces sp. NPDC059452, assembly GCF_042750035.1. NCBI lineage: Bacteria > Bacillati > Actinomycetota > Actinomycetes > Kitasatosporales > Streptomycetaceae > Streptomyces > Streptomyces sp. NPDC059452. The sequence continues at coordinate 105,973 of NZ_JBHYVE010000010.1, forward strand.
TCGACCATCTGACCGTCCACCACGGTGACGGAGTCACCGGCGGCGATCACGGCCCGGGCCCACTCACGTTCGCTCGCGGTCGGCGCGAACCGCTCCGCCACGAAGGCGACCTGTGCGGGGTGGACGCACAGCTTCCCGGTGAAGCCGAGCCGACGGCCGTGGGCGATGTCCGCGGCCAGCGCGTCGAGATCCCGCACCCCGGTCGTGACCCCGTCGACCGGAGCGCACCGCCCCGTCGCCGCCGACGCCGAGACCAGCCGGGAGCGGGCGTACGCGAGCGCCAGGTGGTCGTCGTGGGCGACCCCGAGCTGCCCGGCCAGATCCGCGTTGCCGAGGGCGACACGCACCACCCCCGGGGTGGCGCACACCTCCACGGCCCGCTCGATCCCGGCCGCCGTCTCGACCAGCGGAACCAGGGCCGGCACCCCGCCCGCACGGGACCCCAGCTCCGCGAGCACGGCGGGATCCTCGGCCTTGGGCACCATCACGGGCATCCCGCACCCGGCCGCCATCGCGAGATCGCCCTCGCACCAGGCCGTCCCGGGCGCGTTGATCCGGACGAGAGCGCTGTTGCCCGCCCCGAGCCAGGCGGCGGCATGATCGCGCGCCCGCCGCTTGTCCGGCTCCGCGACCGCGTCCTCCAGATCGATGATGACCACGTCCGCCCCACTGGCAACGGCCTTGTCGAACCGGTCCGGCCGGTCCCCGGGCACGAACAACAGAGCGCGGGCCGTCTCCAGCCTGCTCACGGACATGCTCATACGGACAGCCTCTCCTCGACGACTGGCTCAAGGGCGCCATCATCCGCGGTACGGGGCGGGTTCGCCCACTCCGTTTCCGCGGCGGGCGAGGCGCTGGGCGCGAGCCGCGGCGCTGTCGCGGCGTGTCGCCCGCCTGCGGACGGTGGCATCGGGCTCCTGGGCATCGTCTCCGCGCAGGTGCCGGGCGAGGGCGCCGATGTTGGCGTACCGGAAGAGCGAGACCAGCGGGATGTCGTCGCCCAGGCGCTCACGCAGCCTCGCCTGTACCTGGACCATCAGCTGGGACGTACCGCCCAGGTCGAAGAAGTTGTCACCGAGGGCGATGTCCGAGCCCGTCCCGAGCAGCTCGCTCCAGATGGCCCGGATGGTCTCCTCCGGCTCGGCGCCGTCTGTTCGCCAGTCCTCCCGGACGGGTGCGGACGCGGGCTCGGGCAGGGCACGGCTGTCGAGTTTGCCGTTGGGAGTGAGGGGCATGGTGCTGATCTCCATCAGCTCGGAGGGAATCATGTACGGCGGAAGCGCGGCCTCAAGAGCCCTGCGGACATGGCTGGTTGTCCTTCCGGTGTTCCCGGCCAGTACGACGTAGGCGATCAGCCGGGTGTCTCCGCCCGGATGGTCTCGGGCGAGGGCGGCCGCCGCGGTCACTCCCGGAACGCGGCAGCACGCGGCTTCGACCTCCGCGGTATCCACACGGAAGCCTCGGATCTTCACCCGGCTGTCGGCACGGCCGAGGATCTCGACGCTGCCGTCGGGAAGGAAGCGTCCCCTGTCACCGGTGGCGTAGCGGCGCACCCCGGGCACAGGATCGTCGTGGAAGCCCCCTTCACCGGTCCGCGGCAGGTAGCCGTGCGCCAGGTAGGGAGTGCGTACGACGATCTCACCCACCTCACCGGTACCGCACAGGACGCCGGTCTCGCCGAGGACGAGCAGTTGGACGTCGTCGATCCCGGTGCCGATCGGCACCGAGAGGCCGGCCTCTCCGGCGGTGTTCGCCTCCTCCGGTGTCACCTCCTGGTAGGCCATGGCCTGGGGTGTCTCGGTGGATCCGTAGAAGTTGACGTGCCGTGCGCCCGTCGCCACCTGCGCGAAGGCCGCCACATCGGGGTGACGCAGCACGTCACCGCCGTAACAGACGAGGCGTACCTCCGGGAGCCGGACGCCGGTGTCCGCGCTCGCGAGGGCGAGCAGGCGGGCCAGGGGCGGGGTGAGGTGGAGCACGGTGACGCGGTGCCGGGCCAGCCAGCGGAGGAGCGATGCCGGATTCCTCAGCAGATCGCCGTCCGGTACGTACAGTTCGCCGCCCACCCACAGCGGTGTGAGGACATCGCGGAGCAAGGGGTCGTGTCCCAGGCCGGACAGAAGAGCGAAGCGGCTGTCGGAACCCAGGCCGAAGGCCGCTGTGTACCAGTCGAGGAAGTGGGCGACAGGAGCGGGTCCTCCGGCAACTCCCCGCGGCAGCGGACCGGTCGAACCGGAGGTGAACATCACGTAGGCGAGGTCCGCGGTGTCCGGGGGCACGACCGGTTCCGCGGTGGGGTTCAGGGCGGCCCCCGGCCGGTGCGGAGACCGCAGCAGCCTGCTCGCCGTGGTCCTCCGAACTCCCGGGACAACGAGTTCCGCCGGTAGCGGTCCCGCCTCCTCGCAGTGCACCAGCAGCGACGGACCGGCGGCGGCCACCTGGGCCGCGAGACGGGCGGGCGGATGCGCCGGGTCGAGGATCAGGAAGGCCGCGCCGCCTTCCAGCACGCCCAGGAGCAAGCCGACGAGAGCCGCGTTCCTGGCCGCGTACACGGCCACGACGTCCCCTCGGCGGACCTCTTCCCCCGCCAGCGCCCGCGCGACTCGGGCGGCCACGGCACCGAGAGACGGCCCGTCCAGCGTGCCCGAGGAGTCGTGGACGCGGGCGGAGGCCATACCGGCACGCACCCTGGTGGCCAGCGCCTGCCCCGGCTCGGCCCGCAGCACCGCGGCGGGGTTCGGAAGCACCTCCTGGTGGGTCCGTGGCACCAGGGAGATCTCGCCGACCGGGCGGCCGGGCCGCGCGGTGGCCTCCTCCAGAAGCCACGTCAGCTGCTCAAGGATCACCCGGGCACGGGCATCGCCGAACAGCGACCGGTCGTAGGCGAGATCCAGGCGCAGCCGGTCGCCGTGGTCGGTCACGTACAGCCCCAGGTCGAAAAGGGCCGCATGGGCGGGCAGTTCGGTGATCCAGGTGTCCAGTCCAGGCATCCGCGGCGGCTCGTCGGGGGCGCCCAGAAGGTTGAACCAGGTCTGGAACAGCGGGTTGCGGCCCAGCTCGCGGGCGGCGGACACACCGGCGACCACGTCTTCGAAGGGGAGGTCCTGGTGGGCGTGGCCCTCCAGGACGGTGTCGCGCACCCGGTGCAGCACCTCGGCGAACGTCGGAGTCCCGCTGAGATCCACGCGCATGGCGACCGTGTTGATGAAGAACCCGACGAGGTCCTGGGTCTCGTCACGATCCCGCCCGGAGATGGGGGTTCCGACCGTGATGTCGTGCTCCCCCGCCAACCTGCCGAGCAGCACCATGAAGCCGCTGAGCAGAGTGACGAAGAGGGTGCTGGAGTGTGCCTGACCGCACGCCCTGACCGCCGCGGTGACATCGGGGCCGAGAAGGTGCGTGGCCCTCCCCGCCACAGCGGGTTCGGCGGAAGACCGGCGCGGGCGGTCGGCAAGATTGTCCAGTGCCGGCGGCGGAGTACGGAACTTCTGCTTCCAGTAGTCGAGCTGGCCGGCCTGCTCCCCGGCCCGGTGCCTGCGGTCCTGCCACGCGGCTATGTCCCCGTAGGACAAGGTCCGGGTACGCGGCTCGGGCATCCGGCCGAGCACCGCGGCCGCGTACTCCTCGCCGATCTCCCGCAGCAGGATCGCGGCCGACCAACCGTCGAAGACGATGTGGTGCACCGTCACCAGCACCTGGTGGCCGCGGTCTCCGACGCGCAGCACGGAAACACGGATCAGCGGCGCGGTGGTCAGGTCGAAGGGGCGTCGCACTTCTTCCGCCATGACGTCCACGGCCAGGCTCTCCGGGTCTCCCCCGCCCCGCAGATCGACCTCGGTGATTTCCACATCGAGGTGCGGGAGCACCTCCTGTACGGGCCCGCCGTCGTGGTGGGCGATACGCGTGCGCAGCGGGGCGTGCCGGCTCACGATCCGGTTGACGGCGGTCCTCAGCGCCGAGCGGTCGAGGGCGCCCTCGACGCCGAAGGCGAGGGGGATGGTGTACGTCGCGTCCGGGCCCGTGATCAGGTTCAGCAGCCACAGCCGTCGCTGGGTGGGCGACAGGGGGTAGCGGCCGTCCGGCGCGGGGAACACCGCGGGCGGATCGGTTTCCGGAGCGAGCAGTTCCACCTGGGCGGCGAGCTCACGCACGGTGGGATGCGTCAGTGCCGCACTCGGCAGGATGTCCACCCGGAAGTCCGACCGGATCCGGGCGCAGACGCGGGCCGAGGTGAGGGAATCGCCTCCGGTCGCGAGGAAGTCGTCGAGAGCGCCGACGCGCGGGAGACCCAGGACGCGCTGCCAGATCTCGGCGATACGGAGTTCCGTTCTCCCCTTGGGCGCCTCGTGGAAGGCGGGCTCCTGAGCCGCCACCGGATCGGGAAGACGGTGGCGGTCCACCTTTCCGTTGGCGTTGAGCGGCAGCCGGTCCAGGACCGTGAACGTGGTGGGCACCATGGCCGTCGGCAGGACCAGTTCCGCGTGCCGGCGGACCTCTCCGGCGGTGACCGGTGTGGCACCGGCCGGTGTGACGTAGGCGTGCAGCCGGATCCCGCCCTCCCCACGCCGGGTCACAGTGACCGCATGGCCGACCGCGGCGTGGCCGCGCAGAGCCGTTTCGATCTCGGCGGGCTGGATGCGCACCCCGTTGATCTTGATCTCGTCGTCGATGCGCCCCAGATGTTCCACGGCCCCATCGGCCAGCCGCCGGACCCGGTCTCCGGTGCGGTACCGGCGCTGCCCGCCCTCGGCCGGTACGAAGCGCAGTGCGGTCAGGGCGGGACGGCCGTGGTAGCCGCGGGCGAGTCCGGGCCCGTCGAGGTACAGCTCGCCCTCCTCGGGGTCCACCGCCTCCGCGAGGGCGGGGCCGGTCACGACGGTCCGGGTGCCGGGAAAGGCATGGCCGATGGGCAGGGTCGCTCCGCTGGGCCGCCACCCGGGGGTGGTTTCGAAGCAGGTGCTGTCCACGCTCGACTCGGTGACACCGTAGGAGCAGAAGACCTTCGTCTCCGGGCCCACGAGGCGCCTGAGCCGGAGATAGTCCTGGTGCGGCCACGCCTCTCCGCCGACGGTGATCAGCCGCATGTTCTCCAGGCTGCCGCCCGTCTGTTCGAGGTGGTCCATCAGCAGCCGTAGCACCGCCGGGGTGATGTCCATCATGTGCACGTCGTGCTCGGTGATCAGCCGGTGCAGGGAATCCGGCCGGAGCAGGTCCTCCCGGTCGCACAGGACCAGCGTCCCCCCGGACAGCAGCGCGCGGGCGAAGTCCCCGGTGGACACGTCGAAGGAGAAGCCGGCGACCTGGAGGTGGCTGCGCACGTTCTCCCTGAGGGCGTACACCTCTTCCCAGCCTTCGTACGAGGTGACCAGGCCCCGGTGGGCCACTCCGACGCCCTTGGGGCGGCCGGTGGATCCCGAGGTGTAGATGACGTACGCCAGGTTGTCGGGCAGCACGGTCACCGGGCCTGCCGGGGAGCGCCCGGCGGGAGCCCCCGGCAACGGCCTGTCGACCAGGACCGACCGGGCCTGATGCGGCGGCAGGACGGAGGCGAGGTGTGAAGCGGTGACGACGACAGCGGGCCGGCTGTCCTCCAGGATGTGGCCCAGGCGCTGGTACGGCTGTGCCGGGTCCAGCGGCACGTAGGCGGCACCGGCCTTCCAGGCCGCCAGCACCGCGGTGACCGCCTCCGGCGAACGGTCCAGATGAATGCCCACCAGTGTCTCGGGCCCCGCCCCGGCGCCACGCAGGGACGCCGCCAGGTCCTCGGCCCGCCGGTCGAGCTCGCGGTAGCTGACCGTGCGCCCTCGGTGGACCAGGGCCGCGGAGTCCGGATCCTCCCGGACTCGCGCCTCGAACCGGTGGTGGATCAGATGGCCGGCGGTGGTGTGGCCGCCGCGGCCCCGGGTGGAGGCCACCGTCTCGTCGCGTCGCATCGCTCTCAGTTCTCGGTCATCCGGAGTACGGCCTTGCCCGTGGTGGACCGGCCGGCGAACAGGCTGAAGGCATGGGCAGCCTGGTCCAGGGGGTACGAACCACCGTTCACGGGCTTCAGCTGCTTGTTCTTCACCATGCCGAACAGGCCGGTGAGGGTGTCCGACAGCGCGCGCGGGGTCGTTCGCATCAGGTCGGCGGCCCAGAAGCCGATCACGGAGCGCGAGGCACCGATCAGCGATTCCAGACGTACCGGGGTGGAGGGCTCGTCCGAGGCCGTGCCGTACACCACCATGCGGCCGTGGGTGCCCAGCGCGGCGAGGCCCTGATCAAGGGTGCGTCCACCGGCCATCTCCAGGACTACGTCGACCGGCCGCCCCCGGTTGGCCTCCAGCAGGGCGGCGGTCATGTCCGCGGCGTGCGAGTCCGCCACGGCGTCCGCCCCGAGCGAGAGTGCCAGCTCCCGTTTGTCCGGCGTGGAGGCGACCGCGATGACCCGGGACGCGCCCCACGCCTTGGCGAGCTGTACGGCGATCGAGCCGACACCGCCGGCGGCCGCGTGCACGACGACGGACTGACCTCGTACGGTCCGTGCGCAGGTACGCAGCAGATGCCAGGCCGTGAAGCCCTGGATTCCGAGGGCCAGGGCCTCCTGCCCGGTGACGAAGTCCGGTACGGGGATCGCCGATCCGGCGGGCACGACGGCTCGTTCGGCGTGTCCGCCGGAGGAGATGATGCCGAGGACCCTGCGTCCGGAGGGGTCCGTACCGAAGACCTCGGTTCCCGGAACGAACGGCAGGTCGTTCTTCTTGAGGTAGCTGCCTGCCATCTGGTGCAGGTCCGAGAAGTTCAGACCCGACTGCTCCACGTCGATGAGCAGCGCACCGTCTCCGGCCCGGGGGTCGGGGACCTCCTCGACCTGGACGACCTCGGGTCCGCCGAACTCCTTGATGACGATGGCTTTCATGGTTCTCCCCTGATCTGGTCTGTTGTCTGTGGTCTGTTGTCTGTGATGGGTGCGGGCCGAACGCGGCCGCGCTAGGCGCCGGTGCCGACGAGATCGCGGATGACCGCGGCGATCTCTTCGGCATGGGAGCGGATGAAGAAGTGGCCGCCGGGGAAGGGGCGCATCGTGACGGGCCGGTCGCTGTAGGCATGCCAGCCGTCCACCTGATGGGCGCTGACCGACCGGTCGTCCTCGCCGTACAGCACGGTGAGCGGCGCGGGCAGCGGCTGCGGGAGGGGCCGCGGCCAGGTCTCCAGAAGCTCGAAGTCCGCCCGGAGGACCGGCAGGACCAGTTGGAGCAGGTCAGGGTTGTCCAGGACCTCCGCCGGGGTCCCCTCGTACTGCCGCAGCCGCGCCGTCAGCCGCTCGTCGTCGAGGACGTGCACCAGGTCCTTGGCGACCCGCCGGTCCGGGGATCCCGCTCCGGAGAGCAGGAGGTGTGCCGGGGGCGGGTAGCCCTGGACGGACAGTTCCAGCGTCAGGGCCACCGAGACCGATGCCCCCATGCTGTGGCCCCAGAACAGCACGGACCGGTCGCCCGTGAGAGGGCCGATCTCCTGGACGAGGTCGCGGACCAGGTGGGTGACGCGCCGGTAGGGGCGCTCGTGGAAGCGGCGTTCGCGGCCCGGGAGGTGGACGGGGAGAAGGGCGCAGTGGTCGGCGAGGAGCGCCTGCCACTCGGTGAAGGCACCGGCTCCGCCGCCCGCGTACGGGAAGGCGATGAGCAGAGGTCGCGGGTCGTCCGGAGCCGGGAGGCCGCGCAGGAACGCCCCCTCGCGGCTCGTCGGGACACGGCGGCCGTCAGAGGAAACGGGTCTTGAGTTCACGGCGGTACCCCAGGACGGCAAGAGCGGTGAAGGCGGCGGCGTAGGCGAGGAGCACCAGCACGGAGGGGAGGCCGAAGCCCGGTTCGATACCGACCGCGTCCCAGCCGATTCGGGCGAAGTGCCAGGTGGGCAGGGCCGGGGCGATCGTTTCGGCGAAGTCCGGCAGCTGGTTCAGCGGGACGAACATGCCGCTGGCGAACGACATCAGGAGGTACACGATGGTCGAGACGGGACCTGCGGCCTTGGGGGAGAGGTTGTAGCCGATGGCCAGCCCCATCGCGACGAAGACGATGTTGCCGAGCGTGAGTCCGCCCACAAGGCCGGCCCACTGCGCGAGATCGAGCCTCACTCCTCCGACAGCGGTGGCGAACGCACCGAGCAGGGCGAGCGTGAACAGTGTGAAGACGGCGGCCGGGACGACACGTGCGGAGAGATAGGCGCTGGGCGGCATGGGGGTCGCCCTGATCAGCAGGTCCCAGCGGAAGCCTCGTTCCGCCGCTATGCCGACACCGAACCCGAACAGGCCGACTCCGACGGCGCCGTAGGCGCTGAATCCCGCCACGGTGTACGCCATGGCCTCCGGGTCACCGCTGCGGCCCTGGGAGAGCCCGAAGAACGCGAAGAAGATGGTGGGCAGCAGACAGGTCGTCAGGATGAAGGCCATGTCCCGCTTGAGCTTGAGGAATTCGGCCTTCGTCTGCGCACGCACGATCCTCGTCCAGGACCGTGCGTCCAGCCGTTCCTTCGCGGCGCGGGGGCCGGTCGCCGTGCCCCGGCTCGCGGGAGCGGCCGGGATCCCGGAGGAAAGGTCGCTGGTGCTGGACCGCAGCACCTCCTCGACAGCCTCCTCCAGGCTGACGCCCCGGACCTCGATGCCGTCGAGGTCCGGCTCAGTGCCGAGCAGCGACTTCAGCACGTCCGCCGTGTGCGCCGTGGTGAGCGAGAGCACGCCGTCGACGTACTCCACGTCCTGCGCACCGTCGGCCCGCACGGCCTCGACGGAGGCGGCGCTCGTCGGCCTCAACGTGACGCGTCGGCGGCTGAAGTGGGACTTCATCTCCGCGGTGGAGCCTTCGAAGACCGTGCGGCCCGAGGCGAAGAGAACGACGCGGTCCGCCAGGGCGTCGGCCTCCTCAAGGTAGTGCGTGGTCAGCAGGACGGCGGTCCCCTCGGCGGCGACCCGCCGTACCGCGGCCCAGAGCTGACGGCGTGCTGTGCTGTCGAGGCCCACGCTCGGCTCGTCGAGGAACAGCACCCTCGGCCTGCCGCACAGCGCGAGCCCGAGGTAGACCCGCTGCTGCTGTCCACCGGAGAGCTCTCCGAAGAAGCGCTCCCTCAGGTCCGCGAGACCTGCGAGGTCCAGGACCTCCTCAGTGCTCATCGGCTCGGGGTAGTAGGCACGGAAGAGGTCGATCAGCTCGCGCACCTTGAGCGAGCCGGGCAGCCCGGAGTTCTGCAGGACGACTCCGCACTTCTCCCGGGTCTTCGGGGAGGCCGGAGAGCCTCCCAGGAGCTCCACCACTCCGGAGTCGGGCTGCCGCAGACCCAGGAGGCAGTGCAGACTCGTCGTCTTGCCCGCGCCATTGGGCCCCAGCACCGCCACCACCTCACCGGGCAGTACCTCCATGCGTCCGTCCACGACCGCCTGGAGGTCGCCGAACGACTTGGTGAGCCCTTCCATCCGTACGGCGGGCCGCACCTCGGTGGGGAGGACGGGGTTCGCGAGGGACTGCGCACTCTCAGCCATGGGTCTTCCTGTCTGTTGCAACGATTCTGAATTCCACCGGATAGCGCCGGTTCGCATCGTCCCTCAGCCACATTCCAGCCGGCCCGGGGAGCATTTCGGAAAAGGTCAGCTCGCCGTCGGGGACTCGTTCACGGCCGCGTCGTATCTTCGACCACAGCATGTCGACCATCAGCGGGTTGCCCAGATCCACGTAAATGGGTTTCACTTCGCCCGACACCCTGACGAACAGGTTCTGCGGAATTCCCTTCCCGGACCGCAGCCGCTGGAAGAAGTCGAAGACGGCTTCTTCCTTCGCGCCGGGTTCCGGGAATTCCGCGAAGGGGACCCGCCAGGTCTCACGGCACACCACGACATCGTCGATGGTGATGCGGGGCTGGTGTGCGGCCGGTTCGAGAAAGCTGAAGGACTGGGCGGCGGCGCTGCTGAGGTAGTCGCCCAGCACCTCCGTGAGGCTCTCGTCGAAGCGTCCGTCGGCCGACACGACCCGGAAGCCCTCCCCGCTGGGGTGGACGCGGAGGGAGGCGGCGGGGACGAGCTCGGCGCCGGCCGGGTGGTAGGAGGGCTCGTTGCCGATGCCGATGTACCGGCACAGCGTCGACAGGTGCGCGTCAGGCGGTGCGGTACGCGAGTTCACGTGGCCGGTGCCGAAGGGATAGAGCGGGTAGACCGCACCGGCGATCTCCCGGTCCATCCAGCCGCGTACCTCCTCGGCATTCGGCGCCGTGTCCAGGAAGAGAAGCGCGTTGACCGTGTTGATGCACGAGTGCAGCTCGCCGAGCACCACCTGGAACTCACCGGCCCGGACGGCGTCGGCCGACACGGCGTCGATCATCAGGTCGGGGCTGTGCCAGCGCGCTTCGGTCCACGCCGGACCGCTCGCCGGGAACATCTCGGCGACCACCGGGGCGAGTTCCGCGACGGTGCGCACGGTCGGTGAACCGTCCCCGTGCGGCTGAAGGATCTTCGTCCAGCGTCGGCGCAGCTCCGCACGGGCCGCGTCGACCGGCCGCACCGCGTCGTCCCAGAAGGTCGTGGACATCTCGGCGAGGAGCCGGGGGAACGGATAGCCCTCGGCCCCGCCACCACCGTCCGCCTCGATGATCTCCCGTGCCGCACGGGTGTATTCGGCCGCGATGGCGTGGGAGAACCAGCGGGAGGCGGTCAGAACCAGTTCGAGTACCGGGCCTGCCTTTCCCAGCACCTCCGGACCGAGTTCGACGTCGAGATCGGCTACGCAGTCCTCGTAGGCGATGCGCTTGCCCGCGTAGAACTGCCCGGCTCCCTGCTGGGCCTCCTCGCCGGTGACCTGGACGAAGACCTCCTCGGCCGCGGTCAGCGCGGCGGCCAGCCGCCGCGGATCGTCGGCGCACTCCTTGAGGGCCGCCACGGCACGGGTGACCTCGTCGAGGTCCCGCAGGGCCGCGGCGCGGCGCAGCGGATCGCTGACCCGCATGAGCTGCCCCCGTAGTTGCCGCTCCGGCCGGCGCGCCTGCCGGATGGCGAAGTCCCCGCTGAGGACGCCCATGGCCTGGAGCCGTCGGACCTCCGCCCGCACCTCGGCCGCGGTCGCGTCCGGGCAGGCGAGCGGGATCTCGTAGGCTCCGCGGCTGCCGTCGCACGCCTCCAGCACACGGTGCCGCAGGGACGTCATCGGCAGTCGCGAGCCGTCCTGGAGGGTGATGCCCCGCGGCGTGATGTCGAGGCTGGGGGCGATCCGGGGTACCACCCATGGGTCCAGGCCGTGCCGCACCCGCAGGGCACGGGCGAGCGTACGGACCGCCCAGAGTTCCAGGTACACCTCACGTGATCGCGGCGAACGGCCGGCAGGCGTCGTCCGGGACGGCCGGGAGGTGAACGAGCCCCACACCGAGGGGCCGAAGAAACCGATGGTGTCGTTCTTGGCGCAGTAGCGGGAGAGGTAGGCGGCCAGGGACCGGCGCAGATAGCGCCGTCGCTTGCCCGACAGGAACGCTCCCTTGCGTACCTGTTCTCCGAGCAGCGGATTCTGCCAGGCGAGCGCCCCCTGGAAGAGGCCGTCCTCGGCGGCTGTCCGCAGGTTTTCCATGGCCGCCCGGTGGGCGTCCGCGAACGAGTCCGCGGCAGCTGCGGAGAGCCAGTCGAAGGGCATGCCCGTGGTGCGGACGACGAAGCCGGGCCAGACGCCCCACTCGTCGCCGGTGCCCAGGGGCAGGAGATGTGTATCGCGCATCAGTTGGCTGCCGTGTCCATCATCCGGCGCAGGCTGCGCGGACGCATATCGGTCCAGACGCGTTCGATCTCCGCCATGCAGGCGTCGATCAGTCCGGTGAAACCAGTGGTGTTCCAGCCGTCCGGGATATCCCGGCCCTGGGGCCAGACCGAATACTGGTCCTCGTGGTTGACCACGACGTGGTAGGTGATGGTCAGGTCGTCTTCGTCGAAGAGGGGCATGGCACCTTCTCAGAGTTGTGCGAGCAATGTGAGTTCTTGCCGAATGAGCGCCGCGTACTGCTCGGCGCGCCGACGGGTGAAATGCCGGCCGCTGTAGAGCAATGCGCCTTCGAGGGCGCCGCCGACGATTTCGAATTCGATTTCGACGACGGCTTCCGGCTGTGCCCCGGGGTCGTGAAGCGGGGCCGACGGCGGGTCCAGGAGCCGTACGTACGACTCGTGCCCGAAGAACGCACCGCGTGTGCGCTCCCCGAAGTAGTTGAGATGAACCGGGGGTTGGTGCAGATCCTTCAGCCGCTGCGCGCCCGGCGTGCCCTCCGCCAGATAGCGCAGCAGCCCGAAGGAGTTGCGCAGCAGTGGTTCGGTGGGGATCAGCCGGCCGACACGGTGCAGGGTCGCCAGAGGTTCCTCGGCCGGCTCCCCGCCGATGTGTACGGGGAACATGCCGGTGAACCAGCCGACGGCCGCGCTCACGTCGGGCTCGGGGCCCGTCACCCCGCCGAAGCCGTCCCGGCCCTGGGTGCGGATGCCCAGCAGCAGCGGTCGGCCGTCGGCCCAGCGGTGATAGGCCCGCGCCATCGCGGTGGCCAGGGCCGCCTCCATCGCCACATGCCCCTGTCGGTCGCGCAGTTCGCGCAGCCGCGCGGTCCGCGCGACGTCCAGGGCCAGGGACACCCGGTACTGCTCTCCGCGGGTCGGCGGCCCCGGGTCGTGGTCCACGGGTACGGGCTCGAAGCCATCGAGTACGTGTGCCCAGTGGTCGGCGAGTTCCTGGACCCGGGGGTGCCGGGCGGCCTTCTCACTCGCGCGGGCCCAGGCCACGAATCCGTCGCCCGCGGGAGCATCCGGCTCCACGCCTGCGGAGAGGTGCTCGTACCCGAGGGCGAAGTCCTCCAGCAGCGGCTGCCAGGAGTACCCGTCGACGACGAGGTGGTGCAGTGCGAAGAGCAGTCGGCAGTGATCCGGCCCGAGCCGTACCAGCGTCACGGACCAGGCCGGACCGGTCCCGAGATCGGTCACGGCGCGGGCGGTGCGTTCGAGTTCCCCGAGCCGTGCGGCCTGTTCGTCCGGTCCGGCCTCGCGAAGGTCCAGGGTCCGGAACGTGACCAGCTCCGCCCGGTCGGCCAGTTCCTGCACCCAGCCCGATGCGGTACGCCGCCACCGCATCCGCAGCGCGCTGTGGCGGCGCGCCATCCAGTTCAGGGTTGCCAGCACGGTGCCGGGGTCCAGGTCGGTGTCCAGGTCCAGGTAGTGAAAGAGGTGTTCCAGGGCGGGGTCGTCGCCGAGCCGGTCGAGGAAGACACGGGCTCGGGGCGGGATCGGAACGGATCCCGGACCTTCTTCGAAGACGGTGACCGGCGCCGGCCGCGCGGCTTCGAGGGCCGCCGCGAGGTCGCCGAGCACCGGGGTGCGGAACAGATCGGCGGGGCTGATCCGAAGCCCCTTGCCGGCGGCCTTCGCGGACACGCGCAGGGCGCGCAGCGAGTCACCGCCGAGGTCGAAGAAATCGTCCGTCCTGCCGACGCGTTCGGTGCCGAGCACCTCCTGCCAGATTCTTACGAGGTCTTCCTCCAGCGGTGTCCGTGGCTCGGCGTGGGCGGCGTCGGCGGGGCGTTCGTCGGGCACCGGGATGTCCCGCAGGGCCTTGCGGTCCACCTTGCCGTTGGCGTTCAGCGGCAGACGCGGAACCGGGACGATCAGGGGAACGGCGGGCGCGGGCAGAGTCAGCGCGGCGTGGCGGCGTACCGCAGCCGCGTCGAAGGTCCCGTCGTCGCCCGGCCGGGCGACGACGAACGCGATGAGCCGGTCGTCCCGCAGCACCGCCCCGGCCTGGCCGACCGACGGGTGGGAGTGGACCACGGACTCCACGTCGGCCACCTCGACGCGTACCCCCCGCACCTTGACCTGGCCGTCGTCCCGGCCCCGGAACTCCAGCAGGCCGTCGGTACGCCAACGCGCGCGGTCGCCGGTGCGGTACATGCGGGCGCCACCGTCGGCGAAGGGATCGGGGACGAACCGCCGGGATGTCAGGTCCGGCCGGCCGGTGTACCCCTGCGCCAGTCCGCGGCCAGCGATGTAGAGGTCACCCACGACGCCGGGGGGCACCGGGTGCAGGGCCGCGTCGAGGACGTACACCTGCTCGCCGGGCAGCGGTCGGCCGATGGGCACCACACCGCGGTCCAGCAGGCCTTCTCCCACCTCCAGTGCGGTCGACCAGATCGTGGTCTCGGTCGGTCCGTACCAGTTCCGGAGCCGTACGCCGCGCTTCAGCAGGGCCTCCGCCACCGGAGCGGGGAGGGCCTCGCCACCGCACCAGCCGCGCAGTCCGGCCAGGTCGCCCGGCGTCTCCGCCAAGGCCCCCCAGACGGTGGGCGTCGCCTGCAGCAGGGTCGCACCCGACCGGCGCAGGGCAGTGGCGAGAGCCACGGGGTCGAGTACCCCTCCGGTGTCGTGCAGGACCACGTGGGCACCCACGGTCAGCGGCAGCAGCAGTTCCACGAGGGAGATGTCGAACCCCGCCGTGGTGACGGCCAGTACCGTGTCCCGCTCGCTCCAGTCGGCGGTCGCGGCCTCGGCGAAGGCGGCCAGCGCCCCGTGCGGCACCGCCACCCCCTTGGGGCGCCCGGTCGAGCCCGAGGTGAACATCGCGTAGGCGACGGCGGCGGAACCGACCGCGTGGTCCGGGCCGGTCTCCCGAAGCCCGGCCGGCCGGTCCGCGCGGATGGTCGTACTGCCCGGCGGCACCATGCCGACGGTGGCGGCGTCCGCGATCACGGCACGGGGCCGGGCCACCTCGGCGATGAGCCGGGCCCGGGCCGCGGGCTGGGCCGGGTCGAGCGGCACGTAGACCGCACCGAGGTTCCAGACGGCGAGGACCGCGGCGATCAGCTCCATACGCCGGGGCAGCGCGACGGCGACCGTGTCGCCTGCGGTGACGCCGGCGGCGGTGAGCTCCTGGGCCAGGGCGGCAGCGGTCCGGGCGAGGGCCCGGTAGCTGTGTGTGCCCCGGGCGTCGGTGACCGCCGGCGCCTCCGCACGGTCCAGGACGCGGGCCCGGACGAGCTCCGGCACGGCCGTCGGCCCGGCGCCGGTCCGAGGACCCTGGCCCCATTCGCTCACGATCTCGTGCTGCCGGGCAGGCGTGAGCAGGTGCCGGGTGGCCAGCGGCTCCTCGGGCTCGGCGGCGAGCCAGCCGAGGACGGCGCGGTACAGCTCGACGAGCTGGTCGGTCTCCCAGTCCGCGAAGTGGCGCGGAGACGCGGCGAGCAGCAGCGCGAGATGGCCGTGAAGTTCGTCGGCGCCGTGGTCGAAGGACACGTAGAGGGGATAGTTGGTCGGTGCGATCTCCTGGAACTCTCCGGAGAGACGGACGGCCGACGGCCCGTCCTTGCCCTTCCCGACCTCTCCCAGGGCGTGGAAGCGGGTGTAGTTGAACACCGCCGAGACGAGTCGCCCGTACGCGCTGCGCCGCTCCAGCGCGGCGCCGGGGTAGGCGCGGTGGCGCAGCAGCCGGGTCTCCGCCTGGAAGCACTCCTTCACCAGGGTGGTCCCGGTCGTGCCGGCCGTTCGGATCCGCACCGGCAGGGTGTTGAGGTACATCCCGCGGGTGTCCTCGGCTCCCGCCGTCCCGGGGCGCCCGTTGACGACGAGACCGGTGAGCACCTCGTCCCGGCCCGTCCAGAGTGCGAGGACCGCAGCGTGCGCCGCGAGGAGGACGTCCTTGACGGGGAGGCCCTCCCGGTCGCCGAGCCGTTCGAGACCGCGCTGCACTTCGAGCGGCAGGGGGACGACCCTCCGCTCCGCGGCGGCCGGCTGCTCACCGCGGCGCGGGGGCAGGTCCAGCGGCTCGGCGCCGTCCAGCGCCTCCGCCCAGTAGGCCCGGGCCTCCGGGTCCGCGAGGGCGGCCCGTTCCTGCACCACGTAGTCGCGGAAGAGCGTTGCCGGGGGCCGACCCGCCAGCAGTTCACCGCCCGTCAGCAGCTCCTCGTACGCACGGAGGATTTCGGAGACGGTCGAGGTGAAGCTCCAGCCGTCGAGGATGGCGTGGCATTCGGTCACGCAGAACCAGAAGAGCTCCGTGTCCGCCTGCTGGACGGTGATCCGGAACAGGGGGGCCCGGGTGAGGTCGAGGACCCGTCCGCGCTCTTCGCGCATCCAGGTGTCCACGTGGTCCGCCGCCTCGTCGGCCGGGAGCGGCGTCCCGTCGCAGGCGCGCAGATCGACGAAGGTGACCGGAGGCTCGACCTCGCGGTGCACCAGCTGGAGCGGCTCGGTGTACGAGGACAGGTCGAAGGAGGTGCGCAGCACCGCGTGGCGTGCCATCACATGGGCCAGCGCGGAACGGAGCAGTTCCTCGTCGAGTGCGGCCCGGACCGCGACGGCGGTCACGTTGAGGTAGGCGGCGTCGTCGAGCTGGTGGAAGACCATGCCCTGCTGGAGCATGGTGAGCGGATACGCGTCCTCGCAGTCCTTGGGCAGCGCCTCCCGGTCCGCCGGGTCGACCAGCTCGAAGGGCCTGGTCACGACCGGCGGGCCGCTGTCCGACGCACCTGCCGCGACGGCGAGTTCGGCAACGGTCTGCGCGGCGAAGACATCCGCCACGGCGAGGGACAGTCCCTGCTCCTGAGCGTGCGCGGCAACCTGCACGGCCCTGATCGAATCGCCCCCGAGCTCGAAGAAGTTGTCGTCCGCGCCCACCCGTTCCCGTCCGAGGACGTCCGACCAGATCGCGGCGATCACCGTTTCGGCCCGGCCCCGGGGTGCGCGGTAGGGCGCGCCTGCGGCCTCGGCGAGCTGTGCGCCGCGGGCCCGCTCGCGCAGAGCGGCCCTGTCCAGCTTGCCGTTGACGGTCTTCGGCAGGTCCGCGGCCTCCACCAGGACGGGGACCATGTGCGCGGGCAGCCGTGCGGCCAGGTGGGTGCGGAGCTCCGAGGCGTTCAGCTCACCGTGCGAGGGGACGACGAAGGCGATGAGGCGGCTGCTGTCGGCGATGACACCAGCGGCGGCGACCGACGGGTGGGCGGCGACGGCCGCCTCGACCTCCCCGGGCTCGACGCGGAAGCCGCGCACCTTGACCTGGGCGTCCATCCGGCCGAGGAATTCCAGCTGCCCGTCGGGGAGCAGCCGTACGCGGTCGCCGGTCCGGTACATCCGGCTGCCGTCGGCGGCGAAGGGATCCGGCATGAACCGGGTCGTGGTCAGGGCCTCCCGGCCCGCGTAGCCCAGGGCCACGGAGTGGCCGCCGACGTACAGCTCGCCGGGGATTCCCGGTGGCAGGGAACGCATCCACGGGTCGAGCACGTACGTGTTCAGGTGCGGCAGCGGTACGCCGATGGGGCTGCCCGTCATGGGCCGCTCCGCATCCGCCCGCGTGATCTCCCGCTGGGTGACGTGCACGGTCGTCTCGGTGATGCCGTACATGTTGACCAGCCGGGGCCGGTCGCTGACGGGAAGCCCGAACCAGGGTCGCAGGGCGGCCGGCTTGAGTGCCTCACCGCCGAAGACGACCAGGCGCAGCGCGCTCGGGAAGGGTGCGTGGGTGCCTGCCCACAGATGCACGAGGGAGTGGAACGCGGTCGGCGTCTGGTTGAGGACGGTGACGCGTTCGTCGATCAAGAGCTTCAGGAAACGGTCGGGGGTACGGGCGATGTCGCGATCGACGACGACGACCGTGCCGCCCGTGGTGAGGGGGGCCCACATCTCCCAGACGGAGAAGTCGAACGCGATCGAGTGGAAGAGGGTCCACCGGTCGTTCTCCCCGTACCCGAGCGCGGACCGGCCCTCGACGAGCAGGGACGCGAGGTGCCCATGGGTGACGGTGACGCCCTTCGGGGCGCCGGTGGAACCCGAGGTGTAGATCCGGTACAGGGATGAGGCGGACGGGACAGCGGGCTCTTCGGCGGGGCTGACGGAGTCCTGATCGCCGGGCCGGTCGACCGCGAGGACGTCCAGGCCGCCCAGGCCGGCCCGTTCGACGAGGGCGGAGTCGCCGACGACGAGGCCGGTGCCCGCGTCCGTCACCAGCGACCGCAGACGCAGCCGCGGGTGCTCCTCGTCGAGCGGGAGGCAGGTCAGACCTGCTTTGGCCACCGCCAGCATCGCCACCACCAGGTCCACACCGCGCCGGGTCAGTACGGCCACCGGAGTACGGGGATCGCTGACCCGTCGTGCGATGAGCCGCGCCAGCGCCCCGGCGCGGCGGTCGAGTTCGCCGTACGTGACGCGGTGCGGGCCGTGTACGACGGCTTCGCGCTCGGGGTGGGCGGCCGCCTGCTCCTCGAACCAGCCGACGACTCCGCGCGGACCGAGGGCGGGGGGCCTGCGGGTACCGGCCGTGGCCCGTGGGGGCTCACCGCCCAGGCTCAGGTCTGCCAGGCGTGCTTCCGGGGCCGTCACCGCTTGGGTGAGCAGGGCTTCGTAGCTCCCCAGCCAGCTGCGGGCGGTGCCGGTCTCGATCAGGTCGCTGTCGTACTCAAGGTAGAGGCGGGTTCCGTCCGGGGCCTCCTCGACGGTGAGCGTCAGGTCGAACTTGGAGACGGACAGGTCGATTTCGAGCCGCTCCGCGGAGAGGCCGCTGGGCAGTTCACGGGCCGCGATGTCGGTGCGGCGGTGGTTGAACACGGCCTGGACCAGCGGGGACCGGCCGCGCTCCCGCTCGACGTCCAGGGATTCGACGAGCCGCTCGAAGGGCAGTCCGCGGTGGGCGACGGCTTCGGTGGTGTTCTGGTGCACCCGCGAGACGAGCTCTCGGACCCGCGGGTTGTCCCCGACGGGGCCGCGCAGGCACACCATGTTGACGTAATTGCCGACGCGAAGGGCGTCCTCGGCCCCGCGGGTCGTGACGGGGCAGCCGACCAGCAGGTCCTTCTCGCCGGTGAGGACGTGCAGCAGATAGCGGTAGAGCGACAGGTGCACGGCTGCGGAGGTGACGCGCAGCTCGCGGGCCAGGGCGGTGACACCGGCGGCCGCGCGCTCGTCCAGCACCCGCTCGATGCGCCGGCCGTGACCGGCCCGTACGGCCGGGCGGGGCCGGTCGGACGGCAGGTCGAGGACAGTGGGGGCTCCGTCCAGGCGGGCACGCCACCATTCCAGATCCGCTTCCTCCGCCACGGGCTCCGGCGTGGTGACGACGCGCGCGACCGTCGCCCCGTGGGCGGAGCCCTCGTACCGGCCGAACATCTCGCCGATGATCAGGTCGAGACTGTCGCCGTCTCCGGTGATGTGGTGCACGCTCAGGCAGATCAGGTGCTCGTCCTCGGCCAGCCGGGCCACGGCCAGCCGGGCGAGCGGCCCGGCCGCGAGGTCGAAGGGCAGCCGCGCCTGCCCGGTCAGCCAGGCGTGGGCGTCCTCCGCCGAGGCGAACTCCTCCGTCGTGACCGGGGCAGGGAGTTCACCGGCGGGCAGGACCCGGGCCCGGGGGCGGCCCCGGTCGTCCTCGAACACGGTGCGCAGCGCGTCGTGCCGGTCCACGACCGCGCGGAAGGCCTCGGTCAGTCGCGGAGCGTCGACACGTCCGGAGAGTCGCACTCCGGCCGCGATGTTGTAGACCGGGCTCTGCGGGTCGAGCCGGTGGAGGAACCACAGCCGGGTCTCGGCCCGGGTCATGAGGGTCGGGTCCTGCGGTTCCCCGGCCGCCGCGGCGGTTGCCTGATCCAGGCCGTGAGCCCGCATCTCCGCGTCGAACCGGCGCAGAAACTCGGGGTCGTCGAAGATGTCAGTCATTGGTTCGCCTTTGCGGACATGAGCAGTTGTTCGGCCACTGCCGCCATGCGGTCGACGTGGGGGTTGGCCGTGCGGACCATGGCGGCCTGCTGTGCGATCGTCTGGGCCTCGAAGACATCGGTGACCGAGAGTTCGGTGCGCAGCACCCGCCGGATCCGCTCGACGATGCGCAGGGCGCTGATGGAGTCCCCTCCGTGGTCGAAGAAGTTCTCCTCCCGCCCCGGTTCCGGGGCGGAGAGGGCCCCTCGCCAGATCTCCGCGAGAACACGCTCCACCGCGTCCCGGGGAGGCTCCCCGTGGCGGCGCTCGGCGGGCACGGGATCCGGCAACGCGTCGCGGTCGACCTTTCCGCTGGGTGTGACGGGGAGGGCGGCGATGACGGCGACGGCCGGCACCATGTACGCCGGGAGCCGCTGGGCGGCGTACTCGCGCAGCTCGTCCGCCGTGACGGACACGTCCGCCCGCACGACATGGGCGGCCAGCCGTCCCTCCCGCACGACCACGACGGCTTCCCGTACCGCGGGGTGACCGGCGAGCACCGCTTCGATCTCACCGGGCTCGATGCGGAAGCCGCGCACCTTCACCTGGCCGTCGGTCCGCCCGAGGAACTCCAGTGAACCGTCGGGCAGTTCCCGCATCCGGTCGCCCGTGCGGTACATCCGTGCGCCGGCGGGGCCGAAGGGATCAGGCACGAAGCGCAGGGCGGTCGCCCCCGGGGCACGGTGGTAGCCCTGCGCCACGGTGCGTCCGGCAATGTGCAGTTCGCCCTCGGCACCGGTACGGGCCGCCCTCAGCCAGCGGTCCAGCACATGCGTGGCGACCCCCGGGATGGCCTTGCCGACCGGGACGCGGGGGCGCCTCGTAGCGTCGTCCGCCGGACCGAGGTCCACCTCGTCCACCGGCTGATCGGTGGCCCAGATGACGGTCTCGGTGGGCCCGTAGAGGTTGTGCAGATGGACTCCGCGGCTACGGGCACGCTCGGCCAGGGCCGGGGAGAGCGCCTCACCACCGCAGCCCCCGGTCATGCCGCTCAGGTCCGCGTCGGTGGTCAGCAACTGCTCCCAGAGGGTGGGAACGGAGTAGAGCCGGGTGGCACGCACCTGCACGATCCGTGCCGCGAGGTCCGCGGGGTCGAAGAGCGGGCCCGGGTCGTGGAGCACCACGCGGGCACCCAGGGACAGTGCGACGAGGAGTTCCAGGACGGACACGTCGAAACCGACCGTCGTCACCGCGATCAGGGTCTCGTCCGGTCCCCAGCCCGGCGCTATCGCCTCGTGGAAGGCGGTGAGTTCACCATGGCCGACGACAACCCCCTTGGGCGTGCCCGTCGAACCCGAGGTGAAGATCAGGTACGCGGCGTCGTGCGGCATGGGCCAGGGCGTCGGCGCGACGACGTCCTCAGGGGCACAGACCGTTCCCAGGGCGACAGCCGCGGCGATACCGGCCGTCGCGTCCGCCGCGTCCGGATCGTCAGGGTGGACGAGAACGAGGGAGGCTCCGGCCTGCTGGACGATCTGTTCGATGCGCCCGCGCGGCGCGTGCCGGTCGATCGGCACGTACACCGCACCGCACCGCATGATCGCCAGCATCGCCACCACGGCTTCCACGGTCCGGGGCAGCAGCGTGCACACCCGGTCGCCCCGGACCACTCCGGAGGCACGGAGCAGGCCCGT
Organism: Streptomyces sp. NPDC059452; assembly: GCF_042750035.1. Taxonomy (NCBI): domain Bacteria; kingdom Bacillati; phylum Actinomycetota; class Actinomycetes; order Kitasatosporales; family Streptomycetaceae; genus Streptomyces; species Streptomyces sp. NPDC059452. The sequence continues at coordinate 127,309 of NZ_JBHYVE010000010.1, forward strand.
CGCCCGGGCGACCTCGTGTTCCAGCTCCGCGTGGGTGAGTTCCCGGTGCGCGTCGGCCACGGCAGGCCGCACGCCGGGCAGCGCGGCGATCCGTTCGGGCAGCGAGCGGAAGTCCTCCGCCTGTGTGGCTTCGCCGTAGCCGGGGACCAGCGCCTCATCGCCGATGCCGAGTGCGTGCAGGGGCCGGTCCGGGTGCTCGGCGAGTACGCGGAGCAGTTCGCCGAGCGTCCCGGCCAGGAAGCGTGCTTCGTCGTCACCGACCAGCGCCGTGCTGTACCGCACCAGGGCCTTGACGTCCGTGCCGTCCTCGACCACCTCCAGGGCCAGCGGGAACTGGGTGACGCCGGATTCCAGGGGTTCGGGGCGGAAGGCGGCCCCGGCCGCCCGCAGGACGCCGCGGCTGCCCTCCCAGGCCACCAGCGTCTGGAACAGCGGCAGGGCCGCGGCCTCCCGGTCGGGTGCGACCTCCCGCACCAGCTGCTCGAAGGGCAGGGAGCGGTCCGCGTACGCCTCCGCGAGCCGGCGCTGGGTCAGGCGCACGTGATCGGCGAGGGTGCCGTACGCGGGGAAGTCCGCGCGCACCGCGATGGTGCCCAGGAGCGGACCGACCACACGGTGGTGTTCCTCCTCGGTCCGCAAGGACACGGGGAGACCGACGGCGAAGTTCTCCTGGCCGGTCCACCGGTGCAGGACGAGCTGCCACAGGGCGACCATGACCGCGTTCGAGGTGACCGCCATCCCGGCGGCGGCCCGGCTCAGCGCCGCTCCGTCCAGGGCCACCCGCACGACGGCCCCCCGACGGTCGAAGCCGCTGCCGCGCGGGCTCAGGCCCGCCAGGGGCCGGATGCCCTCCAGGGCCGCGGCGCGGCGGCGCAGCATCTCGCCCGCGGATGGGCCGGCTTCGGCCTCCTGCCGGGCCGCGACGTCGCTGTACTGGACCATCGCGGGCAGCGGACCGGCCGCACCTCCGGTGTGCTCGGCATATCGCTGGGCGATCTGCCACACAATGGTTTCGACCGACTCGCCGTCGCAGGCGATGTGGTGGACGCAGACGACGAGCAGATGGCTGTCCGGTCCTGCCATGAGGGCCAGCCGCACCGGTCCGGCACTCAGGTCCATCGGCTGCGCGGCCAGCGCCGCCGCCCGCTCCCGGCACTGCCCCCACGTGTCGAGGGGCACCGGCCGCAGGTCCGCACGGACCCGCGCACGGTCCACCGGCCCGGTGAGACCTTCGGGTTCACCGGCCGTGGCGGGTACCCGGAGCCTCAGCGATTCATGCGCGGCCAGGACGTCGCAGACCGCCTCCGCCAGCGCGGGAACGTCCACGGGCCCGTCGATGCGCAGGGTGAGCGGCACGTTGTAGACCTGTGCCTCGCTCGCGTACCGGGAGAGGAACAGGAAACGGCGCTGAGCGCGCGACAGCGGGATGCGCGCCTGCTCCTCGGGCCGGCGGGGCCCGGGCAGGGACGAATCCCCGGCATCGGTGCGGGGCTGGTGCTCCAGCAGCCACCGGATGTGGGCGGACAGGTCCGCCAGGACCGGGTTGTTGAAGACCGCGGCGAGCGTCACCCGGGTACGGAAGACCTCGGTGCACGCGGCGGCCACCCGGGTGGCCATCAGTGAACTGCCGCCCAGGGTGAAGAAGTCGTCCTGCGGCCCGATTCCTCCGGTGCCGAGGAGCCCTCCCCAGATGCGCAGCAGTTCCTCGGTGATGTGATCGGCGACGCCCGGTGCCCGGGCCACGGACACCTCGGTCCCCCGCTCCGCCTCGCGCCTGAGCGCCACCCGGTCGACCTTGCCGCCCGAGGTGAGCGGCAGTTCGCCGGTGACGTGGATCCGCCGCGGGACGGCGGCGGCGGGCAGGTAACCGCCGAGGTGCGTGCGCAGGTCGGCCTCCGCCACGGTGACGCCCCGCTCGTGCCTGGCCCAGGCGACGAGGTGGGGCTGCGGTTCCTCGCGGAACAGCACCACGGCCTCGTTGACCAGGGGGTGCCTGCGCAGTACGTCCTCGACCTCGCCGAGTTCGGTACGGATGCCGGAGAGCTTGACCTGCCCGTCCCGGCGGCCCCGGAATTCCAGGCGCCCGTCGTGACGCAGCCGCACGATGTCCCCGGTGCGGTACATGCGCCGGCCGCCGCCCGCGAACGGGTCGGGCAGGAAGCGGAGCGCGGTGGCCCGTGGGGCGTCCAGGTAGCCGTCGGCCAGGAGCCCTCCGAGGTACAGCTCGCCGACCGCCCCGGGCTCGACGGGGGTGCCCCAGGCATCGAGCACGTACGCGTGCCGGCCCGCCATGGCGTTGCCGAGCGGGACCCGGGCCGAGGGGGCGTCGGCCGGGGACAGGCCGCCGTGCACTGCTGTGATCACGGCCTCGGTCGGGCCGTAGACGTTGTTCAGCCGCGGGGTGCCCGCGATCCGTCCGAACCAGGTGTCGAGGGCGCCGCGGTCCAGCGCCTCTCCTCCGATGAGGAGTTCACGCAACGGCCCTGCGGCCAGGGCATCCAGCACCCGCTCGCCCCGGGCGCACAGCTCGTGCCAGTACGGGGTGGGGAGATTGGCGACGGTGATCCGCCGCTCGGCCACTTCGGCCGCGAAGTCGGCGGGGTCCCACAGGTCGTCCCCCCGGAGCACCAGCGTGGCACCCACGGTGAGGGCCACGACGGCCTGCTCGATCCACACGTCGAAGCCGTGCCCGGAGAACTGCAGGCAGCGGTCCTCGTCCGTGATGCCGTACGAGGCCGCGGCCGACGCGGCATGCGCCAGCAGGCCTGCCCGGCGGACGACCACGCCTCGGGGGCGGCCGGTGGATCCGGAGGTGTAGAGGCAGTATCCAGCGGCGTCCGCACACAGCGCGGCCGTGGGTGCGGCCTGCCCGCCGCCGTCCGTGGCCCCGGTACGGCGGACGGACAGCCCCGCGGACCCGTCGGGCAGCGCGGTTTCCTCCACGAGGACAGCCGGGTGCGCGGAAGCGAGGATCTCCTGCCGCTTCCCGTCCGGTGTGCCGGCCGGGACCGGTACGTACACCGCTGCCGCGTCGAGGACCGCGAGCAGCGCCACAAGGGCGTTCACCGAACGGGTCGTCGTCACCGAGACGGTCTGGCCGGGCCGGACTCCGGCTTCCAGGAGCCGGTCGCGCAGCGCCGTGACCCGGTCGCTCAGCTCGCCGTAGCTCAGGCTCTCCTGGTCCGACTCCACGGCAGGCCGGCCCGCGTTGCGGCGCAGCAGGTCAGCCATGGTGACGGGGCACCCGGTTGCCGCGGTGCTCACCCCGCCGGGCAGCGGCCGGGGAAGAGCGAGAACCTCACGTACGGAGCTCTCCGGCCGGGTGCAGGCGTTCCGCAGCACCTCGGTGAAGCGGCGCCCCAGGGCCGCCATGCTCTCCTCGGTGTAGAGCTCCCGCTGATAGATGAGCCGGGGCCGCATGGCTCGTCCGTCATCCGCGATCTCCAGTGCCACGCCGTTCTCCGCCGCCGTGCGCGGAAGTCCCCCTTCCAGTGCGGAGAACGCGGGGTCGACGGCGTATTTGTTGAAGACCACTCCGATCCGTGCCGACCGGCCGTACGCTTCGGCCATCACCTCGTTGAACGGCGCGTCCTGTCGGCGCAGTGCCTCGGCGACGCGGGTGCGGACCTGGCCGAAGAGGGCGCCGACTGTGTCCTCCGGTGTCACGGTCAGCCGCAGCACGAGGGTGTTGATGAACGGTCCCACCACGCCGAAGGAGCCTTCGGTCTCCCGCCCCGATACCGGCAGCCCGATCACCAGTTCGCGTCGGCCGCTCCACCGGGCGATCAGCAGGGCCCACACGCCAAGCAGGATCATCTGATCCGACAGGCCGAGTGCCCGCGCGGTGGCCCGCACCTGGTCCGCGAGTGCCACGGGCAGCTCGATGTCGTGAATGCCCGCGCGGTAGCTCTGCTCGGCCGGCGGGGACAGATCGTGCGGCAGCCGGACGGGTTCCGGAGCTCCGGCGAGGGCGGCGACGGCCTCCTCGACCTGTCGGCCGCGCAGGGCGACGCGTTCCCCGCCGGCCTCCCACAGGGCGATGTCCGGGTAGTCGAGCCCCGGTGCCGCGGGCGCGCCGTGCAGCACCTCGAAGAGGATGACCTGCAAGGAGGCGGCGTCCACCGTGAGGTGGTGCACCGCCACCAGCAGCCGGGCCGCCGCGTCCGGGAAGGTCACCAGCCCCACGCGCAGCAACGGCTGTGCGGCCAGGTCGAACCGGTGCCGGAGCCACTCGTGCTCCAGCTCCGCCAGGCGGCGTCCGGTCTCGGGGTCGGACTCCGGCCCCAGCGCGATGTGCTCGATCCGGAAGTCGCCGACCGGACGGAACCGGATGACGGGCCGTCCCTCGGTGACGACCACCTGCGAGCGCAGCGCGGCATGCCGGGAGACCAGGCCCTCCAGCAGCAGCTGGGCCTCGGAGGCGTCCGTACCCCGGTCCATGCGGGCCGTGAAGCCGAGGGTAAACAGCGGCACGGCCTCGGCCAGCTGGTCGGCCAGCCAGATGCGCTCCTGAGCCGGTGTCAACGGCACTTCACCGGGCACCCTGCCCGAGGCGACCGGGCCCTGCGGGCGGGCCAGCCCGGCGCCCTTGCCCGCCAGCAGCCTGGCCAGCAGGGCATTCTTGGCCGGGGAGAGTTCGACCGGGGAATCGACGCTCATGCGTCCGTCCCCCCGCCCAGGATCGCCTGCGTCTCCTCATCGCTCATCGACGCGAGGACCTCGATCAGCCGTGCCTCCACCGAGGCCCCCAGGGTGCGCACCGTCGCGTACTCGAACAGGTCCGCCACGGAGAGGCGTACCGAGAGGCGGTCGGCGATCCGGGCGATGAGCTGTACCGCCACCAGCGAGGATCCGCCGATCGCGAAGAAGTCGTCGTCGATGCCGACCTCGGCCACGCCCAGTGCCTCGCCCCACAGACGGCTGAGGACCTCCTGGACCTCGGTCTCGGGAGCGATGTACGGGGTGTCCAGCGTGCGGGCCGCCTGGCTGTCGGCGAAAGCGTCGGCGCTGCCCAGCTCCGCGGTGCCGAACGAGCGGACCCGGGCCAGCCGGGTGAACAGCCCCTCGGGGCAGACGATGACCTGTGAGCCGGGCCGGGTGGCGAGGATGCGTCGGAAGATCTCCTGTCCCTCGACGGTACGGAGCCGGTCGCTGGGCACCTGCGACGGCTGTGACGGCTGCGAGCTGACGGTGGCCCCGTCCTGCTGCGGCTGTGCGGAATCCAGGCGTACGGAGCGCATGGTGTAGCCCTCGACCACGACGCACGGGATTCCGGCGTCATCGGTGATCGTCACGTCGACGTCGAGGAAGTCCGGCCGCTGCGGATCGCTGCGGTGCTGCTGCAGCGCCCAGCAGTGCGCGGGCATCGGACGCAGCACGGTGACCGAACGGTAGGTGAAGGGAAGGTAGTTGTGGCCTTCGAAGCCGTCGGCGCCGAACGAGGTGGCCCGGTCCAGCAGCGACGGGTGGATGGCGAGGCCGTCGGTGTCCGGGTGGAACTCCTGGGGAAGCAGCAGCTCCGCGAGGCCTCGGCCGTCCTCTCCCCGGTGGTAGGAGGTGACCACGTCCCAGCGCGGCCCGAAGGCCATCACTCCCTCGCCCGACTCGTCGAGATCGCTGAGGTCGTCGGCCCGCAGCGCGGCTCGCAGCGCCGGCAGGTCGACCCGGGCGGGCTCGGTCCCGCGGTACGCGGCGGCCCGGCCCCGGCAGTGGGAACGCGGCCCGCTGCCCGAGCCGTCGTGCGCGGTCACCTCGAAGGTCCAGGCGTCCTGGCCGTCAGGGGAGAGCCGGACCCGGATGACGGTGTGCTCCGCGACCGTGAGCGGGTCGATGAAGATGACTTCCGAGAGCGTGATCTGCTCGGCGCCCGAGGTGTCCCGCACCGCCTCGCGGACCATCTCCAGCAGGCTGGTGCCGGGCATGACACCCGTCCCGTCGAGCTGGTGGTCGGTCAGCACCCAGTGGGCGCCGGGCAGCAGTTCGCTCTCGTACTCCCGCAGAGCCGACTCGTCGTCGTAGCGGCGGTGCATGAGCGGGTGCCCGAGCGACGTGCTGTGGGCCCGGGCCAGGTCCCGGGCGCCCTGCGAGAGGTTGCCGTCGGCCACCATGCCGACCTCGCTCCAGCCGGCCCAGTTGATGGAGACGACGTAGGGGCCGGATCCGTCGCGGGACGCGGCGAAGGAGTCCATGAAGTTGTTGGCGGCGGCGTAGTCGGAGTGCGCGTAGTCGCCGCACACGGCGATGATCGACGAGAACAGCGCCATGAAGTCGAGCTCGTCCCCGCACAGACGGTCCAGCAGCACCGTGCCCGTCGTCTTCGCTCCGAGCACCGGTGCGGCAGCCTCAGGGGTATGGATCTCCATGAGCGAGCCACCGGGCAGGCCGGCCGCGTGCACGACTCCGTTGATGGCCCCGAACCGCGCACGTGTCTCGTTCACGGCTGCGGCCATGGAGGCCTCGTCCGCCACGTCCGCGGCGACCACCAGCACCTCGGCGCCCAGCGATTCCAGTTCCTGTACGCCGCGGATGCGACGGCGTGTCCCGGCGCCGGTGGCCGGATCGGCCAGCACCGTGTCCCACTCCTCCCGCGCGGGCAGCGGGGTGCGGCCGAGCAGGACCAGCCGGGCACGGCAGCGCGCGGCCAGGTCCCTGGCGATCTCCAGTCCGAGGCCACCGAGACCACCGGTGATCAGGTAGACGCCCTGCTCGCGCAGCAGCTCGTCCTGAGCGGACTCGTTGGCCACGGGACGGTAGTCGCGGACCCAGCGGCGTGCGCCGCGCACGGCCACGTGCTCGTCCTTGTCCTGGCCGAGCTCGCGCACGATGGTGCGGTGCAGGCGGACGGGCTCGTCGGTGAGCTGCACGTCGAGGTGGCGGGTGCGCACTCCGGGGACCTCGGTCGTGATCGCCATGATCGGCCCGCGGGCGGTGGCGGTGTACGGGACCACGTCCTCGGTACCGGTGACGGCATGCGCCCGGTCGGTGACGGCGAGGAGGTCCAGCTTCTCCGGCGCCACCCGGGCCAGTGCCTGGGCGAGGTGCAGCAGCCGGTCGTAGGTGCGCTGGGCGAGTGCGGGTGAGGCCTCGTCCTCGGTGAAGACGCCTACGGCGTACAGCAGGCGGTCCGGGGCCTGGCCGGCGCCCCACGCCGCCTCCAGCAGCTCCCGTACGGCGGTGGGGTCGTCGGGGTCGACGACATAGCCGTCGCCCTCGTCCGAGAAGCCGGTTCCGGCGACGGCGGGGACCACGTACGCACCGGTGTCGCGGCAGGCGTCGATGAGCTCATGCCCCCTCCGGTCATCGTCGGTGAGCACCAGCCAGGTCTCGCCGAGCGCGTGGTCCGCCCGCATCCGGTGGAGCGGCGCCTCGGTCCAGACCGGCACGTACAGCGGCGCCTCCAGCGGCGGCCTGGTGCCTTCGCCCTGGCTCCAGGACACGGTGGAGGACTCGTCGACCGGGTCCGGGGCGACCCAGCAGCGTCGGCGCTCGTAGGGGTAGGTGGGCAGGGGGACGCGACGGTAGGGGCCCGCTCCGCGGACCCGGTCCCACTCGACGTTCACGCCGGACGCCCACAGCCGGGCCACGGCCGCGAGGGCGAACGCCTCGTCGTCCACGGACTTGTTGGGCGAGCGCAGGGTCTGGGCGGCGGTGACCTGACCGCCATCGACCATGGCGTGCTGCCGGGCGAAGGACGACAGGGCCTGGCCCGCGCCGACTTCGAGCAGCACCAGCCCGCCGCGGCGGGCCAGGGTGTCCAGCCCGGCGGTGAAGCGGACCTCACCGCGCAGGTGGCGAACCCAGTAGTCGGGGTCCACTGCCTGTTCGGGCGTGATCCAGTCGCCGGTGACGTTCGACAGGTACGGCAGGGAGGGCGCGGACAGCCGGACGGTGGCGACCAGGTCTCGGAAGGGCTCCAGGATCGGATCCATCATGTGGCTGTGGAATGCGTGCGAGGTGCGCAGCGGTGTCGCCTCCAGCCCCATGTCCGACAGGAGTCCACGCAGCCGCTCCACTGCCGCCCCAGTGCCGGAGACGACGCTGGCCGAGGGCGAGTTGGCGGCGGCGAGCTGCACCTCGCCGTTCAGGTCGGGGTCCTCCAGCAGCGGGCGGACGGCCTCCGCGTCGAGCGGCAGGGCCAGCATCGCTCCGCGCGGCAGGGACTGCATCAGGGCGCCGCGGCCGGCGACGAGGCGGAGTGCGTCCTCCACGTCCATGACGCCCGCGAGGGCGGCAGCCACGTACTCGCCGACGCTGTGACCGAGCATGGCCGCCGGGCTGATCCCCCAGGACTGCCACAGCTGGGCAAGGGACCAGTTCACGGCGAAGGTCGCGGGCTGGGTGATCCGGGTCTCCGCGAGCAGTTCCGCGGCCTGCGGGTCCGAGGCTTCGGCATGCAGCAGGGCGAGCAGGTCGACGTCCAGGACCTTGTCGAGTACGGCGGCACAGCGGTCCAGAGCCTGCCGGTAGACCGGCTGGGTGCGGTACAGCCCCAGGCCCATGCCGGGGTACTGGGCGCCCTGCCCCGGGAAGAGGAACGCGACCTCGTGCACCTTGGTACCGCGGCCGTCGACGGCAAGGGCGGGATCGCCCTCCCGGCGCAGGGCCGCCGGCGCCTCGGCCGCGGTCGAGACGACCACCGCGCGGCGGAAGTCGTGCCCGCCCCGTCCGTCCTGCAGCGTGGCGGCGACGTCCGCGAGGGCCGCGTCCTGGGTCTCCAGGTGCGCGGCCAGGTCCGCCGCGACAGTCTCCAGGGCTTCGGGGGTGCGCGCGGAGAGGGTCAGCACATGCGGGCGCCCCTCGGCGCTCGGCGCGGCCGGCTTCGGCTCGGGGGCGCGTTCCAGGATGGCGTGGCCATTGGTGCCGCCGATACCGAAGGAGCTGATGGCAGCGCGCAGCGGAGTGCCGTCCGCTTCCCAGGGCGTGGTCTCCCGCTGGAGCCGGAAGGGGGTCTTCTCCAGTTCGAGCGCCGGGTTGAGCTCCGCGCAGTTGATGCTGGCGGGGATGACGCCCTCACGCAGCGCGTACGCCGCCTTGATGAGGCTGGCGATGCCGGCGGCCGGGCCGAGGTGGCCGACGTTGCCCTTCAGGGAGGCGAGTGCGCAGTAGCCGCGCTCCTGGGTGTGGCGGGAATAGGCTTCGCTGATCGCGCTGATCTCGATGGGGTCGCCGACGACCGTGCCCGTGCCGTGCGCCTCCAGGTAGCCGATCGAGCGCGGGTCGACCTCGGCGTCGCTGAGGGCGTCGAGGATCAGTTCGGTCTGGCCGTGAGCTCCGGGTGCGGTGAATCCGGCCCGGTCGTCGCCGTCGTTGTTCACGGCGGAGCCGCGGATGACGGCGTGGACGGTGTCGCCGTCGCGGAGGGCGTCCTCAAGGAGCTTGAGGACGACGACACCGCCGCCGTTGGAGAAGATGGTGCCGCTGGCTCCGGCGTCGAACGGGCGCACATGACCGTCCGCGGAGTAGATGCTGCCGTCGACGTGGGCATAGCCGGCCCCCAGGGGCATGTCCACCTGGGCGCCGCCGGCGAGGGCGACCTCGCACTCGCCGTTGCGCAGGCTCTGCGCGGCCAGGTGGACGGCCACGAGCGAGGTGGAGCACGCGGTGTAGACCGAGATGCTGGGGCCGAGGAAACCGAACTTGTACGAGACGAGCGGGGCCACGTAGTCGGGGTAGTTGCCGACGCTGACACTCATTCCGCCGGTCGCACGCATGATGGCGGTATTCCGGAAGACATAGTCCTCGCGATAGGTGCTGTTGGCAGTACCTCCGAAGACGCCGACACGCCGGGACATGCGCCGGAAGTCGTAACCGGCGTGTTCGAGCGCCGTGTTGGAAAGCTCCAGGAAGAGGCGGTGCTGCGGGTCCTTGATCTCCGCCTCGCGCTGGGTCAGACCGAAGAACCCCGGGTCGAAGCCATCGAGTTCGGCGGCCGTGTAGGAGGCGGTGACATAGCTGTCGGATGCGTATTCACTCTCGTCGACCCCCATCTCATCGAGTTCATCCGCCGTGCGCCACTCGACGGACTCGGTCCCCTCGCAGAGGTTCTTCCAGAACTCGTCCACGGAAGTGGCACCCGGGAACCTTGCGGCCATTCCGACAATAGCGATGTGATCGCCGCGCAGCGACATTTCCCCACCCAGTCTCGAAGGCGGCAGGAGATCGAGGTCCTGCCTCCGGGACGCCGTTCACAGGCGTGCTACCGGTAATTGGCTTTGAACAGGTCCGACTGACGCGGGGGCCGATGGGGCCGCCATCACGTCACAGATCGATTATGTGACTGGATCTCGCCGGTGAAAGCGAATCCGATGGCCGCTCCCGGCCATGACACCGGACGGCCACGGCATGACGTCGCCCGGTGTCCGGGGCCGCCGCCTAGGGTGCTGCCGTGTACGCCATCAAAGTCCTGCTGATTCCCGGTGAACCGCCCCCCGCGGACATCCGGAATCCACTTCTCCACATATCCGGCCGGATCGAGGAGACACCCCAGCCCGGAATCGCTCACGTCACCCTCAGAGCCGTGCCGCCCCACGTCGCGGCGATGACATTCGTGGTCACGGAGAACCTGCTGGCCGCCGAGAGGCTGGCTCATACCGCCTGGTCACACTGGCTGGAGGGGCCCTGGCTGGCCAGTTGGCGCCTCGCCTCCTGCGCCGGCGACCTCTACCTCGGCGTCTCCGCCACCGGGACGACGCTGACACCGGGCCCCGACTGATCATGGCCGCCCGGTGCCATGACACCTGTCGGCCACCGCATTTGGCTGGCAACAACCTTGTAAAGCGATCAGGATCGGAGGAACCCGAACCGGTTCGCACAGCGGGGGATTCCCTCGCGGATGCCCTCCTCACCGCTCGCCGGTTCGGCCCGAACAAGGAACCGAACGCAGTGTCATCCCCAAGAGGCGTGAAATGAAATTCCCCAAGAAGGCGTTCCTCAGGACAGCGTCCATCGCGCTCCTCGTCGCCGCCCCCCTGATCCCGGCATCCCAGGCCTGGGATGCCGATCCTTCATCCGTCAGGATTTACGCGTCCCACGAAACAGCACCCACCGCCACCGCTGTCGCGGGAGTGAAGCCTTCGGCCGTTCTGAACAACTGGGCATGGGATTGAGCCGAACCGCCCGGTACGGCCATGACGCCTTCCGCGTCGAACGCCACCTCTCCGAGCTCGCCCCGCCAGGGGTGTCCACAGCCGTGCTGTCCATGGACAGCACCGGAGTTCCGCCGCTCTTCCCCGAGGAAGAGCACGTGGTACGCAATGCCGGGCCCCAGCGACGGCGGGAATTCACCGTGGGGCGCCACAGCGCCCGCCTCGCACTGCGTGGCCTGGGTATCGCCCCCGTCGCTGTCGCGTCCGGCCCTGGCAGATGCCCCCTGTGGCCCTCGGGCGTCGTCGGAAGCATCACTCACGCCGCGGGGTACTGTGCCGCGGCGGTGGCTTGGTCCGGCCATGTGCCCGGCATCGGGATCGATCTGGAGACCGCGGAAGATCTGCCCGACGAGATCGTCCCCCTCGTGTGCACGACTGCCGAGCTGAGCCGGCTGAAAGACCTGCCATCCGGGACACCCTCAGCAAAGATCATCTTCAGCGCCAAAGAAAGCGCGTACAAAGTTCTGTACCCGCTCACCGGGCGCTTCCGGGATTTCCTGGAGGCAGAAATGACATTCGATCCCGCCCTCGACAGCTTTTGCTTCGAACTGGGAGGTACGTCCGTCCACGGACGCTATCGGGTCGCCGAAGGGTGTGTGATCACCATCGCACAGGCTGTAGAGGCCAAGTAATCCGATGCTCGGGTTATGATCCGCATCTCGTGGTTGAGGATGACGGACCAACTGCTTCAACCATGAACTGATCATGGGGGAACAGTGCTCGAAAGTCTCGGTCTCACACGACGGGAACATGATGTTTACCGTGCGCTTCTGCTGTGCCCCAACTGGGACTTGACCGATATAGCGCGGCAGACAGGGCTCACCGAGACGGGTGTCCGGGCGGCACTCGACCGGCTGACCGAGTTGTCCCTACTGCACTCTGCGGCGGGAGCCGAGTCCTTCATACCGGTAAGCCCTGAGATCGGCATCGCCCCGCTGCTCCAGCGGATCGAGGCCGAGATCGACGAGCAGCGTGCCCGGCTGTCCCGCGACCGCGCCACCCTCGCCACGCTGGCCTCGGACTACGCATCCCTCAGATTCCAGGCCGGCAGCGAGGGCGTGGAACGCCTGGACGGCGTGGATGCCGTACGCATCCGGCTGCACGAAATATCCCAGAAAGCCAGCTCGTCGGTGCGGGCCTTCATGCCCGGCGGAGCCCTGAGCACGGCAGCACTCGACGCCTGCAAGCCTCTGGACGAGCAGACCCTCGCCCGGGGCGTTCACATGCAGACCGTCTACCTGGACAGCGTGCGCAACGACCAGGCCACAGTCGAGTACGCCTCATGGTTCTCTTCCCTGGGAGGCCGAACGCGCACCCTGCCTTCGCTTCCCATGCGGCTGATCCTCTGCGACCGTTCCGCCGCGGTCCTCCCTCTGGACCAGGACTCAAGCCAGGCCGGCGCCTATGTCATCCATCTGAAGAGCGTGGTCGCCGCCCTCAACGAGCTCTTCGATCTCATCTGGGACCGCGCCACACCCCTGGGAGAGAGCGCAGCCCCCGACCTGGACGGCCCCAGCGAGCGGGATCTGGCCCTGCTCAAGATGCTGGAGGAAGGCCTGACGGACGAGGGCATTTCGCGCAAGCTCGGGGTCTCCATCCGGACGGTCCGCCGTGTCATGTCGGACCTGATGAAGAGGCTGGACGCCCAGAGCCGGTTCCAGGCGGGCGCCGAAGCCGTCCGACGCGGATGGATATAGCCCGGGCCCACGAAGGCGCTTTCGCGTCCCCGCCCGCCTACCGCCGCGGGGTCCTTCCCCGCGCACAGCGTCATCGAGGCGGTCGCCACGGTGAAGACCCGTTCGGATACCCCCGCTCCGGGTACTTCTCTCCACCGGCATGCGAGGATCACCGAACGGCCCGTACAGAAGCCGGATCACCACAGGGGGAGCATTGACGGGGTTCGAGATCGCGCTGATCATTCTCGCGAGCGGCTACGTGGCAGGGGGCGTGTACGACCGGCTGAAGAAGGCGACCGCCGAGCGGCGCAAGGCGAAGGCGCGGGCGTTGAGCGGCCCGGAGCCGGTGTGCGGGTGCGGGCATCACCTTGCGTACCACGATGCGCGTGACGCCCTGTGCTACGCCTCCGTCCCGGCCTCGTCGGCGGGGGCAGACGAGGCCCAGCGGTGCCCCTGCCGCCGGTACGCGGGCCCTGAGCCGTTGGCGACCCTCTACGCGCCGGAGCTGGCCGCGCCGGTCGGGGAACGCGAGGCCGTCGAGTCGGCCGACTGATCCCGGTCGTCGACGAGGTCCTGACGGCCGACGTTGTGCGCGGCCTACGTTGTGCGCGGCCGAGGCCCGGGCGATCCATCACGTACGCGTACAGCAGGGCCGGGACGAGCTGACCGACGCGGACCAGGTGCTTGCCGAGGAAACCCTGTTGATCCACCTCGGCCACACCTGACCCCCGGGCGAGTCCCCCAGCCAGCCACCCCCTACGTCCAGCACGCCACCCGCTACACTGGCGGCGGCGAGCAGACCCTCACCGGTCGATCACCAGCCTGTCCAGAACGTGTCAAAACCGACTCCATTCATGGCGCCTTTTCGACACATTTCCGGGCAGATCCCCGCCTTCGTAGCTCAGGGGATAGAGCACCGCTCTCCTAAAGCGGGTGTCGCAGGTTCGAATCCTGCCGGGGGCACAGCGCATTACTGATCTGACCTGGGGTTTCTCCTCCAGGGAGGGCTTCTGTTCGGCCTCGGGCTCCTCGTCCGGGGCCGTTTGCGTGCGTGGATGGGACGTCGGCGGTTCCCGTCCGGCCCCCACGGGAATCCGGTCTCGCGCATCGGCGTCGTTGGGTGGCGCGTCCTGCTGGGAACTGATCCGGCTCCGCTGCTCGTTGGCCGGTATGTGCACCTGGACGAAATTTCCCATCAAAACCAGTTTGGGGTGCACCCGGCTGTGTTAACGTCCTGGCCCCGATCGCCGCTGGGTGGGGCAGGACGTGTCGATCGGTAACGCTGGGGGGCGAAGGTATGAGCAGGTTACGTGCACCCGAACGGCAGCTTCATGACGCGGTGATGGTCGTGCCCGGCATCATGGGCAGCAAGCTCCGCGAGGTCGAGACCGGCACGCCGTTGTGGGGGGTCAAGGGGCTGTTCCAGTACTCCGCCCGCACCCACGCCCGGCGGTTGCGGCGCCTCGCCGTCACCGAGGCCGAGCGGGCCGGGGAGAGTGGCCGGGTCGAGGCGACCGGTGTCCTCAATGTGGCCGACTGGATGCCGGGGCTCGGCGCCGCCCAGCCGTACAACGAGGTGATCTCCCAGCTGCGGCGTACCGCGCTCGACCGGGCCGCGGTCTCCGCCTTCCCGTACGACTGGCGGCTGTCCGTCGAGCACAACGGCGCCCTGCTCGCCCGTGCGGCCCGCAGGCATCTCGACGCCTGGCGCGACCACGCCGCACACAGGCACTACCGCTTCCGGCACCCCGAGGCAGGACCGGCGCGGCTGTTGTTCGTCGCCCACTCCATGGGCGGGCTGCTCGCCCGCGAAGCCCTGCACCGCGGCGACCTGCGCGACGACGTCCGTGCGGTGATGACCGTCGGCACCCCCTTCGGCGGCTCGGTGAAGGCCGCCGTGATGCTCAACTCCGGCAAGGGCGCCCCGCTGCTCCTGCCGCCCACGGTGCTCCAGGAAGTGACCCCGACCATGCCGGGGCTGTACGACCTGCTCCCCGGCTACCGGGCCTGCGAGGAAGGCGCCGACATGCGGGTGCCGGACGTCGAGGACATCGTGGCGCTGGGCGGCCGGCGCGACCTGGCCCAGGCCACCGTGGACTGGCGGTCGAGCCGACGGTCCACCCTGCTGCCGGAGCACGTCATGGTGGTCGGCATGGGGCAGCGGACCTGGCAGAGCTACCGGCTGGACGACGGTGCCGCCCTCGCCCAGCGGTACATGTTCGTACGGGACGGGGGCAGGGTGCTCCTGGACGACCGGGGAAGGCCCCGGCGCGAGGACCGCAAGGGCGACGGCACCGTCTACCAGTTCGCCGCACATCTGCCGGGCTCCGACGCCCGACCCATCCCCGTCCACCAGGAGCACGGCGCCCTCATCCGCAGCGAGAGCGTCATCGACATGGCCCGCGGCTTGCTGCGCGGGCTCCGTCACCCCGACGAGCTGGGCGACCTGCTCGGTGCGGGCGAGTTCGAGCTGCACACCCCGGAATGGGTCGAGCCGCACACGCCGTTCAGCGTCGAGGTGAACGGGGCCGGCCCCGGTGCGGACCTGACGTTCGTGGTCCGTGAGGTGAGCGGGCTCGACGAGGTCCACCACCTCGCCGCGAAGCCGGTGCCCGGGAGGCCGGACGCCCTGGCCGCGACCTTCCACCCCGGCCGGGCCGGTCTCTACGAGGTGGAGGTGGTGGGCGGGGCCGAGCCGGTCCGCAGACTCGTCCCCGTACTGGCGGCGGAACAGCAGGGCTGACCCCATGACCACCGAACTGGTTCCGGAGGTGCCCCAGCCCCGGACCCCGGCCTCGGCCCCGGGCCCGTACGACGGGGGCGGAGGGGGTGCGGACGACCACGCCTACGGAGGCGACGCCGCCCCGCCCGTGGCCGACGTCGCCCCACCCCTGGCCGAGGTCGATCCACCCGTGGTCGACGTCCTCTATGACGCGTCGGAGGTCGCCGGGGTGTTCGACGTGTATGCCCTCCCCATGGGGCCCGTCATCGGTTTCGACGACGTGGACACGGCGGCCGAGGCCGAGCTGGCCGCCGCCGTGCTCCAGCGGTTCGGCGGGCACCCCGTGCCCGCCCTCCCCGTACCGGAGGAGCCCGGCGGGGCGGACAGCGGTGGCCGGCGGGCCCTGCGGTCGCTCGGCGAGGTGGATGAGGAGCTGGCCCGCTGGGCCGGGGAGCGGGGCGTCCGCGCGGGCCGCCCTTCGGCCCTGCTTTGGTTCGGCCACGGTGTCCAGGGCGCCATGGGCCCCACCCTCCTCGTCCCCGGAGCCGGGGAGCGTACGGGGAACGCGCGGATGACCCCCGACCTGCTCGCCCACTACATCTTCACCGAGCAGCAGAAGCGCGACACGGAGGAGGGCCACTGGGCGATCGTCGTCATCGAAGCCTGCAACTCGGCCAACTTCGCCGAGGACGTACAGAGGAGGTTCACGGGTTCCAGCAATCCCAGCGCCTGTTCCCTCCTGCTCGTGGCCACGGGGAAGCCGAACGCCCAGGGGTATCTGGGGACGTTCCGCGGCGCCCTGGAGGAGTGGATCCAGCAGAAGACCTTCCGGGACGAGGTCTTCACCCTGCGCGATCTCCAGGACCACTTCCAGGACGGCGGCCACCACGCCGAGCTGCTGGGCAGGCAGGCCTCCCTCGACCTGAAGCTCCGGCTGCGCGACCGCGTACCGCTGCCCGGTGCCACCACCGTCGCCGAACAGCTGAGGCTCCAGCGGGAGTTCGACGGCAGCCCGACGGCACCCCGGCCATCGCCGCCGAGCGGTACGGGCGGCGGATTCCTGGAGCAGGCACCGGAGTTCACCGGACGGGCCGCCGACCTGGCCGCGATCTCCACCTGGTGCACCGACCCCGACGCACCGCCCCTCCTCGCCGTGACGGGCCCGCCCGGCACCGGGAAGTCTGCGCTGCTCGGCGAGTTCCTGCGCCGGTTACGGGAGGCGGAGGGCGACGCCCCCGGGGGCATCCGGGTCGCCGCGGTGCTGCGCCTCACCGGCAGCACCGCGGACGACGTCGTACGGCAACTCGCCGACGCACTCGGCACGGCCCCGCCGGAAACGGCCACCCCCGGGCCACCGGCCGACGAGCACGACCGCCTCACCGAGCCCCCGGGCGACGAGCACGACCGCCTCCCCGTTCCCTCGGGCGACGCGGGCGACAACCCCGCCGAACCCCCGGCCGACGAGCACAGCCGCCCCGCCGAGCGCCCGGGCGACCACCCCGCCGACGCGGACGGCCGCCCCACCATTCCCCCCGGCGAGGACACCGTGGGCTCTCGGGCCGACGATCTCCTCGACCGGGTGCGCAGCCGGCTCACCGCGCTCTCCGCCGCTGCCGCACCGGACCGCACCCTCGTGGTCGCCGACGCCCTCGACGAGGCCCGTGACCCGATCGAGGCCGCCTCTCTCCTCCGGGACCTGACGGACATCCCCGGTGTCCGGCTGCTCATCGGCACACGCACCTCCGCGTACGGTGCCGGAGCACCCGGTGACGAGGGCGAGCTGTCGACGGTGCTGGGCTCCACCACCGGCCGCGCCCGGATCCACCCGCTCGCCCCCGACCCGGAAGGCGCCGCCGACCACGCGGCCGGCCATGTACGGCGCATCCTGCGCAAGCAGCCGGCGCAGGACCCCGTGTGGCGGGAAACCGTCGTCCGTACGGTACGGAAAGCCGTCCACGAGCACGTACGCGACGGATCCTGGCAGTTCCTCCAGGTCACCCTGATGATCCAGGAGCTGGAGCAGCGCCCCCAAGTGCTGGAACCCGGCGCCACGGCCCGTACCGCACTGGAGCATCTGCTCCGCCGCGACGGGACGGGGCTCTTCCGCTCCGCCGTCACCCGCCTCACCGACGCCGTACCGACGGCCGGTGCGTTCCTGCGGGCCCTCGCCTTCGGGCAGGGCCGTGGACTGCCTCGCGCGGAGGGCATCTGGGCCCATGCGGCGGCGGGCATCGCCGGTCCCGGCGTGTCCATGGGCGACCGGGAGCTGTCGCTGTTCCTGAGCCGGGCGGCGGCCTACGTCCTGCTGGACGGGGAGGACCGCCGCAGCGTGTACCGGCTGGCCCACCGCACCTACACCGAGCAGCTCCAGGCCGACAGTACGGACGAGCAGCGGCTGGGCATGCTCACCGCGCTGCTGGACCTCGCGGCGGGCCAGGCCGACGCCGGGCAGCCGCTCAGCCCCCACCTCGCCTCCCGGCTCGCCCAGTACGCGGCCGACTGCTCCACCGAGGGCTGGCGGGAACTGGCCCTGCGCCCCGCCGTCCTGGACCGGCTCCCTCCCACCGCGCTGGCCTCCATGGCTCTGGCGACCGACCGGCCGGGCGGCGGGACCACCTCCGCCGACCTGCCGATCCCCGTGCTCGGTACGGTCGTCTCCGCGCATCTCATCGAGGAGTCCCTGCCCGCCGACCGGCCGGGGCTGCGTCAGCTCGGCGGAGTGCGCGCCACCGGGCGGTGGCACCCGGCCGGGCCCGACGCCGCCTGGGAGGTGTGCTGGGGGCGGCTGCGGCCGGTGCCGCTGCACCTGCAACTCGGCGGCGCCGACGGCACGGTGTCCGCGGTGACCGCGCTTCCCTCGGCCTCGTGGCTGGTGACGGGATCGCTCGACGGAACGGTGCTGGTGTGGGAGCCGTGGCGCGCCCACCGGCCCGCCCTCGTGCTGCGCGGCCGCACCAGCCCGGTGAGCGCGCTGGCCGCCCAGGGCGACCACGAGCAGGCCGGGGATGCCGCGCCCGGGGATGGCAGAGGAGGGAATGCCGGGGGAGGAGATGGCGGGACAGGGGACGGCGGGCCCGGCCTGCTCGCCGTCGCCCACGACGACTGCACGGTGCAGCTGTGGGACACCGGCAGCGCCCGTCCGGAGCCGCAGACCGTCTCCACCGCCCAGGTCATCCGGGTGATCACG
Source organism: Streptomyces sp. NPDC059452 (assembly GCF_042750035.1). Classification (NCBI taxonomy): domain Bacteria; kingdom Bacillati; phylum Actinomycetota; class Actinomycetes; order Kitasatosporales; family Streptomycetaceae; genus Streptomyces; species Streptomyces sp. NPDC059452. The sequence continues at coordinate 146,038 of NZ_JBHYVE010000010.1, forward strand.
GCCCTGCCGGACGGGACCGGGCGGTTCGCCGTCGCCGGGGACGCCGGCCACCTCGCGCTCGTCGGCCCGGGCAGGCGGCAGCCACAGCCGGCGCGCACCCTCGTCTCCGGTGAGGTGGTCGGGCTGGCACCGGTCGCCGGGCCCGACGGGCGGCAGTGGCTCGCGGCGGCCCACCGGTCGGGTGAGCTGGCCCTGTGGGACGTCACCGGTGAGACCCCCTCGGAGCTGGCCACCCTGCCCACCCGGCAGGTGCTCACCGCGCTCACCGCGCTCACGGATGGAAAGGGAACGGTGCGGCTGGTCACCGCCGCGAAAGACGGCGGGGTGGCGTTCTGGCGTATGGACTGCCCCGATGGCGGGGCCGTCCTGATCCTGACGGACGGCGAGGTACCGCCGACCACACCAGGCACACCAGGCACACCAGGCACACCCGAGGATGCCGACCCGGTGCTCGCCGCGTTGCCGGTGTCCGGTGGCGGCGAGGCCGCTGTGCTCGGGGACGGCGGTGGCCTGCGGCTGCTGGCTCCGGGTGCCGGTCCCGGCCGCCCGGTGTACGTGGGAGGACCCGCCGGGGCCGACGCCCTCACCGTCCTCCGGGGGCCGAGCGGCGGCCACGTCATCGTGACGGCGGCCGTACGCGACCCGCGCGTGTGCTTCTGGGCCCCTGCGGCCGACGCGGGCGAGGAGGCGGTACGTGAGCGGGGCTGGGACACGTTCGACGGCATGCGGCGCCATCTCCTGGCCGACGGCACGGAGGTCCTGGTCTTCATGGACGAGGCGGACGGGGCCCCCGTAAAGGTGCTACGGGCTTCGGACGGCGAGGAGTCGGCCGCCGGAGTGCCGCCCGACCACCCGCTCATGGCGGACGCCACCGAGGAGGAGGCCACGGACGGTCGCGTTCCCCCGGCCGTCCGCGGGTTCCATACCCGCCGGGTCAAGGGGTGGAGGCGGCTTCTGGGCGACGAGCACCAGGGGCTGTGGGCGAGCGCCGGGCGCGAGGGTGTCGTCGGGCTGTGGCGGCACGGTCCGTCCGGGGCCTGGCAGCTGGTGCACCGGATCCGGCTGGGCTCGCGGTGCCGCCTGTTGACGGCCCTGTCCGGCGGACGGCTGGCAGTCGCCACGAAGGACGGCGTGCTCGTCCTCGCCGTCGGAGCCATCGGAACCGCTGTGCCGGGCACGGGCGGCAAGAGGACGGAGGAAGCCGGTGGCTGACCAACCGGGGGCCCAGGACATCAGCGACCTGTTGGAGGACCTGTTCACGACCGACGGGGCGCTGCACGCGCCCAACGGCACCGCGTACGAACTGATCAGCGAGGTCGAGCACCTCATCGCGGGCCGGCTGGTCCGCTTCCGGCTGCGGCACAAGGATCTCGTCGACGACCGGGAGGTCACCCTCTTCTCCGGCATCGACGAGGTGGTCGGGGAGCTGTGGGAGCACGAGGTGCGCAACCTGCTTCGGCTGCGGATGCTGGGCCACCCCGCGCTGCCGGAGATCGAGGACGGCAAGTTCGACCGGACGAAGCGGCTGGCGTTCATCATGACCCGCGTGGCCGGCACCCTCTTGTTCGAGCAGGGGTGGTCCACCGTACGGGAGTGGGCGACCGCCTACCCCGTCGCGGCGTTCGAGCAGTTCGGCCTGCTGGTGGATGCCCTCAGCCGTATGCACAGCACCCGGATCGTGCACCGCAACCTGACCCTGGGCGCCATCCGCGTCACCCAGGTGGCGGACAGACCGGCCCAGGCGACGCTCTCCCTCACCCGCTTCGAGCTGAGCGCTCTGCTGAACAACCTCCTGCACTCGGTCGGCGGCCCCGAGACCAGGAAGAAGCACAGCGAGGCCACGCGTGCCCTGTTCCTCACCCCGCCCCGGGGGATCAGCCGCGCGCAGCACCTCGCGTACCTGGCGCCGGAGACCTGTCACGCGGTCGTGAGCGACGGCCACTCCCGCCGCCTGGTCCACGGCAGCACCGACGTGTTCGGGCTGGGCGTGCTGGGGTGGGAGCTGTTCGTGGGCTCCCTGACCGAGCTGCTGCCCGACGAATGCGCGGCGGTGGAGAGCGCCGAGACCGGCCGGCTGCCGGAGCAGCTGGCCCGCCTGCACGAAGCGATGCGCCGTGAGCTCCGCGTCAGCACCCGGGTGCCCCAGCCCCTGCGGACGGCTCTGCTCGACATGCTCGACCGGATGCCGGTGAGCCGCAGCTCCTCCTTCGAGGCGAGCGCGGCCCTGCAGCGCCACTGGTCGGCCATCTCCACCATGCTGGCGCCCGAGACCGGCGCCCGGAAGCCCCGGCTGGTGGCGTTCATGCCGGACCAGTCCGTGGTGACCATTCATAAGAACCGGGGCTGGACCGACCACCGGCCCGACACCCCGGAGGGCCGTCAGGAACTGCAGAACTTCCTGGCCGAGGAGCTCCGCGAGGCCGAACTGATCCACCGGCCCGGCGGGGCGAAGGGATTCGTCAAGGGCGACCCCCAGTCGCTCGCCGAAGCGCAGTGGGTGCTCATCGGCGACCAGGCCGTCTGGTTCTGCGCCCATCTCTTCGACGAGGACATGATGGCCCGCCGGTCGGACCCGTACCTCGACACGCTGGTCATCAAGTACCTCGTGGACAAGCGGTATGCCGCCGACCTTCTGACGGTGTGGCCCAGGCGGCGGATCGGCCGGTTCGACCTCGTACCCTTCCGGATCGGCCAGTCGCTGGCCAAGGAACGCGAGGGCCGGCCGCTCTGGACCGATCTGACCGATGCGGTCAAGGCCCCTCAGGGGGACCGGGACAACGATCTCCAGGAGATGGCGCACGCGTTCGCCTTCATGCTGGAGTACCAGGGCACCGCCCTCAGGGCCCGGCAGTACCCCTATGTCCTCCAGGAAGGAGAGGGCGGCGCGCTGGTCCTGGTCCACGACAAGGAACGCGACCTCCCCTGGCTGCACGGCGATCCGCTGCTGACGGCGTACGCCGACCCCCGCTACCGGCGCAGGCCCCCGCTCGGCGACTTCGTCCAGCAGCTCCTCTTCGAGAACAAGTGGGTGAAGCTCTCCCTGGTGGCGGACCACCTCACCCAGAGCAGGAGCAAGGCCGGATCCGCCGACCCCTTCTTCAAGCAGGGCACCACCCAGACGGTCCGGGTCGAGAACCACCGCCTGGACGCGGACTCCATCGTGGTGCGCAGGACGTCCAGCCTGGGCGACCTTCCCGTACGCGGCTGGCTGCGACCGCACAGCGACCTCGGCACCGAGATCCAGCTGCACCGCGAGACCCGTGGCCTCGACTCGCTCAGCGGCAAAACGGGCCTGGCGCGCGTTCTGCACCGGCCCTCGTCCATCGCGCTCCGGGGCAGGCCGGTGACCGCCGTGGCCGGAGAGAAGGAGCTGCACGGCAGAGCACCGAAGATCATCTCCGACATGCTGCGGCTCCACCCCTTCTACGCGCTCCAGGGGCCGCCCGGCACCGGCAAGAGCACCGTGGCCTCCCGGGCGCTCCGGGATTTCCTCGCCACGGAACGGGGTGCCCGGGTGCTGGTGAGCGCGCAGTCGAACAGCGCCCTGGACGAGCTGGGGGACAAGATCGTCAAGGAGCTGACGGAGAAGATCGAGAAGCGCTCGGTCCTGGTGCTCAGGGAGCTGTCCCCGTCCAAAGACCCTGCCGAACTGCCGCCCGGCCTGCGGCGGCTCACCGCCGAACACCTCGCCCAGGACCTGGTCGCGCACATCGAGCAGCGCGTCGCCGACGGTTGCGCGGCCGCCCGCGACGACGACGAGCGGAAGCTCATGAAGGAATGGGCCGATGTCGCCCGGCCCAACATGACGGAGCTGACCGAGCGCATCAGGTCAGGCGCCGACATCGTGCTCGCCACGTGCTCGATCTCGGGCACCCTCACCGACGACGTCCGCGACCCCACCGACCTGTTCGACTGGGTGATCATCGAGGAGGCCGCCAAGGCGTGGCCCACCGAGATCGTCATGCCTCTCGTCCTGGGGGTGCGCTGGACCCTGATCGGCGACTACCTGCAACTCGGTCCGCACCGGGCCGACGACATCGACACGTTCCTGAACGGCCTCAACCACCACAAGGGCGAGCGGATCGAGTTCCACCACGAGAACCGTAACTCCTATCTGAAGTTCGTCCACATGTTCCGCCGCTTCTTCGAGGGCCGGACCCCCGGGGACGCGGCGAACGGCGCGAACCCCGTCGACGTACTCGACACCCAGTTCCGTATGCACCCCGACATCGCCCTGCCGTTCGCCACCACCTTCTACCCCGCCGCGGCACCCGAGGGCTCCGCGGAACCCGGCCACACGGATCTGCCCGAAGACCTCCACCTGGCCACCTTCCTCCAACCCGGCCCGCAGCTGGCCAAGTTCCACCGCTTCAAGAAACCCCCGTATCTGAAAGAAGCCCCTCTGGTGTGGCTCGACACCTCCGGCTCCGAAGGCTGTGGCGACCGGGGATTCTGGTGGAACCCCGGAGAGGCCGACCTGGTCCGGAACCTGGTGCGCGAGCTGGGCCTCCAGGACCGGAGCGACCCCACGGAGCTGACGGTCCTGACCCCCTACCGCCGCCAGGTGGAGGAGCTGGACAGCGACTTCCTCGAAGGCCGGGTGCGGACCGTCCACTCCTTCCAGGGCGGCCAGGCGCGCACGGTGATCATCTCCATGGTCCGCAGTGGCGACCACGGCGAGGACTCCCGGCGGAACGTCGGACACACCGCCCAGCCCGAGGTGATGAACGTGATGCTTTCCCGGGCCGAGGAGCTGCTCGTGGTCGTGGGGGATCTTTCCCACTACGAACGGCACGGCGGAGCCCAGTGGCAGAAGATCATCCGGGTCTTCCGGAAAGCGGGAACGGTCGTCGACGCGGCGAGCGGAGAGATCATCAGCCGACCGGCCGGGACGGTGGCCGGTACGGCGGGAGGCGTCCGGTGACCGAGACGACGATGATCTCCATCCCCTGCCGGGTGATCACCCTCCGGGTCGAACTCGGCAAGGAGTCCGGGGCATCGACCCTGGAGGAGCTCGTGCTCAGGGCCGTGGCCGGCAAACGCAGCACGGTCCATGACCTGGGCGAGCTGTTCTCCCTGCCGCACCGGCTGATGCTGGACGTCGTGCACGGCCTGTGGAGCAGAGGGTTCCTCGCCGTCGACTTCGCCTCCAACACACTGGAGAGCACCCAGGCCGCGGAAGCGGTCCTCGGCGGTCAGGGCAGCAGCCGGGCGGTGTCCACCAGGGTGAAGTCGAGCACGTTCCTCTTCGACCCGGTGACCGCGACCGTCCTGACCGAGAAGGGCTCCAAGCACCCTCCCCACGGTTCCCTCGAAATGCCGCCCGCACGAGGCATCTCGGAGGACGACCTGCCGCAGACGGAGCTCCTGAGGGCCGTACGGCAGGCCGTCGAGAACGACCGCCGGAAGCACGGGGTCCGCGAGCGGGTCCTGAACGTCTCCTTCGCCAACCCCGTGCTCAGCCCCCTCCAGATGGTGCGCTGGCGCACGGTGGAAGCCGTGGTGAAGCACGACCCCGCCACCGGCATGATCACCGCGACCCCCGTCGAGGTCCCGGCCGGCTGGGGCCGGCGGGGCCTTGAGCTCTTCCAGTCCCGGATCACGGACCTCGTCCACAACCGGCCGCAGAGCAGGTTCGTCCGGGCCCTGGTCGCCCAGCAGAACCCCGAGGACCTCCGCCCCGACAGCCTGCGCGCCCTCATCCTGGAACTGGAGACGCTGGCCGAGGGGCTGGCCACCGTCCCCGACGACGAGGTGCCCTCCCGCCACGACGCGCTGCGCACCCGGGTCGGCCAGGTGGTGGAGGAGATCGCGGAGGCCCGCCGCGCCCGCTGCTCGGCCAGTCCCGTGGCCGCCAAGGGAGGCGTGGACTGGGTGGTGAGCGACCTGATCGAGCGGGCCGAGCACCAGGTCGTCCTGGCGCTGCCGCACATTGTCTACGACGCCCTGCATCCGGTGCTGCCCACCCTGGAGCTCGCCGTCAAACGGGGCGTCAGGCTGGTCATCCTCTGGGGCGACCACGAGAACGCGAAGCTGGAACCCCGGGTCGCCACAGCCCTCTTCGACCTCCAGGCCCGCTACCGCCACAACGTTCTGCTGGAGCGCCGCAGCAGTCGCAGCGCCGCTTCCGCGATCATCAGCGACAACCGGGCCGCCTACGTCGGCTCGCGCAGCGTCCTGTCGCAGGACACCGGCTCAGGGGTCCTCGTCGAACCCGCCGACGGCAGTGACACACCGCCCCAGTGCGTGACGGACCTGCTGAGCTGGGCCCGCCGTACCTTCCCGCACCGGGAGACCGGCCGGCACATCGCTCTGGACCCGGCCGACTTCGGGCGCCGCGAACGCGCTGCCGAGGAGAGCCGCCCGGACCAGTGGCGACGGGCCTTCACCGTGCCGGAACTGGACGAGCAGAGCTGGCACGACGACGACATCGCCGCCCGTACCCGCTGGACGGCGGGGTGGGGCAGGCTGCTGCGGAGCCTCGTGACCGCCGTCGAGGACATCCACCGGGGCGACCCCGTGGTGCGGACCGTCTGGGACGGCATGTACATCGGCCTGGTAAAGCGCCTGATTCCCGCCACCGCCGACCGGCTCGCCGTCACCGACGACCGGGCCGAGCCCGAAGCCTGCGGGGACCGGATCGCCCGGCAGCTCACCGAACTCCGCGACCGGGAGGCGGTGGTCCACCTCCAGCATCCGCCGCTCACCGGCAGCCGTCGCGCCGACCCGGCCTACACCGCCCTCCTGGCCCGGCTGAACGCCGAGAAGACCCTGCGCAGGGACAAGGCCCGCGCCCGGGCGGTGCTCAGCGATCACGAGGTGGTGGTGGGCAGCCACCGACTGCTGGGCAGCAGGGCGGTGAACCCGGCCCGCGGGCCCGCCCCGTTCCAGCTGGCTCTGCACATCGTCGGCACCGGGTTCACCGCCGACTTCGCCCGGGAGCTGGGTATCCCCGACTGGTACGGCAGCGCCGCCCGGCTGCCCGCGTACCTCCCGCCGCTGCCCGCCCTCGCCGCCACGCCCGTCCGCGACGACCCCTGGACCGTGCTGGCCGGCCGCCGGGACGCGGAGGAGCCCGAGGACGTGCTCCGCCGGGAGTCCGCCGCCCTGCTGCTGGGCACCACGGACGGCGGCGCCGAGCGGCAGGAGTGGGGACGCTGGCTGCTGCGCGACGCCTGGGAACGGGGCGCCTTCATGGAGGCGTACGCCCTGGCCCCGCTGCTCGGCAGTGGCGACGGGACGCTCTCCGCGGAGCTGGCCGCCGTCGCCGTACCGCTGGAACACGGCCCCCTCGGCTACCGCCTCTACGAGAGCGCGGTCGAACTGGGCGAGGCCCCGCCGGAGCACCGCACGGTCGCGCTGGTCGGAGCCGTCGCCGAGATGCTGCTGTACGGCGGGAGCACCGGCAAGGAGACATGCGAGGTGCTCACCGAACCGGGAGGGCTCGGTGAGGGGCTGCCCGAGCCCTGGCTACGGCTGGCGGGCGCGGCTCTCGCCTGCTTCGGCGCCGTACCGGCCCCGCTGCCCCTGGACGACATCAACGTGTGGGCGGCGCACCGGGAACACTCGGCCGAGCTCCGCGACCGGCGGGCCGGGCTGGCCACCGGTCTGGACGACTTCGAACAGGTCAGCCACCACTTCACCTTCCAGAACGGGGAGAAGCTGCACCGCGCCCTCTTCCAGCCGGGCCGGCTGCTCGCCCGGGTCCGAGAGATGACCCTCCCGGGAGCCGACCCCGGCCCCCGGGCCCTCGCCGGGCTGCCGCGCAGTGAGCGCGAGGTCCGTGCCCTGATGGACCAGCTGGCGGGGGAGCTGGGGCTGCGCAAGATCGAGTGGCGCCACCACATGGTGTACGCCCGCCGGGTCGCCGACTTCCTCTCCGAGGCCCGGGCGATAGCGCCCCTGACCGGCACGGACGACACCGCCCGCCCCGCCCCGTCGCCCGGACTCAACACGTACCAGCGGGAGTTCGCCCGCTACCTGGACGGCGACTGGCACCAGCTGCTCGCCGCGACGGATGATCTGGGCGGACCGGCCCGCCTCGCGGCCAGGACACTGCTGGAGAAGCTGTCGGCGCTGCCGAGGGCCGGGGTGGAGGACGCATGAGCCAGGTGGATCGCGGGAGTCCGCCGAGCGGGAGCGGGCCGGTGGGAGGCGTCGAGCGCGGGCTGCTGGAATCGTGGCCGGACCGGTTCCGGTTCCCGGACGTCCTGGTCGCGCTCGTACGGCCGCCCGCCCGGGACGGCGAGGCGTACGACAGCGCCGTGATCGCCCGTGCCGTGCTGGCGCACGTCGGCGGCAGACCGCCCCGGGCGGTGTGCGAAGAGCTCCTGGAGAGAGGCGAGTTCGACGTCGCCGAGTACGCGCTCAGGGACTGCCCGGACCTGGACGGCCACGAGAAGCAGTCCCTGGGCCGGAAGCTGGAGGCAGCCAGGGTGGCCGCCTGCGAAGGGGTACGGCAGCGGGTCACCGCCCTGGAACGGCGCGCGGCCGCCGCCGGACTGGCCTTCGACCCGCCCGATGCCGACACCCTGGACGCGCTGGCCCGGTCCCGGGCCGACGATGCCGACGCCGCGCTGGACACGGTGGCGGAGGAGCTGGACGAACGGGCGGCCCCGATCGTCGAGAAGCTGGAGGAGCAGCTGGTCCGGCAGACCGCCGACCCCGCCGCACGGAACGGACGCCACATCGTGCAGCGGGTGAAAGCCCTGCTCGCCGCCGGTGAACTCGTGGTCGCGGGCTCTCTGCTGAACCGTGAGCCGCTCGGCGTGCCCATCCCCGAGGGTGTCACCCCGCTGCCTCCGTGGAACGAGGAGTGGTCTCCGGAGACGTTCCTCGCCTACCACCTGGAGCCCACGAAACCCCGTCCCCCGGAGTTCGTCTCCTGGGCGGCCGCCGACAGCCAGGGCACCACCCTGCTCGCCACGTACGACCGGCTGGCCCGGGACCCCTCCCCCGGGGCCGCCGAAGCCTTCGCCGACGCCCTGAGCCGCTTCCTCGGCGCGCCCGGCGGCGGGACGATGGCCCAGGAGGTCAGGGAGAGCCCCTTCCATCTCGCCTTCTTCGACGGGTTGTTCGGCACCGAGGGCCTGTCCCGCCTGCACCCGACCGGGCGGATCGACCTGTACGTCGGCGGCCCCGGCACCACCGTCGTTCCCGACCAGGCCGAAGGACAGGCCCCGCACCTCGCCGTCGGCCCCGGCCTGGAAGCCCCCGCCTACACCGACCGCCGCGCCACCGCCGTACTGTCGCTGTGCGACCTGCTCCGTCTCGTCGTGCTCCCCCACGACCGGGCGGCCGCCGTGCTCGGCATCATCGCCCGGCAGTGGCCCGTCACGGCCCTCACCGGAGCGAGCGCCCCCGCCCTGGCGGGCATCCTCGGCACCGAACCGGACGCCGCCTGGCGCACCCTGCGCTGGATCACCCACCTCTCACTGGGCGGCGGCCTCACCGCCGTACAGGCCATGGAGAACTGCACGGGGATGGATCCGGCTCTACTGCGGGTGATGCTGGGGTACGCCGAACACCGGGCGGAGACCGCGTCCCCCACCGGGCTGTGGGATGCGGCCACGGGGGGCTGGCAGCGGGACGAGGCGCTGGTGCACGCCCTGCGCGAGGACATCGTGACGCGCTGCGGCGATCCCGCGGCCGAGGCGGCCTGGTGGGCGGCGCTGGCGGTCTGCGACGCGGGCAGCGGACGGGCCGACCTGGAGGACATCGGTGTCCAGGCCGAGATCTGCTCGACCTGGGAGCGGGCCGGGGCCGAGGTGCTGGGGGGCGTCGACACGCTGGTGGCCGGCGGATTGCTCAGACGGGACGCGGAGAGCACGAGCGGTGTTCATGGCGCTGACGGCACGGACAGCGGTAACGGCACCGACTCGGTGATCGTGCCTCTGAGCGGGGTCGTCCGGGCCCTGCGCGCGAGCGCCGAGGAACAGCTGACGGTCCTGCTGGAGCGGCTCGAACACGCGCGGGGAGAGCTGCCCGCCCACCCGGTCACCGCCCCCGGCGACGACACCGTTCCCGCCGGGTGGACGGCCTGGCACCGCAACCGCTTCGCGACGGTGCCCGCCCACGCCCGCTATGCGGAGGCCGAGGCCCTGGGCGCCGGGAGCGACGCACGGGCGTCCATCGCCGCGGAAGCGGCGGCCGAGCTGCTTGCCCAGACCCCCGACGACCTGGCCACCGCATCGCCCCGGCCCTGCGCGGAGGTGGCCCAGGTCCTGCGTCTGATCGGGGCGCAGTGCGAGGAGCAGTACCCGCAGGTGCGCCTGGATCTGCGCTGCCCGCCGGGGACGTGGGTGGGCGTGCCCGAACCGGTCCTGCGTGCCGTGCTGTACGAGGTGCTGGACAACGCCGCCGAGGCCCTGGCCGCCGAGGGCGGCGGCCTGATCCAGGTCTCGGCGACGTCGGAGAGCCCCGAGGTCCTGGTCGAGGTGCAGGACAACGGACCGGGCCTGCCTGCCGAGGCCCATCAGGGCCGGCGGATCTTCCTGCCCGACTGGACGTCCCGGGGGGAGGGGCGCGGCAACGGCCTGTACCGGGTCCGGCGGTTCCTGCGCGCCTTCGCCACACCGTCCGTCGAGACGGACGCGGCGGTCTTCGCGTCCGCGCACCCCACGCTCACCGGCGCCTCGCTGCGCCTCATCCTGCCGGAACACCCCGCCCCGAAGGAGTGACGAGGAGCCCGCCGGGGAGGGACTGTCGGGGGGCTACGGCGTACGCGCGAGCTACGAGCTACGGGGTGCGCACGGGTTACGGCGTACGCACGGGCTCCGGCTCCTGTACGGGCGGCGGTGCCGGTGGTACGTCGGCGGGGGGCCGGTCCCGTTGCTGCTGGGGGCCGGGGGTGGCCGGGGCGAAGAGCCAGCCGGTGGGCGGGCGGGTCAGGGGGCGGACCAGGCGGCGTACGGGCGGGGAGCCGAGCACCATCGTCAGCAGGATCGCGCACAGCACCAGGCCGACGATCTCCACCGGGGTGTTCACCCGCGCTATCCAGCCCAGTTCCCGGAACGGCAGGATGACCAGCGGGTGCAGCAGGTAGATCGTGAACCCGCCCGCGCCCAGCGTGGTGATCAGCGGCAGCCGCCGCCGGGGCATCAGCCGCAGCATGCAGAGCACCAGGGCCGCGGCCGAGGCCAGCACCAGCAGCCGGATGAGCCAGGCCCACTCCAGGCTCAGCGGGTCGGCGGCGGAGTAGGGGTGGCGCATGGAGAGCCAGTTGCCCTTGATGTCCCTGTGCCAGAGCCACCCCACGACGCAGGAGGCGGCGATCCCGGCGACCGCCGCGTACAGGCTCCAGCGGCTGGTGAACCAGGTGCCCAGACCCCCCTGGCCGATCCGCCAGCCGAGGTAGAACAGCGGCAGGTAGACCAGCGTACGGCTCGCCGAGTAGGCCAGCCCGAACTCGTCCACGTACCCCACGGCGAGGGCCACACCCGTGGTGACGAGCAGGGGGTGACGCAGCTGGACCACCAGCGGAAGGAGCAGCCGCCAAAAGAAGAGGGACATCAAGAACCAGAGTGTCCACGGCAGTTGGACGATATGCACGGTGAACTCGTCGCCCAGCCAGTACTTCTCCAGCGAGTAGAGCAGGCTGAACGCGAGGGCGGGCAGCACGATGCTCTGGAGCAGGGTGCGCAGGGAACGGGGGCCGAGCGGGCCCGCGCTGCTGAACACCCCGGCCAGCATGACGAAGGCGGGCACCCGGAAGGCCCAGCTGGCAATGTGGAAGGAGTGGAGCGCGTCCTCTCGCGCCATGATGCTGCCGCCGGTGTGCAGGATCACGATCAGCGTGGCGGAGAGGAACCGGGCGTTGTCCCACCACGGGTTCCTGGCCCGGTCCGCCCCGCCCGCACGGCTGGCGGAGGCGGAGGCGGAGGCGGAGGCGGCGAGGGTGGCCTGTCCGGGGAGTGGCTTGTCCATCGTGGCGGCAGGCTCCTGACAGCGGCTCGGCAGCGGAAGTGGCCGGCGGCACTGGTGTTCTGTTCGACGGGCCAGGACACACCGTGCCGATCTCCGTGAAGGGCTCGGTTGCCGGATCGGGTTCGTACGGTGAACTCCACATGCACACCAGGGGCCCGGCGCCCTCCCCGCCGGGGCGTGAGAGGGCCCTACCAGCCCCCCACCAGCGAGGCGGCCACCAGCAGGTCGATCAGGGCCAGGATCCCGTGGAACAGCAGCATCGTCCGGGACAGCGCCACCGCCCGCCAGGCCACCGGGGTCCCATGACGCTCGGCGTCCATGGTGAAGAGGGGCACAGGGCCCTCGGCGGTGGGAGCGGACGCGCGTTCGTAGAGGGAGCGGAAGAGCCGTTCCTGTCCGAGGTAGAAGCTGTCCAGCAGCCAGAAGCCCGCGGTCATCATCAGCGCGGCCACCACCACCGTCCAGGTCGGCCTACTGCTCGAAACGGCGACGAGCGCTCCGCTCAGCGTCATGCTCCAGCCCTTGATCAGGAAGGAGTTGGTCCCGAGCCGGGCGATGGTGTGCTGCAGGAACTCCAGATGCTTGACCCGCTCCTCCCCGAGGAGCGCGCTCACGCGGAGCCCTCGGCCACGTCGGTCTCCCGTACGCCCGACTCCCGTACGTCGGTCTCCCGTACGCCCGACTCCCGTACGTCTGACTCCTGTACGCCCGACTCCTGTACGTCCGACTCCCGTACGGCGGTGTCGTCTTCGGTCTCCCACTGGCTGTTCAGCCGCGCGGCCACCTCTTCGAGGCGGTCGTGCAGCTTCGACGGGGCGTGGGCGTTCAGCACCTCCCTGATCTCGTCGAGCAGTTCCAGCCGGAGACGCGGTGAGGTGTCGGCCGGCGGGAGGCCCGACCGCTCGTCCTCCTCCGGGTACGGCCAGACCGTCATGCCCAGCGGGAAGTCGAAGCCGCCCGCCGCCCCCGTCCTGGCCCGCTCCTCCACCAGGGCGATGCAGGCGTCGTCGAGCGTGCGGCGGGCCCGGTCCTCCGCGACCACCATCGCGGACCGCAGCGAGGACCAGGGTGTGACGTGCAGGGCCAGCTCCTTCCGGGCGGCCTCCAGCACGGACCCCGCGGACCTCTCCGTCTTCTCCGTGGCCTTCCGGACCTCCCGGGCCCGGTCCGCGTACGGGTTGTGGGCCAGGATCTTGGCCATGATCGCGGAGGCGCTGAGCGTGAGGAGGAGCACCACCACGGCCGGGCGGTAGGCCTCCAGGTGGGGGTGGTCATCGGCGGAGTAGGTGGTCCGCAGGTAGGCCCACACCGCCACCATTCCCAGGATGCCGGCCGTCAGCAGGACCGGAACCGTCATGTTCGGCCAGGGCAGATCCGAGTCCGCCCGCTTCTCGGTCAGCGGCTCCTCACGCCTCCACCGATCGCGTACGGCGGTGCGAAGGCCGGTACGCCGTCGCTCCGGCTTCCGGTCCGCACGCGTCCTGAACCGGAACACGGAGTCCGCGAGCAGAGTGCCCGCCGCCAGCAGGCACACGGTGATCCCGACGCCCGGCAGATAGGCGAGATACCACTCCAGTGAGCCCTCTCCGGCGAGTACGACCTCCTGCACGATCTTCGCGATGAAAGCGGCCTCGAACACCGCACTGGCCAGCAGGCTCAACCCGAGCACCCACCGCCACAGGACGGGGGACCGTCTCAGATCCTCGGGGCCGTCCGTGGCGTGCTCGCGCTCCAGCCGCCGGGCGCTCCGGCGGGCCCGGGCCGGTGACCGGCCCATGGTGAAGCGTTCCACGGCCTCGATCCCGCCACGGACCCGCTCGGCGGAGCCGAGCACCTTCGCGGCAGTGGCGCCGAGCTCCGCCTGAGCCTCGGCCAGTTGGGTGTTGGCGGTCCTGAACGCCCGCATCAGCACCGCGCGTTCCCTGCTGTCCGTCCGGTCGACCAGCCGCCCGGCCGGCCCGGCGGGCTCGGTGCCGGTTCCGGTGAACGGATCGCCGCTCCCCCGGACGGACAGCGTCAGAAACTCACGGCCGCAGGGCTTCGCCGCCTGATAGCGCGCGCCGTTCGGCCGCGTGTCGTTCGGTGCTGTCTCCCCATTGACGCTCATGAACCGCTACCGCCTCCCCGTTCGTCACCTGTTACTTCGTCACCACGATGTCGACCCGGCGGTCGCACTGAAGTGCCTCGTCCGCGTTGCGGGTGCCGCTCCCGGCGACCGGCTCGGGGCAGGCGCCGGCCAGCCCGCGTCCGTACGCCGTCACACCGGGCACCCCGTGGGCCGTCAGCACCTCCGCGACGGCGTCCGCCCGCTGCTGGGAGAGCAGCAGGTTGTTCCCGGACCCGCCGCGTGGATCGACGTAGCCGAGCACCTGCACCTCCGCCCCGGGGCTGTTCCGCACCTCCACCGCGATCTCGGTGACCCTCTCCATGCCCTGCTCCCTGATCACCGCGGAGTCCGGGTCGAACAGCGCGGCCCCGGGGATCGGGTACGTCCGTGCGTGCCCCGCACCGAAACGGACCACCGGGTCCACGGGCGGCTTCGGTTGGGACGCCCGGCGCAGCGTTTCGGGTACGGGGGTGTCGACGGCACGGCAGTCCTCGGCCCCCGCCGGCTTCGGGTGGGTCTCCGCGCACAGGCGGAGCCAGAGCCGGTTCAGCCAGCTCGCCTGGGCCGGGGTGGGGGCGGGCTGGGCGCCTGCCGTACGGCCCAGACCCACGAAGGTGACCCGCACACCCGCCAGCGACTCCTCCGCCAGCTCGGCGGCGGCACGGCAGACGTTGGCGAAGGCGTCGATCTCCTTGTCGTCGTCGAACCGTGAGGGGCGCAGGTCGGCGCAGCCCGCGGTGGAGAGGCCGTCGGTGAGGACGATCAGCTCGTTGACCCCCGATCCGTCCCCGTTTCCGGAGTCGCTGTTTCCGGAGTCGCTGTTTCCGGAGTCCTCGCGTCCGGAGTCCTCGTCCAGGACGGCGGCGGCCGACCGGATGGCGGCGAGGATGTCGGTACCGCCGCTCCCGGGGACCGTCTGCTGCGCCCGGGACAGGCGCTTCTCCAGGCAGCCGGGGGCGTCCTCCTTGCGCCGGTCCCGGTTGCCCGGGTTGTCGTTCTTCCAGATCCAGTCGGTCGACAGCCTCAGGGCGGGCCACTCGACGTCTCCCCCGCCGCCGAAGGCCCCCAGCGAGACGGTGTTCCTGGCCTGCACCGCCTTCTCCAGATACGGGGTGACGGCCTTGGTGTGGTCCCGGCCCCGGTCGGCCGCCGTCGCACCGCGCAGGGACGCCGAGACGTCCGCGAGGATCACCGTGTGGGAGCGGCCCGGGGATGTCTTCTCCATCCAGTCGCACTTCCCGGCGGAAGGCGTCTTCCCGCCACAGGACGTGAGGCCCGCGGACAGGAGCGCGACCACGAGAACGGGGGCCAGGCGTCGGGCCGCTCCGGGGGCCCTCACTGGGAGGCCCCTTCCGAGCCGGAGCCGGAAGCGGAACCGGAGCCCGTACCGGAACCGGAACCGGAAGCAGAACCCGAGCCGGAGCCCGTACCGGAAGCGGAACCAGACCCCGATCCCGAACCGGCCTCCGCCTCCGCCTCCCCCGCCCCTGCCGTCTCCGAGATCGCCCACGCGAACGGCGAGACGCCCATCTGCTTGCAGAAGCTGCTGAGGGCCTTGTCGTAGGCGTTGGCGAACTCGTACAGCCCCACCTGGTCGTGCTCCTTGGCCGCCTGGCCGAGCACCCGGGCCAGCGCCTCGGTTCCGGTGCGCCGGGTCTCGCGCAGCGCCTTCATCGTGGCGGCGAAGTCGCGGTCGGCGAGCGGGGCGACGAAGGGAGCCAGGAACTGCCGTTCCACCGCGCCCGGTTCGTCGGTCATCTCCAGCGTGGTGACCACGTCGATCCAGATCTCCGTGAGGGCCGCCGCGTGCTGGGCCTTGAGCTCACCGAGCCGGTGCTCCTCCCTCATCCGCAGCTCGGTCAGCCGGAACGGCCGTACGTGGTCCCGCAGCGCGGGATCGCTCCGCACCCGGACGGAGGCCCGGCAGCTGATCACGCCCTTGTCCTCGGTGTAGCACCACGCCTCGCCGAGCCTGCGGTTGATGGCCTCCTCCGCCGCGACCGGGTCGGCCGGGTCGTAGGAGCGGGCGATGCCCCAGGCCCGCCGGAGCAGTTCGCGGCGGGCCGGCTCCTCCAGGGCCGCCGCCCGTTCTCCCAGCTCCTCGAACGACATCTCCGTACTGCGCCAGCGGAAGTGCGGGGTCAAGTGGAACTCGAACACATCGTCCCGCGCGGCCACCGTCATCGGCACACCGTGGAGGGGCAGTTCGGCTATCGCCTCGTCCCGTACGGGTTCCACGAACGTACTGGGCAGGGCGTCAGGCGCCGGGGGCCCGGGCGCCCGAGTCCGGGTGGGGCGTTCCCCCTCCGCGGCGCCGGGGTCTCCCCGCCACCAGTCACGGATACTGGCAAAGAGGCCTTTTCGTACGGCCATGGCTACTTCCTCTCTCCGGGCCCGGCGCTGCCGAGCGTGATGGACCGCTGGATGGTTCGCAGGACCGCGGATTCCGGCCGCCGCAGACGCCACAGCCCCAGGTGGAACAGGGCCCGTCCGCGCAGCGGCCCATGGAGGACCCGGGGGACGATCTCCTCGAACAGCCGCTCAAGGCCCTCGTCGCCCTCCGCGCCCGTCAGCCACCGCTCCAGAAGCGTCCAGGTGCGGGCCGATGTCTCCTGCGTGGTCAGGGCCCGGCGCAGCAGGCTCACCAGCAGGTGCCGACGGCGCTCGTCGGCCAGCGCGAGCTCCGCGAGCGCCGGTCTGCCGCGCCGGGGAGTACGTACGGTGAACCGGCCCAGCGCGAGCATCGAGCGGACCGCGTGCTGCGGCAGGTAGTCGTCCGCCGAGGTGATCCAGGCGTCCAGCTCGTCGGCGACCGGGTCCACCGGCCCTTCCAGGAAGAGCGAGGCCATGGAGAAGGCGACCGCGTTGCTGGACGCCAGCTGGGGCTTGGTGCCCAGCCGGCGGAGTTCCCGCAGGGCGACCGGCAGGTCCTGGAGCCCCACGGTGGTCCCGTACGTACGGGCGGCGCTGTTGTGCAGCCCCTGGTTGTGGCCCCCCGTCCAGTTCTTGAGGCGCGAGGCCACCCGCCGGGACAGGGCCTCCTGCGAGGCGGCCATCTCCAGCGCCAGGGCGGCGCACTGCTGGTGCACCGACGAACGGCCGACGGCCCAGGGGTGGACCGTCTCTCGGTAGACGAAGTCGAAGTCGAACCGCATGAGGATGCCGACGATCTCGGCCACGCGGACCCTGATCCGTTCGGGGACACGGGACTTTCTGGTGGTGTTCCTGGAGACGATCGCCTCCAGCCATCGCAGCAGCGGCTTCTGGAGGTCGCCGTAGCTGTGCCAGGCGACCTCCAGCAGGGCGGGCAGCAGCTCCGGGTTCACCAGCGCGGCCCGGCGCGGACCGTCGGCGCGTACGGTCGTCGCCCAGGTCTCGGGCGCCCGCATCTCGCGCGGGACGAGGCGGTCCATCTCCCGGGCGAAGACGAGGTTCACGGGTTCCGTGTCCCGGGTCTCGAAGCGCGGCAGCACCGTACCGCTCAGCAGGTTGCCCGTCTCGATGACGTCCGCCAGTGGATGGCCGTGGAAGCAGGCGTACGCGATCCGGATCGCCTGCCGGTGCGGGTCCAGCAGCGCATCGGGGTCGGAGGCGTTACCCGGGCTGAGCAACTGCCGTGCGAGCAGCGGCAGTCGGTCACGCCACTCACCGATGGCCCCGGCGATGTCGGCTTCGTCGGAGTGGATGTGCCCGGCGAGCTTCCGTGCCAGCCGTACGACCTCCGCCACGGAGGCCGCCATGCCCAGCGCCCGCTCGATCCGCCGCTCGCCCGCCAGCCGCGCGATGTACGCCTCCACGTCGGCCGGACGGCACCCCCGGCCGACGGTGCAGTGGCCGCGGTGGGTGGCCAGCAGGGCCCGCAGATGCGCCTCCAGCACGGCGGAGAGATCGGGGCGCCCGTGCTCGAACACCAGGTGCTGGGGCCAGTCGGTCCCGTAGGGGGCCAGCTCGCCGATGACGACGACGTACGCCCCCGCGAGCGTGGCGCGCCGGGCGAGCGTCTCCAGCGTACGGACGCCGTACGGCTGCGCCCCGACGTCCACCACGTACCCCCGGCCCTCACCGAGCAACGTCTCCGCCTGCTCGTACGCGCCTTGCAGGACGTCACCCTCGTCACGGTGCAGGGTGTGCAGCGCGTACCGGGCGCAGAACGCGGCCAGCAGGGTGGCGGCCGTCGCGTAGCGGCCGGTGCCGGGCGGCCCCTGAAGGACCACGAGGCGGTGCTCCTTGAGGCTCAGGGCCATGTCGGCATGGCCGGCGACCTTCTCGTGGACGCCGAGGAGGGCGTCCGCCTCGAAGGGGATCGCCCAGACCTCGGAGGAGGGCGGGGCGGACTCGCCGTGGTAGTTCTCCACGTAGAAGGCTCTGCCGTGCTTGCCGGTGCTGACCGCGCTCCGCCTGGCCTTCAGCAGGCTGTGCTCACGGGCCGCCCGGTGCTCGGCGAAGTCGACCTGGCCGCCGTCGAACGGGTCCTCGGCCGCCATCGCCTCGTTCTTGTAGGTGGAGTCGGTGGAGCCGGTGCCGCCGCTCGCCGGGGCGGGGAGCGGCTCCTGTCCGGGGAGGTCCGCTGAGTCCGGAGGGTCCTCACCGTCCGGCATCGGTGGTTCGGTCATGATGCGCCTTTCCGCTTGGTGGCCTTGGGGGACTTGGTGGCCTTGGCGAACTCAGAGGACTTGGCGGGCTTGGGGGACTTGGCGGGCTCCGCCGGGGCGTTCTCGTAATAGGTGGCATCCCCTTGCGCGATGGCCGATCGCTCCGCCTTCCTGATATACGTTCCGCCGCCGCTTTCCCGCTTTTTACCGGACTTCTGGTCCTTCTTCGCCGGAACGTGCCGCCGGAGTTCCTTGACCAACGGCTTCACATCGATATGCGTATACGGCACCCTCACCCGCGCAGCCTGACGTTGGCTGAGCCGGGCGATGTCCTCGGGAAGTTCGTCGGCTCCGGGCAGGTCGGAATCCAGATCCAGCAGCACGGGGATGACGAGCTTCCGCTGTTCCAGGGATGTCCGGATCTCCTCCCGTACAAAGTCGTGTGCCAGGTCGATCCGGCGCTTTCCGGTGCCCTTCTCCTTCAGGCGCAGCCACTTTGACCCGATGAGCACGAGGAGCACCGTGCTCTTCTCCAACTGCGCGCGCAGCTCCGGCGGGAAGTCCGTGCCCGCGCCCATGTTTCGGCGGTCACGGAAGACGCGGCTCTTTCCGAAGACCTTGAGGAGTTCGCCGTCGATGGCAACTGCGGCTTCATCTCCGTCACCGGTCCGGTAGTTGATGAAAATCCCAGCCATCATGAGCCTTCTTTCTCGGCGGGAACTCTCGGGAACCGGAGAAGAGTCGCGGGAGTCCGCGAGAGTTCGGGGAGGGGAGCCATCGGATGGAATGGCTGTGGCCGGCCGTGTGAAGAGCCGGGAAATGTGAGACTCGCAGTGTGTTCAGGAGCGGTCAAGAGTTGCCCGCGCCCAATTCACGGGGAAACGGAACACACCTCGGGCAGTCAATGGCGGTGCGTCACAGCGCATGTGGGCGCACCCGGAAGACATCCGGGTACGACGGAGGAGCGGCCGAGTACGCAGGTGTGCGGACAGGGGCCGAGGCGTGGTTCGCTCGGTTCGCGTGGTGGTGAGGAGCGGTCAGATGAAGGGCGGCGGGGTGTGTCCCCGCACATGTCCCCCCGTATGGAGTGCGGCCGCGATGTGGTGGGACGCCTGCCGGGCGTCGGAGTGGCGCGGCCACCTGTTGAGCGCGCGGTTCAGCCGGCGGAGGTCGGCACGGATCGTGGCCGAGTCCAGGACGACCACCGACGCGGTGACGGCTTCGGTCATCGCGCAGGCCTCCGCGAGCTCCCCGGCCTCGGCCAGGGCCAGCATGAGGCGGGCACCGTAGCGCGCCCTCGCCCGCCGGGCCTCGGCCGGGATCGTCTCCAGACCCCCCGCGAGCACGTCCACCGCTTCGGCCGACCGGCCCAGGTCGTGCATGCACCAGCCGGAGACGAACTCCGCCGGTCCGGCCAGGTGGGCACTGCCCGGCACCGGATCACCCCCGGCAGCGGCGACGGCCCCGGCCGCCTGACCCGCCGTCCGGCTCGCCGCCTGACCCGCCGCCTCCCCCGCCCCTTCTTCCGCCAGCAGCTCCGCCGCACGGCCCAACGCGCCGAGACACGCGGCGTCATGGCCCATGAGCGCATGGCCCTGGGCCTCCCGCTGCGCCGCCAGGCCACGGACGCGCGCACTCCGTGACTGGGCGTCGGCGCGGCGCGCCAGCTCGACCACGGAGCGGGCGTCATCGCGGTAGAGCGCCATCTCGGCGCGCCGGATCAGTGTGTAGGCGACGAACTCCGTGTCGTCGGCGGCAGTGGCGAGGGCCGCCGCCCGCCCGTTCCACCACAGCGCACCGAGCTCGTCGTCCGCCTCCTGGGTCATCCACCCCGCGTACTCCGCGAACCTGGCCGCGAGCCGCAGTGCGGCGGCCCGGTCGGCCGGATGCGCCGATCCGGCGATGCCGCGCAGGGAGTTGATGGAGGAGGCGAGGATCTCCCTGACCGCCATCGGCCCGAACACCTGCCCCAGCGAACGGCATTCGTCGTAGAGGCGCCGGAAGTGCCCCAGCGCGCGGGCCACTTCGGCACTGCCGACCGGCGCGGAGGTAAGGCACCAGGTCAACTCGACCGACTGGGAGTCGGGTTGGCCAGGCATCGCCTGATCGGGAGCGAGAAGGTCGTGCACTCCACCGGTCGAGCGACGCGGGGTCGCCCACGGCGCTCCCCCATCCACAGGGCCGTCGGATATCGGAGGCTTCCTGGGGGCCTTCGCGTGGACCAGGTCACGGAGGGCGCCGCCTGCCGACAACTCGTGGTCGCACCTCTGGGCCAGGGCGACACTCGCGTTCTTCTCCCCCCGCTCCACCTTGCTCAGGTGGCTCGCGGAGAAGCGGACCGCACGGGCCAGGGCCCGGAGGGACACCCCGGCCGCCTCCCTGCGGCGCCGTAACTCCACGCCGAACGTCACTGAACCACGCGCCATTGCATGCTCCCTCATTCAGCCCGCACAGGCCGGATTCAGCCTATCTGTGGACTGTCTGATTCACGTCTTATCCCGGGAATGACGAACCAAACTCGATCTGATCAACAGATGTGAGCCATGTCCCGACAATCTGTCAGCTGACTGCAATCTGTCAGCTGACCGCTTCGTGATCTTTCCCCCGGGTCCCCGGCGACCACGGCAGCGCCAGCCCGTCGCCCCCGCGACGAGGCAGAAGGTGCAGGTGGAGGTGGAACACGGACTGTGTCGCGTCCCTCCCCCGGGAGGTGATGATGTTGCACGGCCCCAGCTCGGCGGCGAGTTCCGCCGCGCGCAGCATCGTCGCGGCCGAGACCTCCGGATCGACGCCGACATCGGCCACATGGGTCTTCGGGATCACCAGCGTGTGCCCGGCCGTCACCCCGTCCGTCGGCGCGATGGCGAGCGTGTCCGGCCATTCCCGGACGACGTGGGCCGGTGCCGTACCGGCCACGATGGCGCAGAACGGACATGCCGACGTACGGGCGGGGCGGGTGGGGCGGGTGGGGCGGGCGGCGGAGTGGGGGGTCCGGAGGGGGCGGCCGGCTCGTGGGGACGAGGGGGCGGCGGCCGGCGGACCGGCGGGAAATTCTGTACTCACAGCAGGAATACCCTCGTTCTCACGGGAGTCGGCGACACGCGCGCAGGCGGTCCGCCCATGTTCTCCCGGACCGCCACGGGCGCAAGTCCGCACCCGCCCACGCCTCCTGCGTACGGGCAACTGTGCCAAGGGCATGGGCGCACGGCAGGTTGCCGACTAGAGTCGCTCCATCACTGCTGGTTATGGGGCCAGGACTCGATGCGCATGCGCCGAGCCGCTGGTGGGGAGGGCCTGTAGAGCATGAGCCGTCGCTCCAATGGGTTGGTCGGTGTCTGGGCCGAAGCGCAGCGCCAACAGCAACGCCGACAAGAGGCGCAAGCCGGATACCAGCGGGACCTGGAGAGGCAGGAGCGCGCCCGGCAACGCGAGATCGCGTCCAGATCGCGGCGTTCGCGCCCGGACAGCTCGCGCAGCCCATCCGTATGCCGGATCAGAACCAGTACCAGCCGCAGGGAGGCTGGACCACCGCCCGACGGGCTCAGGCCCAGGCGGAAGCGCGGTCCCGGTTCGAGCGGGACTGGCAGGCCGCGCAGGTCGCGGAGGCGCAGCGGCAGCAGCAGTTGGCCGCCTACCGGCAGCAGTACGAGCAGTGGGCCGCAGGCAAGTTGGGCGAGATCCACCGGCACAACGCCGCCATCACGGACATGACGACGGGGCTGCGCAACGGGGACCCCGAAGCGGCCGTGGAGTACTTCTCCGCCGCCCTCTACGCCTCGACCGGCTGGCCGGCGGGCCTGCCCCGTCAGGTGGCGGCAGCGTACGACTCCGGAGCGCGGCAGCTCGTGCTGAACTGGGAACTGCCCCGGTACGACGTCGTCCCGGAGGCGAAGTCGGCGCGCTACATGATCAACGCCGATCAGGTGAAGGACTCGCCCCGGCCGGTCACACAGCGCCGCACCCTCTACCGGGACGTCCTCGCACAGTGCCTCCTGCTGGTGTTGCGCGATCTCTTCGCGGCCGATGAGTTCGGTGCGCTGGAGTCGGTCGCGCTGAACGGGTTCGTGGACGATCACGACCCGACGACCGGCCGTCGGACGCCCATGTTCCTCGGTACGGTCATGGTGTCGCGTTCGGCCTTCGCCGCGCTGCATCTGGAACAGGTGAACGCCGTCAACTGCCTGGTGGACGGGTTGCGGGGGCAGTTGTCGACGCGCCCCGACCAGTACGCGCCCGTACGGCCCGGCCGACTGCCCGAAAGCGTCGGCAACGGGGTCGTCACCCATGGGGGCGACGAAGAGCCGGATCTGTACGAGATGGACCCCATCGCCTTCGAAACGCTGGTCGCCGAACTCTTCCGGGCCATGGGCATGCAGGCCGTGACCACACAGCGCTCGAACGACGGCGGCGTGGACGTCGATGCCCTGGACCCGGCCCCGATCCGCGGCGGCAAGATCGTCGTCCAGGTCAAGCGCTACCGCAACACCGTGCCGCCGACAGCCGTCCGCGACCTGTACGGCACCGTCCAGGACGCCGGGGCCAACAAGGGCGTACTGGTCACGACCTCCCGGTTCGGCCCCGGCGCGCACACCTTCGCCAACGGCAAGCCCCTGGAGCTGGTCGCGGGCTCCGAACTTGTCGACCTGCTCCACCGCCACGGCCTCCGCGGCCGACTGGGCAACGGGGACGGCGGGGCGGGCAGGGCGGACGGGACCAGCGGGGACGGGCACAGTGCGGACAGGCACGGCGCGGACGGGCCGGTGCCCACCCAGCGGACAGCACCGGACAGCGAGACCGGTAGCGGTAGCGGTAGCGGCGGCAGAAGCGAGAACGACCGCGGGGTCGACAGCAGGAACAGCAGCGGGAAGGGGAACGGGAAGGGAAACGGGGCGAACGACGACGACCACAACGTACTGGGCATGTACTGGTCGGGCAGCGTCGCCCTGGATGTCTGCGCCCTCGTGTGCCACGGCAACCGGGTCCTGGACGACGACCACTTCGTCTTCTACAACAACCCCCGGACACCCGACGGCACGGTCCGCGCGCTCACTCCCCTGGCTCCGGACAAGGCCGCCATCCAGGTCTCCTTCGACGCCCTGCCCGCACGCGCGGACCGCCTGGTCGTCATCGCCGCGATCGATCCCGTCGTCAACCCTTCGGCCGATCTCGCCGGGTTCACCGGCGCCGGAATCCGGCTGCTCGACGCCGAGGGCACACCTCTCGACCAGCTGGACGTCTCCGACGGCCGCGACGACGAGACCGCCCTCGTCCTGGGATCCTTCCGGCGCCGCGCCAACGGCGACTGGGAGTTCGTCACCGGTGGGCGCGGCTACCGGGGCGGGCTGGAGGAGCTGGTCCAGGACTACGGCATCGAGGTGGAGTAGCCCCCCTGCTTCACTTCACAGGACTCACGGGACTCACGGCTTCACGGCTCCCGGCTTCACGGCTCCCGGGCTCCACCGCCTCACCGCGTCACCGCCTTACCGTGTCGCCGTGTCGCCGTGTCGCCGCCTCACCGCGTCGCCACCTCACCGCGTCACTTCACGCAGACCTCGTCCTTCCTGGGCAGCTTGCCCGTCTCCAGGTACCGGTTGACCTTCCTGTCCACGCAGGCGTTCCCGTACTCCCCGTACAGCCCGTGGCGGTTGGCGCCCTTGAGGGTGAGGAGCCTGGAGCCGGGCAGTTGGTGGTGGAGGGCGACGCTGCTCCGGTAGGTGGTGCGGGGGTCGCCGGTGGCGGCGACTATCAGGGCCGGGGCGTCGTGGCGTATGCGGGTGGGGTGCTCGCGCGGGGGGTTCCAGAACGCGCACGGGCCGATGTTCTCGGTGAGGGGGCCGAACAGGGGGTGCGCGGCGCGGGTGCGTTGAATGTCCCGCCAGTAGACCTCCGGATCGCGCGGGGCCGGCGCGTCCCCGCAGATGATCGCCATCTGGACACTGCCGGAGGGCGAGTCCGCGCCGCTCAGCGTGGCGCGGAGCATCTCCGCGAACTCCGGTGACGGGCTCGCGGGGCGGCCCTTCGCGGCCTTGGCCAGTACGGAGACCTGCTCGGCCAGGAACGCCCGGGACCCGTCGGTGTCGTCGGCCACGCCCATGAAGAGGAACAGCGGTATGTGGGTGTCGTCGAGCCGGAAGACCTCCGGTGCGGTGCCGATCGTCAGGGGGCCGCGCGCCGCCCTCGCCATCACGCCGTCGATGGTGGCGAGCACGGCGGTACGGGTGCGGCCGAGGCCGTAGGCGGTGTGACGGTCCGCCGCCCAGGCGGCCCAGGCGGAGAGCGCCCGCTCGTTCTCCCCTACCGTGCCCTTCAGCAGCCGGGGGCCGTAGTCATCCGGGGCCACCGCTCCGTCCAGGACCACCCGGTCGTGGCGTCCGGGGAACATCTGGGTGTAGACCGTGCCCAGGTAGGTGCCGTACGAATAGCCCAGGTAGGAGATCTTCCGCTCGCCCAGCGCACCCCGGATGACGTCCATGTCGCGGGCGGTGTTGCGCGTGGTGACGTGCGGCAGGACCGAGCCGTTGGTGGCGCGGCACTTCTCGGCGAGGCTCTTGCTCAGGGCCACTTGGCGGTCGAAGCCCGCCCGGCCCGCACCGGCCGAGAACCAGGTGAAGCTGACGGGCCAGCCGCAGTCCAGCGGAGTGCTGCGGCCGACGAAGCGCGGGTCGAATCCGACGATGTCGTAGCGGGAGCCGACCCCCTTCATCGCCTTGCGGATGCCCGGCGGGGACTCCACGGCCGTACCGCCGGGGCCGCCGTTGTTGAGGAGGATCGCGCCGATGCGGTGGCGGGTGTCCGTGGCCTTGAGCCGGGAGATCGCGACCGTGATCGTCCGGCCCCGGGGTGCGGAGTAGTCCAGCGGAACGGTCACGTCCGCGCACTGCACGCCCGCCCGGTCGAGCTCGCGCCCCACCGTGTCGTCGGGAGCCTGTAGGCAACTGCCCCAGGCAAGGCGTTGGCTGTAGTAGCGGTCGAGTCCGGCTCCGGCACGATGGTCGGCGGCCTGGCTGCCCGCCGCCGTCGGCGCCCTGCCGTCGAAGGGCGCGGCCAGGGCCGGCGACGCGGTGAGGCCCAGGGCGAGCACGAGCACTGCGGCTGCGGCACTGCGGGCCGCCTGGCTGTGGGTGATCTTCTCTGCGTATCTCACCCATCCGACGTTAGAAGCGCGGGCGTTCGCCCTCACTACGGCTGTCCCCCCTCTTCAAGGGGGGACAGCTCTCCCTTGCCGGACGAACCTCGAACCGAACCCCGAACGAACCCTGAACGGCCCCTAAGCGAGCCCTGAAAGAGCCCTGAGCGCAAGCCCTGAGCGCGAGCCCTGAATGAGCCTCGGCAGGCAGGACTGTGCGCGGTCACCGGGCGAGAATCTCCCCGGTCACCCACCATGCGTTCCTCGCCATCACCGGGTTCGACTCCCGGTAGGCCGCGAGCTCCATCAGCGCGATGGACAGGGCCCAGCCGCGCCCCCGCGCCCAGCTCGCATCGTCGGCCCCGACCTCCGTACGGAACGTCTCCCGGGCCCCGGCGGGCAGCAGGTACCAGGCGGCAATCAGGTCGACGGCCGGGTCGGCCAGGCCCATGCACGCGAAGTCGATCACTCCCGCGAGGCGGCCTTCCGCCACCAGGACGTTGCCCGGCTGGAGGTCCCCGTTCACCCACACGGGCGCGCCCGTGAAGACCGGGGCGGCCAGCGCCTCGTCCCAGGCCGCGACGGCCGCCCCCGCGTCGAGGACGCCGTCCAGCTCGGCGATCACCGTACGTGTCACGCCGTCCCGGGACGCCAGGGGTTCGCCCCGGTAGGCGCGCGGGCCGCCCGTGGTGTCGATGCGGCGCAGCGCGAGAACGAACTCCGCCAGGTCGACCGCGAGGAGTTCCGGCCCCCAAGTCCCTTCACCCGGAACGGGGTTCACGCCCTCCAGCCAGGTGCACACCGACCAGGCCCAGGGGAAGCCCTCGGCCGGAACCCCCTGGGCCAGCGGCGCCGGAACGGGCACGGGCAGTCGCGGAGCCAGACGGGGCAGCCAGCGGTGTTCCGTCGCCACGTCCGCCGCGCTCCCCTCCGTACGCGGCAGCCGTACCGCCTTGTCGTCGCCCAGGCGGTAGACGGCGTTCGCCGTCCCGCTCGCGTCGACCGCCTTCACCGGCAGGTCCGCCCAGTGCGGGAACTGGGCGGCGATCAGCGTACGTACGAGAGTGGCGGAGTCGCGGTTCACACGGTGAGTGAACCAGGCGGGCCCGAGGCGGCACAACGCCGTTCCGGGCCCCTGGCTCGCGCGGCTCCCGGGGCCCTCGCGTTCGCCCGGGATCTGCTCGCGGCCGCCGCAGCAAACCCCGCCGTCCGCGATCGTCGTCGATGTCGGCGTCGGCGACGAGAGGCGGTGGGCGGTGGGCGGTCGCCTAAGCCAACGCGGCCTGGGCCAGCGGATGTTACGACGCCGATCCGGACCGAGCCCTGGACACCGTACTGCGGGCCGCCCGCCGGTCCGGCCGCCGAACTCTCCTCGTACGACCGTGACTTCACCCGGAGCAGGCCGTGAAGCGCCCCGCAGGCCAGGCACCTCAGCGGCAGGCGACCCGCATCTGTGCCGCCGCGTGGTGCGCCCCCACCCGGTCCGCCGCGCCCCAGTCCCGGCCCCGGTCGATGAGGCGTACGGCGAACGTGTCGCCCTTGACCGGATAGTCGCCGACTTCGACGGGGCGCCCCCGGTGCTGCGTCTGGCGCACCGCGAACCCGGTGTACGCCGACTCCGCGTCGTCCGGGTCGGAGAGCACCCGGTAGACGCTCGGGTCGCCCGCCACATCGCGGTCGCTGCCGTCCCCGGTCACCGAGGGCACGAACACGGTCAGCGCGCACACGCGGTAGCCGTCGCCCAGGTGCCAGGACCAGGTGGCGGTGGAGCGCCGGTCCTCCGTGGGGCTGCCCGACATCGGGACGGCGCTGAACCGGCCGTCGCAGCCGCCGCCGGTGAAGCCGCCGGAGGCCACCGTGTACCAGCCCGCCTCGCCCCTCTCGAAGCGGCCGTCCTCCCGGTACTCCCCCGCCGCGCATCCCGGCCCCGCCCACCCCGTGAAGCGGTGCCCCTCCCCATCCGGCTCCTCGGTCTCCGGGGTCCCGGAGGTCACCTCGGGCGCGGGCTCCGGCACCCCCGAGGCGTCCTCCCCCGGCCCGATCCGGCTCGGCGCCCCGCCCCCGACCCGGTCCGGCAGCGCGCCCGCCATCCCCGCCGCGTCCGTACGGCTGCTGCCTGCGCCGCCCACACCCCCGCCGCCGGACAGGAGCAGCGTGGCCACCGCCGCCAGTCCTCCGGCGGCCACCACGGCTCCCGCCGCCAGGGCGGCCTTACGTCGTCGGGGCAGCGTGGAGACGCGGCCCGTCAGGGTCTCGTGTGCGATCCAGGAACCGTCGCCGGCCGTCGTACGGGAACGGGCCGCCCCGCATCCGGAGCAGACCATTCCTGGCAGCGCGCCGCGTTGGCCGCCGCCGCAGTGTTGGCACCTCATGCCAGGACACCTTGCCAGGACGGCCCCCGTAGAGGGAGGTCCAGCGAACGATGGTCCGTACAGCCAACCGGCCCGTAACGCCCTTGTCCCAGGCGCCGGTTCAGCTCAGCTGAGCTCCTCCGGGCACGGCGTTCCCGGCTGGAGCTTGTACGGGGCGGCCAGCCGGTACACCCCCGGCCTCGGCGCCAGCAGCTCGATCCACTCGTCCCCGTACGTGCCGTCCTCGATCTTGTTCAGGCAGCCGTGGAGGTTGTCGAAGGTCTTCGGAGCGGTCTCGTCCTCCCGCGTCCGCAGCTTGGACTCCTCGGTCTCCTGCGGCCCCTCCAGGCTCTTGCCCTGCTCGTCGACGAGGCCGAGCCAGCGCGTGTACGGGATCCGGATCAGCACCCGGCCCGCCGACTCGACCCGGATCGTGAGCTCGTTCGCCCCCGCCTTCTCCACCGTCGCGGGCGGATCGGCGAGCGGGGTCGGCTCCAGGACCCGGTAGAGCTTCCAGTTCTCGTCGCTCCAGATCTCGCGGAGGTAGGGCAGCCCCTGCCCGACGAGCTCCGCCTCCTGCCGGGCCCCCATGTCCGGCCTGCCGGTGGGCAGCACCACATAGTGCACCGCCCAGCGGTCCAGCCACTGACGGTAGTTGACCGCGTCCAGGGTGTCGTCGTAGAAGAGCGGGTTGCGCTCCATGTCGGCCTGCCGGTTCCACCCCCGGGCCAGGTTGTACGTGGCCAGCGCCGAGGCCTCCCGGTGGCTGCTCGCGGGGACCACCTCGACCCGGCCCCGCTCCGCCCCGACCTGCTGGAGCTGGTTGACCAGGGGGGCCAGCGAACGGGCCCAGGAGGCGTCGGGGGCGGTGCGGACGATGTCGTCGACGCCCTTGTACCCGATCCAGAAGTTGAGCCCGGCGAAGGCGAGCACCAGGGCGTACCAGCGGCGGCTGCGCGGCACCGTGTACGGCAGGGCGGCGAGCAACGCGATCCCGGCGAACAGCATCGCCATCCGGGTCACGTTCGACCCGATCTGCGAGTCGACGAAGTAGGTGAGGACCGTGCCGAAGCCGTAGACGGCGGCGGCGGTGCGGACCGTGCTCCAGTCGCGCGGTACGAGGAAGAAGACGAGGACCGAGAAGGCGAACGGCAGCGACACCGTCCCGAGCGACATCGGCTGCGTACCGGAGAACGGGAACAGCAGGGAGGACAGCGCCACCACGGCGACGGGCGCGAGCCCGATCGCGTACGCGCCGGGGCGCCGCTTGTGGAGGAAGAGCGCGGCGGCGACGACCCCGAGGAAGAGCCCGGCGACCGGACTGGACGCGGTCGCCAGACCGGCGAGCGGCGCCGCGACGGCCGCCTTGGCCCACCGCTTGTACCGCCAGCGGTGGGGCCAGCAGAAGACCGCGGCGACGGCGCCGACGGCGAACATCATGCCGAGCCCGAACGTCACCCGCCCCGACAGCGCGTTGCAGAGGTAGGCGAAGACCCCGGCGAGCGAGCAGGCCAGCGGGTTGCGCACGGCCCGGACCCGGACCAGGATCAGCGCGGTCAGCCCGGCCGAGACCGTACCGACGATCATCATCGTCGACCGGACGCCGAGCACGGACATCAGATACGGCGAGACCACGCTGTACGAGACGGGGTGCATGCCCCCGTACCAGGCGAGGTTGTACGCGGTGCCCGGGTGCCGGCCCACGAACTCGGCCCAGGCGTCCTGCGCCGCGATGTCGCCGCCGCTGTTGGCGAAGAAGAGGAACCACAGGACGTGGGTGACGGCCGCGGCCGCCGTGGCGATGGTGACGGGGTGGCGCAGCAGCCGCCGGGCCCGGGTGGGCGGCGGTGCGGAGTCGGCGTCCCCGGTGGGCTCCGGCGCGCGCGGGGAGGGCACCAGGACGCGCGCGGGCGCGCTGACGGCGCCGCCGACGACGTCCTCATGGGGCGAGGCGTCGCCCCCGGCCGTCGCGGCCGTTCCCGCGCTCTTCCCTGTGGTGCTGTCCGCCTCGCGGCCGGGTCTCGGCTCCGCGGTGGTCACTACGGCTCTCCCCGTCATCCGCCGGCCCCGTACACCCGAATAAGACGCGTGCCGGCGTCATCCAGTTGTCCGGGGACGCTAACACGTACCTCCGACACATACCCCCGACATAAAAGCAGGGCGTCCCCGGCGCGGGACGGGGTCAGCGATGCCGCTCACACCGTCCCGTACCCACCCCGCGTAACTCCGGCCGGTCAGCCGATCCCGATCCTCGTCAGCTTGTCGCCGATCGCCGGTTCGGTCAGGTCGTCCTGGAGCACCACCGGTGCCGTGACCTTTCCGGTGCCCGTGCCCACGGTCACCATGCCGACCTCGCTGCCGGACTTCGCGGCGTGCTCGATGCCCTTGCCGCTGTCGGTGACCTTGAGCTCGACCTCCAGGCCGGGCCAGCCGACCGCCTTGAGGTTCTTCGTCGCTATCACCGGGGTCCGTGCGCCGAACCCGTTGTCCACATACCCGACCACGTCCCCCTTCTTCACCACCGTGGCGGAGGTGGCCGCCTTCTGCGCGTCCTTGATCAGCTTCAGGCTGTTGGTCAGGGAGAGCGTCAGGCTGTCGTAGACCCGGCCGGTACCGGCCTGCTGGCCCATGACCGCTCCGTAGATCCACAGCCTCTTGCCGTCCACGACGGTGTTCGCGGACCAGAGCAGGTTGCCGCCCGCCGGGGTGGAGGAACCGGTCTTGATCCCGCTCACACCGGGCTCCAGCAGGAGGGTGTTGTTGTTGTAGATCTTGCCGTCTATGCCCTTGATCTCGACCTCGGGCATGTCCACGATCTCGCGGAACACCTCGTTGCGCATGACCGCCTGGGCCAGCTTGAGCTGGTCGGTGGCGGTGGAGACGGTGGTCTTCTCCAGCCCGCTCGGGTCCGTGTACGTCGAGTCGGTCATCCCGAGGTCCTTGGCCGCGTCGTTCATCTTGTCGATGAACGCGTCCTCGCTGCCCGCGTCCCACCGGGCGAGCAGCCGCGCCGCGTTGTTCCCCGAGGGGATCATCAGGAGCTGGAGCATCTGCCGCTGGCTGAGCTGCTGGCCCTTGGTCAGCGGGGCCGTCGACTCGTCGGGACGCTGGGACTCGTCCTCGGCCTTCTGGTCGACGGTGATCGTCTCGCCCTCCTCGTCACCCTTGAGGGGGTGGTCCTTGAGGATCACGTAGGCGGTCATGACCTTCGCGACGCTGGCGATGGGCGCCGGCTTCTGCGCCCCCTCGGAACCGAGCGACCCGACGCCGTCCACCATCACGGCGGACTGCCCCTGGCCCGGCCAGGAGAGCTCGGTCTCGCCGCCTTCGAAGGCGTACGTCGGCTTCGCCGTCAGCTCCAGGACCGGCTCCGGCAACGGGCGCATCATCTGCGCGATCGCAAAGATGATCAGCAGGAGGAGGACCAGCGGGGTCCAGATCTTGATCCGGCGCACCACCGTACGGACCGGGGTCTCGGCCGGTGGCGGGGTGTTCGTCAGCTCGGCGAGCAGGTCGAGCGGCGGCTTGGGCGGCAGCGGCTGCTGCCGGGTCCGCTCGGCGGCCGCCCAGGAGGGAGCGGCGGGGGCGGGGGCCGGGGTGGCCTCCGGCGCGCCTGCGGGGGCCTTGGTCTCCGGGCTCCCGGGCTCCGGCTTGCGGGGCGCGGGGGCGGAAGCAGAAGCGGAAGCGGAGGCCGGAGCAGGGCGTTCGCGTACGTCGTCGGAGCGCAGGGGTACGAAGGTGCTCGTGCGCTCGACGGTGCTCTCGGGCTTGTCCCGCGCCTGGTCACCGGCCTTGTCCCGCGCCTGGTCACCGGCCTGGTCACCGGCCTTGTCACCGGCCGCCTTGAGGTCCTGGAGCTCCTGCGGCGAAAGCTTCAGCGCGGTCGTCGGCTGGTCGACCTTCTTGGGGGGCGCGACGGCCTTGAAAACGGCCGTGGGCTGATCGATTCCTCGCAGGTCGGAGCCGGTGCCGGAGGGGGTGTCGCTGCCAGTGTCGGATGCGGTGCCAGCCTCTGAGCTGGAGTCGGCGCCGGTTTCCGGCTGGTCGGCCTTGGCCTTGGCCTCGGCTTCGGGCTCGGGCTCCTCGACGCCCGCGGGCTTCCCGGCAGACTCCTCAACGCGCTCGGCCTCGGGCTTGGACTCGGGCTTGGACTCGGCGTCGGCCTTCGGCCCGCTCTCGGCCCCGCCCTCTGCCTCGTCGCCCTCCGCCGCCACGTCCTCGGCGGTCGTGTCCTCGGCGGCGGCATCGACCCATGCGGCGACCGCAGCGCGCAGCCGGACATCACCGGGCTCCGGCTCGGCCCCGACCCTTTCCCCGGCCCGGTCCTCGCCATCGCCCTCAGGGGCCTCTGCGGCCACGCCAAGAGCCTCGGAGCCCTCGGAGCCCTCGGAGTCCGAGGGTTCCCCGACGGAGTCCCCTGCGAGCTTCTGAGGCGTTACAGCGCCCCCAGAGGCCTTCGCGGGCTCCTCCTCGCCGGAAGCGGGCTTCCCCGCGCCAGAAGAAGGCCCCTCCGCCGCAGAATCCGTAGAAGCCGAAGAAGAAGTCGAAGAAGAAGCAGCCGTAGAAGAAGCAGGGGCAGAAGCCGAAGCGGGGGCAGAAGACTCGCCCTCCGGAAGCCGCGGCCGGAAAACAGCCGTAGCCGTATCCGACGCAGCCCCGTCCACATCCGCACCCGCACCGGGTTCACGGAACACCGCGAAGCGCGGGTCATGTTCCTCCGCAGCCGTCCCCGACGACTTCCGCTGCTCCGTTTTGTCGGGGGACTCGCCCGCCACCGATGCCTCCTCATGCGCCGCGGGGCAACCCCCGCGCTGTCCGAACCATCTACCAGTGTCCTGTGTGAACCCCTGGCCGAGCTGCTAGACGAGAACGACATACCTACTGGTTCCCGTACAAAGCAGTCAGGCGCTCTCGACAGATGAATGTGAGAGGGGTCACCCTGTCAGACATCCACGCGGGGAGGCATGGATGGGCAGGAGCCGCAGAACAATCCCGGAGGAGCTTCTGTTGCTCGCTCTGGACCCGGCCACGGGTACCACAGCGCAGCCGCAGTCGCTCGACCTCGGCCTGGCCGGGGCACAGCTAGTGGAGCTGGCTCTGGCAGGACGGATAGCCCCTGACGGGGATCGTATCGCCGTGGTGATGCCACGGCCGACAGGAGATCCGACACTGGACTCCGCACTGGAGCTGCTGCGCCGTCGTGGCAGCCCGGTACGGGCGGTCCACTGGATCGGCGGACCCCGGCTGGGGCTCCGCCAGATCTACCTCGCTCATCTGGAGCGGTGCGGCATGGTTCATGCCGTGGCGGGCCAGATGTGCGGAGTGCTGCCGACGACGCGCTACCAGGCGACGGAGACGGCCATCAGCCGGGACATCAGGGCCCGGCTGGACAGCGCGATCCGCACCGGCGTACCGCCGGACCCGCGGACCGCGGCGCTCGCCGCACTGGCCCACGCGGTCGGACTCGGCAAGCATCTGTACCCCGGGAACGAGGGGCGTTCATCGCGCTCCCGGCTCCGGGACCTGATCAGGCACGACCCCATGGGCGGCCTCGTGGCGCATGCCGTGATGGACGTCCAGAACGGAGTGGCGGTCCAGCCACGCCGTACGCAGCAGGCAGCGGGCGTTCCGTTGCAGCCGCAAGCACAGGCACGTCGGGGCAGCATGGCGCACACCGCCGCGAGCTGACCCGGCACCGCCTGGGCGGACCACCCTGGGCAGGCGCAGCAGAGGGCCTGGGCAGGGCCCGCGCAGAGGACCGCGCGGACAATCGCACACCGCCGTACCGTCGTCATCGGACCCGGTTCGGGAGCCGCACCACGCGCGGGGCAGCCGGTTTCGACCGGCTGCCCCGCGCGCTTGCGCGCCGTAGCGCACGCCGCCTCGCGCGCCGGTACGTGCTCCGGTGCGCGGTCGGGGGCTTATACCGCACGCACCTGCTTGTGGCCGTTTCCCAGCGCGGCCCGGGCAAGGGGTGGCAATCTGCTGAGCAGTAGATACGCACAGCTACATAGCCGGAGGTGCACTTTCCGTGCCGTCCAACGTCAATCCCACAGTCAGGCGACGCAGGTTGGGCCAGGAACTGCGCCGCCTGCGCGAACTCAAAGGCATGACGGCCGAGGAGGTGGCGGAGCGCCTGCTCGTCTCGCAGTCGAAGATCAGCCGCCTGGAGAACGGCCGCCGCTCCATCAGCCAGCGCGATGTGCGTGACCTCTGCGGGGTGTACGAGGTCGAGGACCACCGCATCGTCGACTCGCTCATGCAGATGGCCAAGGACTCGCGCCAGCAGGGCTGGTGGCACGCCTTCGGCGACATCCCGTACAGCGTCTACATCGGCCTGGAGACGGACGCGGAGTCCCTGCGGGTGTACGAGCCCCAGATGGTCCCGGGCCTGCTCCAGACCCGGGCGTACGCCGAGGCGCTGATCAGCGGCGCGCTGCCCGAGGCGCCGCCGACGGACATCGAGAAGCGCGTCAACGTACGGTCCCGGCGCCAGGACCGGGTCAACGCGCCGGAGAACCCGCTGCGGCTCTGGGCCGTGATCGACGAGTCGGCGCTGCGCCGGCGGGTCGGTGACAACCAGGTGATGATCGACCAGCTGGAGCACCTCGTCGAACAGTCGCACCTGCCGCATGTGACCGTGCAGGTGCTGCCGTTCGAGATGGGAGCGCACCCCGGGATCAACGGGCAGTACGCGATCCTGGAGTTCCCGGACGCCGCGGACTCCAGCGTCGTCTACATCGAGGGCGTCACGAGCGATCTCTATCTGGAGAAGGCGAACGACGTGCAGCGCTACAGCGTGATGTACGAGCACCTGCGGGCACAGGCTCTGAACGTGGAGCAGACGCGGGAGTTCATCACCAAGATCGCCAAGTCGTACACGAGCTGAGCAGACCGACTGAGCAGACCGAGCGACAGGCCAAGCGACGGGCCGAGTGAGCTGATCACCGGCCGCATGCTGATCACCGGCTGAATCAGGACACCGCGCCGTCCGCTCCGGCGGACGGCGATGGGCGCCGAAGCGCGCCAACGGGTACCGAGTGAGGTGGCGGCGGCACAATACACCGCCGCCACCTCACAGCGTAAGAGTTCCAGGCTAAATGACACCCGGTCGAGTGAACGGCCATCTCATGGACGGGACTTGGCGAGTAGCGTCGATCACGCCAACCGGAATCTGGTTGGTGCGACTCACCCAACTCTCTGAACCGGAGTGAACATGGCTATTCTTCAGGGTGCTACGGAAATGTGGACGAAGTCGTCGTACTCCGGGGGCAACGGCGCGTGCGTCGAGGTCAAGTCCCCGGTCGCTCTGTCCATCGCCGTGCGTGACTCGAAGGCCCCCGAGGGCCCCTCGCTCACCTTCGTCCCCGGTGCGTGGAACGCGTTCGTGCGCGAGGTCGCCACGAGCCCGGTCGACGCCTGACCGAGGCCGACGCACGGCCGAGGCCGATGCCTGACCGCAAGGCAGGCCGCACCACCTGATGGAGCCCTCTCGACCGGTCCGCCGTCCTGGCCGAGGGGGCTCGGCACGCCGCCACCGCCACCCCACCCACCGGCCATCACCGCAACCGGTCGACGTACCGATCGGTCCCCGGCACGGTCGGAATGAACGGCGCGACCAGCTCCACCCGCCCCAGCCCCGTCTCCGCGACCGCCGCGTCGAGCCCGGTGAAGTGCGCCTCCCAGCAGGTACGGGGATCCTCCTGGAGGAACCACAGCAGCGTCAGCCGGGTCCCCACCCCCTCGACCTGCTTCACGTAGGTCATCCGGTCGCCGGGCAGGGGCGTCGGCCGGAACACGGTCACCATGGCGGCCGGTGACCCGTGCAGCCGCTTCGGCAGATGCCGGGCGCGCAGCCACTCCAGCAGCTCCGCCCGCCGCCCGGGCCCCTCGGCGTCGACGACCTGGAGGACGAGGCCCGCGTACGGGTGGTCGAGCGCGTGGATGTCACGGGGCCCGGCGGCCCCGTCGCGGTAGACGGTGGCCTCGTGATCCTGGAAGGCCGTGAAGACATGAGTCCGGTCCTGGTAGACCCGGCCGTCCCGGTTGAGCCGCTTGTTGATGGCGACGGTCCACTTCATGTGGTCGTCGTAGCGCCCCTCGGTCACCCAGTACGTCGACAGGTAGCACCCCGTCCCCACCGGCTGCGCGACCGCCGACTCCTCCGGGTAGCGCAGCTCCTGGAGCTCCTTGGTGGCCACCCAGCGCCGCCCGGCGGACATCCACGGCATGGCCATGGCGCCCGCGTAGTAGTGGTCGTCCTCGTACCAGCGGTTGTACGCGTACTCATGGCCCGGATGCGGCTCGACCATGGTGATCAGCGCATGCCCGGGCCGCACCCCGTACGGCCCCACCGCGGCCAGCTCCGCATAACCAGCACTCCGCGCCCCACCGCTGCCACTGCCACCACCGCCACCGCCACCTCCACCGCCCACCATGCCCGGCATCCCCTTCCTCTTCCTCTTCCTCTTCCTCTTCCATCAGGCCCTTCCCCCACCTAATCTGACGCTCCGTCAGATGAACTTCCAGGGCCGGGAGGCGCCGATGTTGCTCGCGGGGAAGACCGTCATCGTGTCGGGCGTCGGAGCGGGACTCGGGCACCGGGTCGCGGAGACCGTCGTACGGGACGGAGGCCGCGCGGTGCTCGGGGCGCGTACGGCGGCCAACCTGGCCAAGAGCGCGGCGGAGATCGACCCCGGGGGCCGGAACACCGCCCACCTCCCGGCCGACATCACCGACGAGGCCCAGTGCGAGGCGCTGGCCGCGCTCGCGGTCGAGCGGTTCGGCGGGATCGACGCGGTGGTCCATGTGGCCGCCTGGGACAGCTGCTTCGGCGGCCTGGAGGACGCGGACTTCACCACCTGGCAGTCGGTCCTCGACGTGAACCTGCTCGGCACCCTCCGGATGACCCGGGCCTGCCTGCCCGCCCTCAAGGAGCACGGCGGCTCGGTGGTGGTGATCGGTACGCAGTCGGCGGTGGCCGCGCCCTCCCAGGTGCGGCAGACGGCGTACGCGGCGTCCAAGGGGGCGCTCACCTCGGCGATGTACTCCCTGGCCAGGGAGCTGGGCCCGCACCGCATCCGGGTCAACACGGTCCTGCCGGGCTGGATGTGGGGCCCGCCGGTACAGGCGTACGTCCGGTTCGCCGCCCACACCGAAGGCGTACCGGAGTCCGAGGTACTGGACCGGCTCACCGGGCGGATGGCCCTGCCGGAGCTGGCCACGGACGGCGATGTGGCGGAGGCCGTCGCGTTCCTGGCCTCCGACCGGGCGCGGGCGATCACGGGCCAGTCGCTGCTGGTCAACGCGGGCGAGCTGATGCGCTGACGTGTACGTACGGGGTTTCACGTACGTACGGGGTTTCACGCCCCGCGCGGGTAGCGGGCCAGCCACCCCGGGGCGGCGGCGGCCGGGCTGTGCAGGGCCGGGCCCTGGGTCATCTCCATGGCGAAGTCGTCGGCCAGTTCGAGGAGGGTGGACCGCCCCTCCAGCTCCGCGAGCCAGGCCGGCGGCAGCGCGGTCTCCCCGTGCAGCGCGCCGAGCAGCGCCCCGCAGAGGGACCCGGTGGCGCGCGAGGGCCCCCCGTGGTTCACGGCGAGCCGCAGCCCGTGCCGTACGTCCTCGCTGACCAGCGCGCAGTACACGGCGACGGCGAGCACCTCCTCGGCGGCGTCGCCCGCCCCCAGCCCCTCGATGAGGGCGGGGCCCGGGATGCCCTGCCGTACGGACCCGAGGGCCTGCTGAAGGGCCTCGGCCACCGGTTCGTGGCCGGGGCGCTCGGCCAGCAGGGCCAGGACGTGCTGTACGGAACCGTCCAGGGTCTCCCCGCGCGCCAGCCCGTGCACGAGTACGGCGAAGGCTCCGGCGGCCAGTTGGGCGGCGGGATGGCCGTGGGTCTGGGCCGCGCACTCGACGGCGAGCTGGAGCACGAGCTGCGGCTCCCACCCCACGAGCAGCCCGAACGGCGCGGACCGGGTCAGCGCGCCCGCGTCCCGGGCGGCGGGGTTCTTGGGCCGCTCCAGCGTGCCCATGACGGGGTCGCCGAAGCCGCCCAGGCACTCCCGGGAGGGCCCGCGGCGGGCGTAGAGCCATTCCTCGGCGGCCAGCCACCCGTTGTCCTTGCGCCGCTCGTCGGGCCCCCAGTCGTGCTGGGTGGCGGCCCAGCGCAGATGGGCCCGGTGGACATCGGTGGGCGGGTGCCAGGCGCCGGTGTCGCGGCGGACCTGGGCGCGGATCAGCCCGTCGACGGTGAACAGGGTGAGCTGGGTGAGCGCGGTGACGGCCCCGCGTCTGCCGTGCGCGGGAACGTAGTCGGTGACCCCTTCGGGCCCGTGGGCCGCCCGGATCTCCTCCAGCGCGAGCCCGCTGACCCCGGCCCCGAGCGCGTCCCCGATGGCCCCGCCGAGCAGGGCCCCGCGCACCCGGCTGCGGAAGTCCTGCTGCTCGGCCCGTCCCCAGACCGCCGTGGTCCCTGTGCTCACCCCGCCCCCTCCCCGACACCCCGTACGTCCGTGCGAGCCCCTGCGGGCGACCGCGCAAGCACTGTAATGGAACGGGAACGGGTGGCAGAGGGGGTGACCGGGGTACGTACGGGTATGTCGACGGACGTCCCGCAGGTCGTTTTTGACCGGGGGGAAGGCCGGCCCGAGGGTCCCCGAGGGATCAGGGGCCGGACCGGCCGGGGCGCACCTGACCCGCCACGGCGGCGAGCACGGCGTCCACCGTCTCCCCCACCGACCGTCCGCCGCCGGAGTCGACCCGGTCCAGGCCGTGCGCCTCGACGGCCTCCAGCATCAGCTCCTGGTAGCGGCCGGTACGGGCCAGGAACCGGTCCATGAGCAGCCGCTCCCCCGCCGTGGCCTCCTCGTAGCGCCCCGCCGCCCGCACCCGGTCGCGTACGAGAGTGTCATCGGCGGTCAGCCACACAGCGGCCGTACGGGGCACCGCCAGCCGGGCCACCCGGTCGGGCCAGAGCGCCGAGCCCTCCAGGACCAGGCCCGGACCGGCGCCCCGCGCGTGTGCGGTGATCAGCTCCTCGATGCGCGGCCAGAGCCGTTCGTAGTGGGCGAGGACGGAGGCGATGAGTTCGTCCGTGGTCAACGTCGCGTAGTGCTCGGCGACATGGGGCGGCACCTCGTGCCCCGGCGTCCGCCAGGGCCGGCCCGGATGCCGGGCCAGCCCGTCCGTGGACCGGTACTCGAACCCGAGCCGCTCCGCCACCACCCCGGCGACGGTCGACTTCCCGGTGTTCGACGTCCCGCCGATCAGCACCACCCGCACCTCACCCATGCCCCGACCCTACGGCTCCCCCCCACCGGCGTGGGCATCGTGACCTCAAGCAGCGCTGGTTGTCGCGCCTCGCCCGGGTCATGCCCCCAACTCCTCCTTCACGGGCAGGCACTCGGTGAGCAGGTCGACGACATCGCGCCAGGCTCGCTGCGCGTGCCGTGGGTGGTAGCCGACCCCGGGGGCCGTGGGGTGGCCGACGGCGGCGATCCGGTCGGGGTCGGTCCGCGGTTCGGTGCGCAGCACGTCGAGCGCCATGCCCTCCGGTCCGAGCAGCACCGCAGGCCGGCGGTCGACACCGGCCGGGAGCGCGAGGTGCCCGGTCATCGTCAAACCGTCGGCCGGATACTCGACCGTACGCGCCGCAATCGTCGCCATGAGGCCGGACTGTAGTCATCGCCGAGCCCGGTCCGGCCGGTGTTCTGCCACTGGCAGAGCACCGGCCGAACCGGACCGGGCTGGGCCGGACCGGGCCCGGCCGGGCGTCACTCGTCGGGGACGTACCGCAGTACGTCACCCGGCTGGCACTCCAGTACGCGGCAGATCGCCTCCAGCGTCGCGAACCGCACCGCCTTCGCCCGGCCGTTCTTCAGGACGGCGATGTTGGCCGGGGTGATGCCGACCGCCACCGCGAACTCGCCCACCGACATGTGCCGTTCGGCCAGCAGGACGTCGATGTCGACCACGATCGCCATCAGATGACCTCGGCGAGTTCCGTCTGCATGTCCATCGCCTTGCCGAGCAGCGTCCGCATGATGACCATGAGCATCGAGAACGCCGCCCCCACCACCACGCACGCCAGGGCGGCGAGCAGCGCACCCTCCACGTTCATGCCGTCGTCGGGGGACGGGATGGTGTCGAAGGTCAGGTGCACCGCCGCCCCCAGGGCGATCACGGTGGCCACCACGGCCGCACCGATGACGGTGTCGACCCAACGGAAGGCGGAACGCGTGAAGATGGCGTCCCGCTCGACCATCGAGAGCAGCATCCAGATCGCGCCGAGGGCGGCCTGTACGCAGGCGACGCCGAGGATCGACGCGATGACGTAGGGCAGGGCGTAGGGCTCGTACGGAGGGAAGAGGTCCACTTCGTCGGCCGCCGTCGTCGGGATGATGACGGCCTGGGCGAAGAGGCCGAAGAGGACCGCTGCCGCGATGCCGATACGGAGAATGCCCACCAGGAGACTGTGCATCTATCGAGTTTCGATCGATAGCTATCGAAAGTCAATAGATGTCAGCGTACGGTGCCGTCCCACTGCCACTCCACGCGCCGGGGCAGCCCGGGAAGCGAGGCCCGGCCCGTGCACCACAGCAGGGTGTCGGACGGGCCGTGGCCGGACGGCGCGTCGGGAAAAACACGGGCCAGGACGGCGGCGCTGGTGGTGTCCGGCGGGGTCCGGGGGTGGCCGAGGGTGCGGGTGATGTCGTAGGTGTGGAGGGTCAGTTCGGTGATCGCCATGGCGGCGAAGCCGGTGGCGTCGGAGGGGCCCCAGGGGTGCCAGGCCCGCACCTCCGGCGGGGTGTCGCGGATGGTGGAGCCTGCGAGAGTGGCGGCGATGCGGAGGCCGTCCAGGCAGTCGGGGACGGGGGCCTGGGGGTCGAGTGAGGCGAAGAGCGTGATGTACCGGTCGGTGGGGCGGACGATGAGCAGGCCCGCGTAACCGGTGAGGCCGAGGGCGAGGTGGTCCAGTGTCCGACGGCAGCTCCAGTCGAGGCAGTGGGCGGGGCGCGACCAGTCCGCCCCGGCCACCTCCCCGAGGGCCGCCAGGCTGTCGTCGGTGGCGGTGGCGAGCAGGTCCGTCCATGAAGGGGCGGCGGGAGAAGAGGCGGGAGGGGCCGGAGAGGGCGGCGGGGGAGCCGTGGCTACTGAGGGGAGCACGGTCGTGCGGGTCATGCGCTGTCCGCCCCCTTCCCCAGGGCGCTGTCCGTCCCCTGCTTCGGGGCGTCGGCCGGTCCCTTCCTCAGGACCTCGATCACGCTCGCGTAGCTGTCGGAGCCGTGGCCCGCGTCCCGGGCCCGTTCCATGGTGGCCTTGAGGAGTTCGGGCAGGGCGTTGTCGACACCCCGGGCCGCCGCCGCGTGGAGGAGGTGGTCGACGGTCGCGATCTGTACGTCGACGGTGGCGTCGTCGCCCGGGTAGCGGCCCGCGTCGACCTGGGAGGCGTAGGTGGCCATGAAGCCGGTCACGGCGCTCAGCCAGCGGATCGCGACGGGCGTGAACGCCGTGGCCTCGATCTTCTCCGCGCCGACCAGGGCGGTGCCGTGCAGCCAGCCGGTCATGGTGGACCACATCAGGCCGAGCAGGGCGGCGTCGTAGAGGGAGGCCAGCCCCGGCTCGGCGCCCAGGTGCAGGGGGTCGCCCAGGACCGCCAGGGTCGGGCGGTGGGTTTCGAAGACGGTCTGCGAGCCGCTGTAGAGGAACATCATCTCGGGGCTGCCGACCCCCGGCGGAGTGGTCATGATCGCGCCGTCCAGGTAGTCGGCGGAGTGCGCGCGGGCCCATGCCTCGACCTCCTGGGCCTGCTCCGGGGAGCCGGAGGTGAGGTTGACCAGGGACTTGCCCGCCAGGGAGTCCGCCACCGGGTCGAGGGTGGCGTGCAGCGCGTCGTAGTCCAGGACGCACACGATGACCAGCGGGCTCGCCGCGACCGCTTCCTCAGGCGTCGCGGCCAACCGGGCGCCCCGGTCGACCAGTTGCTGTGCCTTCTGCGCCGAACGGTTCCATACGGTGGTCGGGTGGCCCCGCTCCAGCAAGGTGGCGGCCAGCGCGGATCCCATCTGGCCCAGCCCGATGACGGTGACGGCCGAAAGCTCGGTACCCATGACTCAACTCCCTTTCTCCCCACCCGTTTCCGGGCGGTCGATCTCGTAGGAACCACGCTCGCAGCACCGGACGGGACCGGAAAGTGACAGCCGTGACGGCAACCACCAAATTCCTGCCATACGCTGAGGGGTATGAGCGCTGGTTCCGTCGCCCTGGTCGTGACCGACGAGATCGAGTTCCCCTCCTGGGAGCTGTATGAACTGAGCATCCCCTGCACGGTGTTCGGGAAGCCGCAGCCCGACCTCGCGGACCCCTGGTACGACCTGCGGCTGTGCAGTACGCGGGAGCCAGGACCGGACGGCCCCGCGCCCGGCATCGGGCTCTCCCTGCGCACCCGGCACGGCCTCGCCGACCTCGTCGGCGCCGACACGGTCATCGTGCCCTCGGTGCCCGACGCCTGCGTCGACGAGGGCCGGCCGCTGCCGCCGGAGCTGATCACGGCCCTGCGCCTCGCCTACGACTCCGGCGCCCGCATGGTCTCCCTGTGCACGGGCGCCTTCGCGCTCGCCGAGGCCGGCATCCTCGACGGCCGCCGCGCCACCGCCCACTGGATGCACACCGCCCAACTGGCCGAGCGCTACCCGAAGGTGGAGGTGGACGACTCGGTGCTGTACGTGGACGACGGCGACGTCCTCACCAGCGCCGGGCTGACCGCCGGACTGGACCTCTGCCTCCACCTCGTACGCCGCGACCTCGGCGCCCATGTGGCCAACCAGCTGGCCCGCCGCATGGTGGTACCGGCCCACCGCCCCGGCGGCCAGGCCCAGTTCATCGACCAGCCCATGCCCGCCACCGACGACCGGGGCCTGGCTCCCGTCCTGGACTGGGCCCGGGCCCACCTCGACCAGCCGCTCAC
Organism: Streptomyces sp. NPDC059452; assembly: GCF_042750035.1. NCBI lineage: Bacteria > Bacillati > Actinomycetota > Actinomycetes > Kitasatosporales > Streptomycetaceae > Streptomyces > Streptomyces sp. NPDC059452. The sequence continues at coordinate 189,104 of NZ_JBHYVE010000010.1, forward strand.
GGTCGAGGACCTGGCACACCGGGCCGCGATGAGCCCGCGCACCCTCTACCGACGGCTCCAGGCCGCCACCGGGGTGACTCCGTTGCAGTGGCTGCTCAACCAGCGGCTGCGGCTCGCCCAGAGCCTGCTGGAATCGACGGACCTGCCGGTCTCCAGGATCGGGGAGCTGAGCGGCCTCGGCACGGCCAACAACCTCCGCCACCACTTCCTCAAGCAGATCGGGGTGTCCCCGCGCGACTACCGGCGGGCCTTCCCTCTGGCATAACGGGCCTCACCACCCGGGACTTGGCCCCGGCCCCCGGGCAGGGTGACGGCGGTCAGGGCGGCGGCCAGCGGGAAGAGCGCCACGGCGGCCAGGGCCGTGGACAGGGGCAGGGACCTGGCCAGGGCCCCCACCGTCGCGCTGCCGATACCGCCGCCGACGAAGAACGTGAGGTTGAGCAGGCCCATCGCACCGCCACGCCGGGCCGGTTCGATGTGCGCCGCCATCAGTGCGGTGGTGAAGACCTGGGTCACGGAGAACGCGGCGAAACCGAGGGAGGCCCCGAGAACCGGCAGGAGGACGCCCGGAGCCGCGGCCCCTCCGGCGAGGACCGCCGCGAGGGCGAGGGAGACCGCGCCCAGGAGCCGGTTCCCGTGGTCGCCCGCCGTGAGCCGGCCGGCCAGCCGGGAGAGGACGGCCCCGGCAACCGCGCCGGGCAGCAGCCAGACCCCGACGGACAGCACGCTCCAGCCGTGGTCGCGCACGAGGAGCTGGGGCACGGCGTACATCGCGGCGAACAGACCTCCGTACACCCCGGTACCGATGGCCGCGGCCCGCAGGAAGACCCCGTCCGTGACGAGCGCGCGGGGCACGAAGGACGGCTCGTGGGTACGGACGCGCCAGGTGAGACCGGCTGCCGAGAGAAGCAGCACGAGGGCGGCGGCGGTCACGAGCGGGGTGCTCAGTGCGAGCGCCGTGGACTGGATCAGTACGAGGAACGCCGCGACGGTCAGCGTCAGCAGCGCGGCCCCCGGCAGATCCATGGCCCTGCCCCGGTCGCCGGGCTCCGGAGACTTCGTTGCCGCGGGCAGGCAGAACGGGACGGCCAGGAGGGAGAGCACGGGCAGGACCAGGGCGAGGCGCCAGCTCAGCCACGCGGTGAGGACGCCGCCCGCGAGGGTCGCCCCGGCCGAGAAGACCGCCATCGTCGCGCCGAACGCCGCGAGCACCCGGGGCCGTCCGGCGGGCGCGACGGAAGCGGTCAGCGCCATGGCACCGGCCGCCATCGCGCCGGAGCCCGCGGCCTGCACGAAGCGGCCCGCCACCAGGACGCCGAGGCCGGGCGCGAGGAGGCACACGAGTGCGCCGACGCCCAGTGCCAGGGAGCCGATGAGGAGGGTGGCGCGTACGCCGCGGGTGTCGGCGAGGCGACCCGCCAGCGCGGTGCCGACGCCCAGGGCGAGCGCGTGCGCGGTCAGCACCCAGGCGGTGGCGGCGGGCGGCGAGCCGAGGGCGGACGCCACGGCCGGGAGGGCGACCCCGGCGGCGGTGACACCGAAGACGACCGGACCGAAGAGGGCGCCGTAACGCAGCCCGGCGGAACGGTTCTCCGCGCCGGGCCGCGTTACGGCGCCCGGCGCGCTCGGGGAGGCTTCACCGGCACTCGGCGCGCTCGGGGCAGCTTCACGAGAGGTCATGTCGGATCCAATTCCGATCAGAGGGAGGGAAGGAAGGAGGGAGGGAAGGAGGGAGGAGGCGAGGTCGGGAGGGTTACGCGCGGGGCGATGTTGTGGTTGAGCCGGAAGACGTTCCCCGGGTCGAACTCGGCCTTTACCCGGGCCAGTCGGGCCACCGTCCCCGGGTCGAAGCACTCCTCCGCCACCCCCGCCGTGTCCTCGCCCGCGAGGAAGTTCAGGTAGCGGCGGCCCGTGCCCCACGGCTCCATCGCCCCCAGGACACCGTCGGGCGTGCCGGGGGGCGAGAGCGTGGCGAGGGTGTACGCGCCGTCCCGGGCGCCGACCGCGTTGGGCACCTCGGCGGGCCGGGAGAGCGCACCGCCCAGGTGGCGCAGCTCGACCATCAGGTCGCCGCAGGACGAACCGGCACCGGCCACCCGCAGGAGCGTGTCCAGCGCGTCGGCGCTCAACTCCCGCAGCACGATGTTGCGTTCGTGGTACGGCAGCGGGTGGGTGGGGTCCTGGTGGATGTGGGCGACCTCCGTGTACGGCATCTCGGCGACCGTGTCCGCCAGGGCCGTACCGCTCGCGCGCAGCGGCCGGACCAGCCGCTCCCCCTCCTCGGCCCCGCCCGTGAAGGCGATCCGCACATGCGCGGTGAGCCGGCCCCGGAGGAGCTCCGGCACGTCCGGCGCGTCCGGCAGCCGCAGCAGCGCCACGGAGGAGGTCATCTCCTCCGGAACGGTCGCCGTCCACCGCCGCCACACGTCCAGGACCCGGCCCGCCTGCTCCCCGGGGAAGCGGAGCCCGCCACCGTAGAGCCGGCGTACCGGCACCAGGCCGAACCAGAGGCGGGTGACGATGCCGAAGTTCCCCTTGCCGCCGCGCAGCGCCCAGAACAGGTCCGGGTGGCGGTCGCGGGTGACGTGGCGGAGGGTGCCGTCGGCCGTGACGATCTCGATGCGCGTCACGAGGTCCGCCGCGTATCCGTACCGCCGCCCCAGCGGGCCGAGGCCGCCGCCCAGCGTGTAGCCGACCACCCCGACGAGCGGGGACGAGCCGTTGAGCGGGGCGAGTCCGTGGGGCGCCGCGCGGGCGATGACCTGGTGCCACTGGGCTCCGGCCTCGACGTGGGCGGTACGGGTGAGGGGGTCGACGGCGACGGCGTTCATCCGGCGCGTGGAGACGAGGACCCCGCCGCACGCGGGGGCGGCGATCCCGTGACCGGTCGCCTGGACGCCCACGGGGAGGCCCAGCTGCGCGGCGAAGGAGACCGCGGCGCGTACGTCGTCGGTGGCCCGGGCGGCGACGACCACGTGAGGCCGGTGGTCCGCGAGCCCGAGCCGGTTGAACCCCGCGAGCTCATCCTCGTACCCCGCGTCCTCGGGGGTGAGGACCTCGCCCCGGACCTGGGCGAGGAGCCGACCGAGGGCACGGTTGAGGGTATAGCGCTGCTCCACCGGGCCCACCGGATCCACCGGATCCAGCGTCCGTCCCGCCATCCGTCCCGCCATCCGCCCTGCCATATGTCCCGCCATCCATCCCGCCGTCCGTTCCGTCACGATCGCGCCCTTCCTCGGCTTCCGTGCGGCGGCGGCCCGGAGACGCGCCATCGCCGTGAGGAGCACTGTTCTCCCGCGACGGGCCCTCGCCCATCCCCCGGCCGGGGGGCGGGGCAGCAACCCACCCCCTCAGATGGGGGGTTGGCCCCAGGTGCGGGTCCTGCGAGAGTCGTCGGATGACGCGTTCGACACACCCCCGGACCGGCACCGGCCGCGCGGAACTGCTCTCCCGGGCGGCGAAGGCCACCGACGCGCTCGGCCTGTTCGCCGAGGCCTCGGACCGGCTGCGGCGGCTCGTTCCGTACGACGCGGCCGTGTGGCGCGTCACCGACCCCGTGACCGGCCTGATGACCGCGCCGATCCGGGCGGAGAACCTCGACGAGGGCGGCTGCGCCGTGTACTGGGAAGCCGAACTCTTCACCGACAACGTCAACTTGTTCCGCGATCTGGCCCGGGCCCCGGTGCCGGTGGCCGGGTTGCGGCGGGCCACCGGCGATCTGCCCGCCCGCAGCACGCTCTACGAGTCCTTCATGCGCCCGCGCGGGTTCGGGGACGAACTCCGGGCGGTCCTGCGCGTCGGAGGGCGGCCGCAGGGGCACATCAGCCTGTTCCGGGCCGAGGGGCGGGCGGCCTTCGACGACGCGGAGGCGGCGCTGATCGCGTCCCTGGTCACGCCGCTCGCCGGGCGGCTGCGGTCGTTCGCGGAGCCCCCGCCGCTGCCGCCTCCGCCGGACGGCCCGCCGTCACCGGACTCCCCGTACGGCCCCGATGCACTCCCCCGCCCCCTCCCCCTCGGCCCCGGCCTGCTTCTCTTCGGTCCCGGAGGAGCGCTGTTGTCGGTCAACGACGATGCTCCGGCCTACCTGGACGCCCTGCCCGAAGGGCCTGCCGTGCCCTCGCCCCAGGGGGTGCGGGTACCGGCGTGGGTGCAGGCGAGCGCGATGAGGGCCCGGGCCGTCGCCGAGGGCCGGGAGCGGGGGCCGGTACGGGCGCGGGTGCGTGACCGGGCGGGCCGCTGGCTGGTCTGCCACGCCTCCTGCCTGCGCGAGGCGGACGGCGGTCCGGGCGCTTCGGCGGTGGTGATCGAGCCCGCGAAGAGCTCGGAGATCGTCCCGCTCATCGTGGACGCGTACGAGCTCACCGACCGGGAGACGGAGGTGACCCGGTGCATCGCGCGCGGCCTGCCCACCGGGGAGATCGCCGCACTGCTGCACCTGTCGCCGCACACGGTCCGGGACCACATCAAGGCGGTCTTCGAGAAGGTGGGCGTCTCCAGCAGGGGCGCGCTGGTGGGACGGCTGTTCACCGAGTACTACGCGCCCCCGGCCGAGCGGAACACCACCCGCGTCCGCCACGGCTGACGACCCGGCCCCGGCATGCCTGCCACCACAGGCATGCCGCGAGCCGAAACCCTCAGGCCCAGGGGTCGAAGGGGATACCGGCGGGCTTGGAGTTGTTGAGGAGGTTGCGGAAGCGGTCGTCCTTGTCGGTGACCTTGATGGTCGCGGCCCCGAAGTCCGCGTTCATGAGCCTGTCGCGCAGGGCGGTGGTGGGGAAGCCGTTCCAGTCGACGATCGGCGGGTAGCGCCAGTTGCCGTAGTGGTTCTCGGGCGGCTCGTCGTTGTTGTTGGCGAGACGGAAGAAGTGCGTGCTCGCCCCGTCCTTGTGGTAGACGACCTTGGGGTGCGAACCGTCGAACCGCACCTGGGAGCGCGGGTAGGTCTTGACCGTGCGGTGCTGGGTGGTCGAGACATAATCCACCTGGTTCGCCGCCTGGTTGACCCAGGAGACGACATGCTCGAAGTCATGCCGGTGGCCGCCGAGACCGCTGCCGTGGACGGCCTGGTCCTTCTCGAAGTAGCTCGCGTAGACGATGCCGCACCACCCGTTGTTGCACTTGGCACGGGCGTACGTCTGGGAGTTGTCCAGGTCCCACTTGTCCCGGCAGCTCCCGTTGATGGCGCCGGTCGTCTTCAGCCCGGGGGCAAGGGTGCCGTCCGGCCCGATGGCGGGGGTGGCGTAGCAGCCGTCACCGTCGTAGTCGAAGGCGGGCGAGAAGGACTGCTCGTACCCTCCGGCGTTCTGGGGCAGATGCTGCGGCGGATCGGCGTGCGCGGCGGAGGCGGTCCCCAGCACGAGGAGCCCGGCGGCGGCGAGGACGGCGGCGGTTCGGGTGGCGGTGCGGCGGGCGGGGCGGATGGAGGCGGCGGCGGGCGCCGCCTCCGATGACCCTTCCGGCTCTTCGGACAGGGGCAGGTTCTTCGGCACGGTCTCGTCTCCTCCTCGCAGGACCCGCCCCCCGCTCCGGCGCACCGGGCGTCCGGAGAGGAGCGGATCACAGGGCGGCCGGGGCGGCTGCTCGCCCCGGCGTGGGGCACCTACCGCAGTCTGGAGGAAACCCCCGACGATTGTCCGTACACGGTCACTAATTTCCCCTGACATCGCGACGACGGCCCGACGAAGGCACGACTTTTGGGCACTCCCCCCCTACAACGACGCTGCCGCGCGCGGCGCCTCCGGCCGATGAACGCAGGGGCTTCATCACAGCGCCACACCAGGCCAGGCCAACTGATGGGCAGGCGTTTCATCAGGTCGCCCCTCCCCATCGGCCTCGCCGCCATGGGCTGCCGAGCAGGACACGGTGAACCCTCGAAGACACACCCTGCCCCGCTTCCCCCGGTAACCCCTCAGCTGGGCAACACCGGCAACAGCTCCGGGAGTTGACCGTCCGAGGCCGTCGCCGCCGCGATGCGTTCCGCCGGGACCTCGCCGTACAGGGTCGTACGGGGGCGGGACGGGCGGCCCGCGAGGTCGGCGATGGCCTTGAGGTCCTGGATGGAGCGGTACGAGCCGTAACTCGACCCCGCCATGCGGGAGATGGTCTCCTCCATCAGCGTGCCGCCGAGGTCGTTCGCGCCCGAGCGGAGCATTTCCGCCGCGCCCTCCGTGCCGAGCTTCACCCAGCTCGTCTGGATGTTGGTGATGTGCGGGTGGAGGAGGAGCCGCGCCATGGCCGTGACCGCGCGGTTGTCACGGTCCGTCGGGCCCGGGCGGGCGATGCCGGCCAGGTAGACCGGGGCGTTGGTGTGGATGAAGGGGAGGGTGACGAACTCCGTCAAGCCGCCCGTCTCCTGCTGGAGTCGGGAGAGCGTGCGGAGGTGGCCCAGCCAGTGGCGGGGCTGGTCGACATGCCCGTACATCATCGTCGAGGACGAGCGCAGGCCCACCTCGTGTGCGGTCCTGATGACCTCCAGCCAGGTGGCCGTGGGCAGTTTGCCCTTGGTGAGGACCCAGCGGACCTCGTCGTCCAGGATCTCCGCCGCCGTACCGGGGATCGAGTCGAGCCCGGCCTCCTTGGCAGCCGTCAGCCAGTCGCGGATCGACATGCCGGTGCGGGTCGCGCCGTTGACGACCTCCATGGGGGAGAAGGCGTGGACGTGCATGCCGGGAACGCGTTCCTTCACCGCCCGCGCGATGTCGAAGTACGCCGTGCCCGGCAGGTCCGGGTGGATGCCGCCCTGCATGCAGACCTCGACCGCGCCCACGTCCCACGCCTGCGCCGCCCGGTCCGCGACCTGGTCCAGGGAGAGGGTGTACGCGTCGGCGTCCGTGCGGCGCTGGGCGAAGGCGCAGAAGCGGCAGCCGGTGTAGCAGACGTTGGTGAAGTTGATGTTCCGCGTGACGATGTACGTGACGTCGTCGCCGACCACGTCCCGGCGCAGCGCGTCCGCGATCCGGCACAGCTCGTCCAGCGCCGGGCCGTCCGCGTGGAGCAGGGCGAGGGCCTGGTCGTCGGTGAGCTTCGTCGGGTCGTCGGCGGCCTGGCTCAGCGCCTGGCGTACGTCGGCGTCGATGCGGGACGGGACCATACCGGGCGCCGCCGCCTCGCGGAGCGCCTCCCAGTCCCCGTACACCTCGTCGAAGTCGTTACGGCGGTCCCCGGTGCGGCCCTCGGTGTCGATGGTGACGTGGAGGTCGGTGCGGCCGGAGGAGGTGAAGCCCTCGTCCGGCTCCTGCCAGGGCAGGCCGACGGGGAGTGCGTCCTCGCGGGCCAGGCCCGTCTCCGGGTCGGCCAGGGCGCGGACGTGCGGGAGGAGGCGGGGGTCGAGCCAGGGCTCGCCGCGCTGGATGAACTCCGGGTAGATGGTGAGGCGTTCGCGGAGTGTGAAGCCCGACTCGGCGGTGCGCGAAGCCAGTTCGTCGATGTGCGGCCAGGGGCGTTCCGGGTTCACGTGGTCGGGGGTGAGGGGCGAGACCCCGCCCCAGTCGTCGATGCCCGCGCCGATGAGGAGCGCGTACTCGGCGTCCACCAGGTTCGGCGGGGCCTGGATACGGGCGGAGGGGCCGAGGATGTGCCGGGCCACCGCGATGGCGGCGGCCAGCTCCTCCAGCTCCGCGTCGGGCATCCCGCGCATCGCCGTGTCCGGCTTGGCGCGGAAGTTCTGCACGATGACTTCCTGGATGCCGTGGTACGCGCGGGCCGTCTTGCGCAGCTCGAAGAGGGAGTCGGCGCGCTCCTCGTACGACTCGCCGATGCCGATCAGGATGCCGGTGGTGAACGGCACGTTGGAACGGCCCGCGTCCTCAAGTACGCGCAGCCGTACGGCAGGTTCCTTGTCCGGGGAGCCGTGGTGCGGGCCGCCCGGCTCGGACCACAGCCGGGTCGCCGTCGTCTCCAGCATCATCCCCATGGAGGGCGCCACCGGCTTCAGCCGCTGGAGGTCGGTCCAGGTCATCACACCCGGGTTGAGGTGGGGCAGCAGCCCCGTCTCCTCCAGGACGCGGATCGCCATGGCGCGTACGTACGCCAGCGTGTCGTCGTACCCCTCCGCCTCCAGCCACTCCCGCGCCTCCGGCCAGCGGTCCTCCGGGCGGTCGCCGAGGGTGAACAGCGCCTCCTTGCACCCCATGGCCGCGCCGTCACGGGCGATCTTCAGCACCTCGTCGGGGGACAGGAACATCCCGTGCCCGGCCCGGCGGAGCTTGCCGGGGACGGTGACGAAGGTGCAGTAGTGGCACTTGTCACGGCAGAGACGGGTGAGCGGGATGAAGACCTTGCGCGAGTACGTGATCACCCCCGGCCGGCCCGCAGCCTCCAGGCCCGCGTTCCGGACCCGGGCGGCGGATGCGGCGAGGTCCGTCAGATCGTCGCCGCGCGCCTGGAGCAGGACGGCAGCCTCGGTCACATCGAGGGCGACACCGTCACGGGCACGTTTGAGCGCGCGCCGCATTGCGTTGGAGGTGGGGCGTCCGCTCTGAAGATCGGTCATGAACCGAGCATACGAGCGAGGCGCGCGCACCGGACCAGGGCCTGGAGACCGATGAGTTTTCCTTCGCACGAGTGTCTACCCGTGCGGTGGCCGTCCGGGCCGCCACGGGGGTCATGGAACACGGAACGCACCGAGGAAACACGGGTCCTGTGAGACCCACAGAACCCACAGGACCCACAGGACCCGTGGGACCCACAGGACCCACGGAAACAAGGCGTTCGCGGAACTACCAAGCGGAGAAACCCACCATGTCACCAGCACAGGCGAAAGCGTCCGTCGTGAGCGGGACGGTCGTGTCCGCCGACGGGACGGAGATCGCGTTCGAGCAGTCCGGGCACGGGCCCGCCGTGATCCTGGTCTCCTCGGCGCTCGCCGACCGCTCCGACGCGAGGAAGCTGGCGGCCCTGCTCGCCGGGCACTTCACGGTCGTCAACTACGACCGGCGGGGGCGGGGCGCGAGCGGCGACGGGGAGACGTACGCCGTCGAGCGGGAGATCGAGGACATCGCCGCGCTGATCGCACACGCGGGCGGATCGGCCTCACTGTTCGGTACGTCGTCGGGGGCCGTGCTCGCGTTGCGGGCGGCGGCCTCCGGGCTGGGCGTCGACCGGCTCGCCCTGCATGAGCCGCCGTTCTCGGTGGGCGCCGGTGACTTCGGGCCGCCGGAGGGGTTCGGGCGGCAGATCGAGGGGCTGCTCGCGGAGGACCGGCGTTCCGAGGCGGTCAGGGCGTTCATGGTGAAGGCCCAGGGGATGCCCGGGTTCCTGGTCGGGTCGATGCGGCTGATGCCGGGGGTCTGGCCGACGCTCAAAGGGCTCGCGCACACACTGCCGTACGACATCGCCGTCATGGGCGACACCCGGCGGGGCGTGCCGCTCACGGCCGGGGAGTGGTCTCCGGCCACGATGCCGACGCTCGTACTGACCGGATCGAAGAGCCCGGACGGCTTCCGGCACGCCGCACGGGCCGTCACCGAGGTGCTGCCCGACGCCCGGCACGAGGTGGTGCCGGGGCTGAACCACGGGGCGGTCGTGATGGCGCCCAGGAAGCTCGCCCCGTCGCTGGTCGCGTTCCTGGGCGGGGCGTAGCGCGTGGAAGCGGGGCGGGGCGTAGTGCGTCAGTGCGGGGCGTAGCGCGTCGGTGCTCTCCCTCGCACAGGCTCACTCGTGCGGGGCCGACTCGCCGGATGAGCCGCCTCGGTCGGTGGTCGCGCCCGTAGGGTCGGGACGGTGATGGAAACGATCGTCCTCGGCATCGGCGAAACACTCGTACGCGACGACCGCCACTGGGCGTCCTGGGCCAACTGGCTCGGGGTGCCCGCGCACACGCTCAGCGCCCTGGTGGGCGCGGCCGTCGCCCAGGGCCGCGACGCCACGGACGCGCTGCGGGTGCTGCGGCCCGGCATGGACGTCGACGAGGCGTACTTCGCGCGGGCGGCCGCCGGGCGCGGGGAGCACCTCGACGAGTCGGACCTCTACCCGGACGTACGGCCCTCGCTGGCGGAGCTGCGGGCGGCGGGGGTGCGGGTGGTCGTGGCGGGGAACGGGACGGTCCGGGCCGGGGAGCTGCTGCGGGCGCTGGACCTGCCCGCCGATCTGGTGGTGACCTCGGGCGAGTGGGGCGTACGGAAGCCGGACCCGGCCTTCTTCGCCCGGGTGGTGGAGGTGGCGCGGGCGGCACCGGAAGCGACGCTGTACGTGGGCGACCACCCGGCGGACGACCTGTTCCCCGCCTCGGCGGCGGGCCTGCGGACGGCGCATCTGCGGCGCGGCCCGTACGGGCACTGGTGGGCGGAGCACCCCGATGTGGTGGGGACGGCGGACTTCCGGGTCACCGCGCTGACGGAGCTGGTGGGGGTGGTGAGGCCGGCCGGACCGGCGGCGCCATCGTCGTCGTCCGCGGAACCGTCGGAGTCGACGGCGGATGCGGGGGCGGCTGCGGGGGCGGATACGGATGCGGGGGCGGAGGGGACGGGGAAGGAAGCGCGGGGGGTGCGGAGAGGGGTGCTGAGGTCGGTCCGGTAGCCCCGGACGGCCACTGCGGTCCCGCACGTCCGGCCCCACGGGCCTGAGGCCCAGACAGCCACGGCCGTCCCGCCCGGCCGCGCCCGCGCCGCCCGACCCCGTCCCCCTGGTCGGCGGCCTCCCGGCCCGAAACGCCGAAGCCCGCCCGGCTGACATGCATGCCGGGCGGGCCGAAGCCGAAGCCGAAGGGAAGGGAAGGGAAGGGAAGAAGGCGTCAGCGCGCCACGGGCTTCGTCGCCTTGCTGACCGAGGAGCCGTTCGCGTGGCCCGTCCGGTGCGCGGTGACCTTGACCGTGATCTTCTTGCCCCGCTGCGCCGCCTTCAGCGTCAGCTTCGCACCGGTCGCCTTGGAGATCGCCTTCCCGTTCGCGTACCACTGGTAGCTGTACGAGGACGGCTTCAGCGACCACTTGCCCTTGCCCGCGGTGAGTTTGGACCCCACCTTCGTCTTCCCCGAGATGACCGGCTTCGCCGTCGCCTTGGGCGCGTCACCCTTGGCGGCCTTGGTGGCCGCGCTCGTCGCGCTGCCGTTGGCGTGTCCGGTCAGTACGGCGGTGACGGTGACGCTGATCTTCTTGCCGAGCAGCTTCGCCGGGACCGTGTAGGTGGCGGCGGTCGCACCCGCGATCGCCTTGCCGTCCGCCTTCCACTGATACGTGTACGAGGACGGGGCCGGGGACCACTTGCCCTTGCCCGCGGTCAGCTTGGAACCGACCTTCACCTTCCCGGAGACGACCGGCTTCGCCGTCGACTTCGGTGCGTCGCCCTTGGCGATCGTGACCGCCGCCGAGGTGCTCTGCCCGTCCGGGGTCGCGGCGCGGCGGGCGGTGACGGTGACCGTGACCTTCGTGCCGAGCAGCTTCGCCGGGACGGTGTACGTGGCGGCGGTCGCACCCGCGATCGCCTTGCCGTCCGCCTTCCACTGGTACGCGTACGAGGACGGGGCCGGGGACCAGGTCCCGGTGCCCGCGGTCAGCTTGGCGCCGACCTTGGCCGGGCCGCTGATCACCGGGGGCGCGGTGTTCCTCAGCGGGGCGGTGGTGACGGTGAACGCACCCCGCTGGTACTCCGAGCCGTTGTGGGTGATGACGCTGATGCGCCCGGTGCCCGCCGGGACCCCCGCCAGATCGAGAACCGCCGTGAGCGTCCTGCGGTCGGCGGAGACGGCGGTGGTCTGCGCCTCGATCTCCCGGCCGCCGAGGTAGAGGGTGACGGTGTCGTCCTTGTGCAGGGCCGTACCGGTCACCTTCACCGTGACCTTGCCGCCGCTGGCACCGGTGTCCGGGCTCACCGTGCCGATGGTGACCTGTGCGGTGCCGCAGCGGATGCCGGAGCAGACGGCCTCGGCCCGGTACGAGGTCTTCGACGCGGTCTCCGGCAGCGAGAGGACCAGGGTGCTCGGCGTGACCTCCTTCGTGGACGGCTCGCTCACGGCGCACTGGTAGCCGCTGGGGACGAACCTCATGCAGCCGTCGTGGAGGCTCGCGTCGTACAGCGCGGGCACCGCCGTCGCCTCGGCGCCGGTCGTGTCGCTGATCTCCATGTCGAAGCGGTCGCGGTACGCGGTGGGCAGCACCGCGCAGAAGGTGTTCCGCGCCTCGTCGAGGGTGCCGGTGACGGGTCCGTACCCGTAACTGACGTCGGGGACCCGTACGCAGCCCTCGGCGGGGCCGGTCGCGGTCGCGATGCGTACGGCGTCGAAGCGGTACTCGGGGGCCGCCTTCAGCCCGGTCCGTACGGTGACGAGGACCTGGTAGCGGGTGGACCCGGTGACCGCGCAGGACTGGGCGGACTGGCACAGGGCGGTGCCGTCGGCGCCGTAGACCACGATGCCCGCCGTGCCCAGGGCGTCCCGGGCGTTGATGTGCAGGGTGTCCTGGGCGTCGGCCGTGGTCACCTGGCGGCAGAGCAGGTCGCCCGGGGCGCCGGTCCGGCCGCCCGAGGAGGCGCCGCCGACCTTGGTCGCGGGGTTCGGGGTGCAGCCCTTCGCCGTGGCGGTGACGTCCCGGCGGGTCAGGGAGTACGTGGCGGCGGTGTCCCGGCCGGTGACGAGCACCGTGTGCTCGACACCGGGGGTCAGGCCGCAGGTCGTCCAGGTGTTGAGCGAGGAGCTGACGGAACAGACCTGCTTGCCGTCCGCGTCCAGCACGGAGAACCGGGCGGGGACCGTCGTCCCGGGCGCCGCCTGGAGCTGGAACGTCTCCGAGGCGCTGTGCGCGCCCGCCGGGATGGACAGGCACTGCGAGAAGGTGCCCCCGCCCGTGGTGATCCGGGCCGAGGCGCCCTGCCCGGTGAAGTCACCGGCCGGGGCGGCCGGGCAGCCGCTCGCGGTGTCGGTGCGGTGCAGCGCGATGGCGTAGGGGCCGGTCGCCGGGTTGACGTCGTCGGTGGTGACCTGGAGCCGGAACGGCGAGGCGCCGGCCAGCTCGCACGTACCGGCCGACAGGCTGTACTCGTCGCACCGGTACTCACCGGCCGCGTCGAACAGCGTCAGGTCGGGGCGCGGCTGGGGCCCGCCGAGGGGCGTCAGCGCGGCCAGCCGGGCTCCGGTGGGAAGCGCCAGCAGTACGCAGTCGATCTCACCGGCCGAGGCGAAGGCGGACCGGTACAGGCCCGGTCCGGCGCTCTCGCAGCCGGCGGCCGAGGAGCGGTCGAGGATCAGGGTGGCGTCGTCGGTGTAGACCGTGTAGTCACCGGCGGCGGGGAGTTCGCAGTTCTCCCAGGGGACGCAGACCGTCTTTCCCGCGCGGTCGTACACCTTGAGCTTCGTACGGGAGGGGTCGGCGCCGTACACCTCGTACCGGCCCGGGCCCGGGACGGTGAAGATCTTGCAGCCGGTCGCCGGGGTCACCGTGGTGGGTGCGGAGTTGTAGGTGTTGACCGGGACGCGGGCGCAGCCGGCCGGGTCGGAGATCCGGCGGACCTTCAGCGTGTACTCGGCCGGGAAGCCGCCCTCCGCCTCGCTGATGAAGGTCAGCACGCGGTAGGGGCCGTCACCGGGAAGTACGCAGCCGTCGCTGTCGTCCTCGTTGGAGCGCGGGCAGATCCGGGCCCCGGTCCCGTCGGTGATCCAGGTGATGCCGTGGCCGTACTTGGTGGTCTTGGCGGCGGCGGTGAACCGCTCGCCCGGCTTCGCCTCCAGCCGCGCGCACTGCACGGCCGTGGGGCCGGCGGCCCGGGCGACGAAGGGCGGGCTGTTCCAGTCGGCGGAGACCTGCGTCGTGCACCCCTCGTCCGTGGCGAGCGGGACGATGGCGAGGGTGAGCGTGCTGGTGTCCGCCCAGTTGTTCAGCAGGTCCAGCGTGAACTCGCCCGTACGCTCCAGCCTGCACCAGCCGGCGCCCCAGAGCGGGTCGTAGCAGTCGACCTGCTCCTCGCCGTCGCGAACGCTCGTGTACACGTTGTGGGCTCCGGGGCCGGACTCCACGAGCCGGTGCATTCCCGGCTTTTCGACCGTGAAGGTGTAGCAGGCCGTCCCATCGGCGGGGAGGGTGAGCGTGTTCCCCTCCGGTGCGGCCTCGCCGAACGCGGAGAGCGGGAGGACCGGGCACTCCTCGGCGGCGGAGGCTACGGCCAGGGATGCGGCCGGGGCTGCGGCCGGTGTGCCCGCCTGGGCCGTTCCCACCGGGACCAGCAGCGAGAGCAGGACGGTGAAGGCGAGCAGGAGAGCGGTGTACGCCGCGGATCTCGCGGCCGTACACGGGCGTGGTGACATGGTTCCGTTCCCCCCGGAGCGGTGAAAGGTGTGCGCCGGGTCTCCGCCGACGGATCGGTCAGCGGTCCTCTGGGCACGGCAAGTTGTGTGCGCTCTGCAAAACCTGCAAAACCTGTGAAGCCTGTGAAGCCTGTGAAGAGAGCGCACTGATGATCGCACAGATGCGCGGTTGCGGAGCATGTCAATTTCGGGGCCCACCCCGGCTTGCGAGCCGGGGTGGGCCGGGCCGCCCAGAATGCTCCGGAATCAGATGGAAGGCCGGGGGCTCACGCCGGGTCGATGCGCGCGATCGTGCCGCCGATGGCGAGCACGTACAGCTCCCCGTCACCGTCCTCCACGAACGAGATCACCTCGCCGCCCTCGACGCCGAGGTCGCCCTCGCCCGTCACCTCGCCGTCCTCGATGCGGAGCGTGCGGATCGTGCCGTCGCAGTAGTCGCTGAACACGTAGTGCCCCACCAGGTCCGCGACGGCCTCGCCCCGGTAGACGAACCCGCCCGTCACCGAGCAGCCCAGGCCGCCGCGGTCGTATTCGTGGACCGGCGGTACGTGGTTCGCGGGCTCCGTGCCGCCCCGGAAGGGGTGGCTGCCCTCCATCGAGGACCAGCCGTAGTTCTCGCCGCCCGGGCTGTCCGCCGGGGCCCAGTCGATCTCCTCCCACTCGCTCTGGCCGACGTCCCCGATGAGCAGGTCCCCCGTGCCCGCGTCGAAGGAGAACCGCCACGGGTTGCGCAGCCCGTACGCCCAGATCTCGTCCTTCGCGTTCTCGTCGGCCACGAACGGGTTGTCGGACGGGACGGCGTAGGGCTCCCCGCCCCTCGGGTCGATCCGGAGCAGCTTGCCGAGCATCGTGCCGAGGTTCTGGCCGTTGCCGTGCGGGTCGCCACCCGAACCGCCGTCGCCGAACGCGATGTAGAGGTAGCCGTCGGGGCCGAACCTGATGTCACCGCCGTTGTGGTTCGCGTACGGCTGCTCCTGGGTGAGGACCGTACGCCGTGTCTCCGGCCGGAGTTGACCGTCCCGCACCGCGAACTCGTCGATGGTGCTGGTGCCTTCGAGGTCGGTGTACGAGATGTAGAAGTGCGCGAACTCCGGATCGAACGCCACGCCCAGCAGGCCGCGTTCACCGTCGGTCGTGGTCTCGGCGGAGATGTCGAGAACGGGAGCGCCGAGGCCGCCGTCACCCAACACCCTTACTGTGCCTGCCCGTTCGGCTATCCAGACTGTGCCGTCCGGTCCGGCCGCGCCCGCCGTCGGGGTCTGCGCCCGGGCTACTTCCGTGAGGACGACCTCGGCCGGGGGCTCGGTGGCCGGGGGTTCCTGGGCCGCTGCCGTGGTCAGCGTAAGAGATGCTGCGAGGACAAGAGCGCCGATGATCGCCGAGCTTCTGGTGCGAACTTTCACCGTGGCCTCCTGGAGGCGGCGAGTGGGGGAGTTCACCCTGGCTGCTCGGGGCAGAGTGCGATGGGGGGTGCCCGCGCCAGTACGCAACCGGGGTGGGGGGCGTGTGCCACTGGCTACGGATGAGGGTACGGGGACGGGAGCGGCCTGGCCCAGACCAATGCACGGTCCGATGCCGTGAAGACCCGGCCGAACTCCGACCGGCCCCCGACCGGCCCCCGACCGAACCGCGGCCGGACCTCGACCGGATCTCGTGCGGGCCCGGCGGATCCGGCCCGGCCCCTACTGCCCCAGCACCGCCTCCATGACCTTCTTCGCGATCGGGGCGCCGAGGCGGCCGCCGGAGATGTCCGAGCGGGAGATGTCCATGTCCGTCGGGTCGATGAAGACGGCGACGGCGACCGAGCGGCCGTCGTCCTTCTTGCCGTAGCTGACGAACCAGCCGTACGGGACCTGATCGCGCACGTTCACCCCGCGCTGGGCGGTGCCCGTCTTGCCGCCGACCGTCACACCGTCGATCAGGGCGCGCTGGGCGCTGCCCTCCTTCGCGGTGTGCTCCATCATCTCCTGGACCTTCTTCGCCGTCTCGGGGGAGACCGCCCGGCTCATCTCGGCCGGTTCGTTCTTCTCCAGCGTGGCGAGGTCCGGGCCGCGCAGCTGGTCCACGATGTACGGCTGCATCAGCTTGCCGTCGTTGGCGAGGGCGGCGGTCACCATCGCCATCTGCATCGGGGTGCTGGTGAGGCTGCCCTGGCCCATACCGGTGAGGGCCGTGCCGGGCTTGTCGAGCTTCTCCGGGTAGAGGCTCTTCGTGGCGAGCATGTCGCCGAACTCCTCCGCGTACACGTCCTCGTTGAAGCCGAACTTCTCCGCCGTCTCCCGCATCTTGTCCTCGCCCAGCTCGGCGGCGACATCGAGGAAGACGTTGTTGCAGGAGTACTGCATGGCGGTCTTCAGCGACGCCTTGCCGCAGACCGCGTCCCCCGCCTCGCTGCCGATCTTGTTCCTGGAGAGCGGCAGCGGATACGGCGAGACCGCCTTCGTCGGGGCGTCCACGTCCGAGATCACACCGTGTTCCAGCGCCGCGGCCGCCGTGAGGATCTTGAAGGTCGAGCCGGGCGGGAACGTCTCGCGCAGCGGGCGGTTGGCCAGCGGCTTGCTCTTGTCGTCCAGGAGGGCCTTGAAGCGGTCGCTCTCCTTGAACGAGATCCCGGCGAAGACCCCGGGGTCGTACGAGGGGGTGGAGACCAGGGCCAGCACCTGGCCCGTGCGCGGGTCCAGGGCGACGACCGCGCCCCGGGCGCCCAGATCGGTCAGCCCCTTGTAACCGGCCTTCTGCGCCTTGGGGTCGATGGTGGTGACCACGCTGCCGCCGCGCCGGGGCTCGCCCATCAGGACGTCCTTGGCGTGGCGGAAGGCGAAGCGGTCGTCCTGGCCGCTGAGGACGCTGTCGTACGTCCGCTCCAGCAGCGAGGTGCCCTGGGCCTGGGAGGCGTAACCGGTGACGGGCGCGTACATCGGGCCGTCCTTGAAGGTCCGGCGGAACGTGTAGTCCCTGCTGTCCGTCTCCTTCGATCCGGTGATCGCCTTGCCGCCGACGATGATGTCGCCGCGCGGGGAGGCGAACCGCTCGAACCGCACCCGGACGTTCTTCTCGTGCTGGGACAGCTCCACGCGCTCGATCTGCTGGAGCCAGTTCGCCCGCAGCAGCAGCGCGAGCACCAGCAGCCCGCAGAAGATGGCTATGTGCCGCAACGGCCTGTTCATTCCACTCCCCACCAGGGCGGGCCTCGGCCCGCACGCACGAAAGCGCGTGCGGGCCGTGCCCACGTATGCGATCCCCCCGAGGGTAAGGATGCCTTGTCGGCGTCTGCGGTTGCACAGGGCGGGCGCTTCCCGGGTGACGACAGGCCCTAGAGGTACGCCGCGTACCCGTCCAGGACCCGCAGCACCTCCGGCTCGGCGGCCGGGGGCAGCTGGAGTACGACCTCCTCGATGCCCAGGTCCGCGTAGTGGGCGAGCTTCCCGGGGTCCGGGAGGACGGCGTACGGGACCACGTGGAGGCCCTTCGGATCGCGCCCCGCCTCCTCCCAGACCGCCCGCAGCTTCGGTACGGACTCCGTCAGGCCCCGGCCGCCGATGGGCAGCCACCCGTCCGCGTGCTCCGCGATCGCGGCGAACAGCTTCGGGCCCGCCCCGCCGCCGATCAGCGTGCGCGGGCCGACGACCGGACCGCGCGGTCCGCGCACCGGCTTCGGGTACGCGAAGCTCGCCTGCACCGACCCGTACTCCCCCTCGTACGCCGTCGGCTCGGCCGACCACAGCGCCCGCATCAGGGCCAGCCGGTCGCGCGCGAGCTCCCGGCGCGTGGACCACTCGACCCCGTGGTCGGCGGCCTCCTCCACGTTCCAGCCGTAGCCGACGCCGAGCGTGAACCGGCCGCCGGAGAGGTGGTCCAGGGTCGCCACCTGCTTGGCCAGGCCGACCGGGTCGTGCTGGGCCACCAGCGTGATGCCGGTGCCGAGCGTGATCCGTTCGGTGACGGCCGCCGCCTGGCCGAGCGCCACGAAGGGGTCCAGGGTGCGGCCGTACTCGCGGGGCAGCTCACCGCCCGCCGGGTAGGGGGTGCGGCGGCTCACCGGGATATGGGTGTGCTCGGGCAGGTAGAGCCCGGCGAACCCGCGCTGTTCCAGCTCGCGCGCCAGCCGCACGGGCGTCACCGTCTCGTCGGTGAGGAAGATCGTTGTGGCGATCCGCATCGAGAGCACCTCCGTCGTCTGTACGGGGGGCCAAGGTATGCCGTGCGCCGGTGAAATCCGAGACCATGTGGGCCGTAGCTTGAGGCACGGCATGAGGCCGGTCGGCCGTCGGCAGGGCTGCGGGGAAGGACGTGGGACGGGAATGGGAATGGGACTGGGGTTCTTCCTGCTGCCCGCCGGGGGCGTGCTGAGCCTGACCGGGGTGTTCCTGGGCAACAGCACGCTCATCCGGCTGAGCTGGCTCATGTGGCTGGCCGGTGTCCTGCTGCTGATCGCCCAGCGCTACCGCCGCCCGCCGGACCCGCGGCAACTGGCCGCCGCCGCGGCGGCCGGGGACGCCCGTGCGGTACGGGGGCTGCGGACGCTCGCCCTGGACGCGCGGAGCCAGGGGCGGCCGGACGCGGCCGAGCGGATGCTGCGGCAGGCGGTGAAGGCCGGTGACGTGGAGTCGATGTGGGAGCTGGGCCGGCTGGTCCAGGAGCGCGAGGGGCTGTCGGCGGCGGAGCCGTGGTTCCGGATGGCCGCCGGGCGCGGTCACCCCGTCGCCCGGCGGCTCTTCCGGGCGGGCGGCGAGCTCAACCCGGACGGGACGAGCCCGCCGCCGTAGGGCTCTCGCTCAGAACTTGCCGTAGACGTGGGTCGGCTTGACCGATTTGTTGCCGACGGCCTTCTTGTTGCTCCCACCTTCGTGAACGGGAGGAACGCGACCCAGCCGGCCCCTGAACGGATCGCGTCGGCGTACGCGAGCCCGTTGCAGGGGCGAACAGCCCCTCAGTCCAGGCCCACCGCCGCCCGGGTCAGGAACGCCAGCCGGGCCGTCTTCTCCGGCTTCTGGATCTCCGGCCCCAGCTCGAACCCGACCCGGATCATCCGGGCGATCGCCTTCTCGTTGCGGGCGTCGGGCTCGACGACGACCCGCAGGTGGGCCGGGTCGCTGAAGACATAGCCGATGAAGGCGGTCAGGAAGGCTTCCGTGTACCCCTTCACGGCTCCGTCGCCTTCGGCGGGCGCGATCAGCAGGTGGATGCCGAAGTCCCCGGGCTGGACCTCGTAGCACTCGCCCACCGGGTCGGCGTCCGGTTCGTACGTCTGGAAGAGCGCGGCCGGAACGCCGTCGCGCAGCGCCAGGTAGGCATGGTGCGTGGGGAGCGAGCCGACGAACTCGTAGGTCTCCTGGACCTGTTCGGGGGTGTGGTCGGCCATGCCCCAGAAGCGGGCGCGCTCCCCGGTGACCCAGCCGTGCAGCAGGTCGACGTCGGCCGCCGGGTCGACCGGGACCAGGCGGACGGTGCCGAAGCCCTCCACCTTCTGCTCGTACACGGCCGGACGGAGCGCGGGGAGGGTGGAGGCGTCGGGGTCGGGGGTCATGGCGGTGCTCTCCTCGGTACGGAGCCGGGTACGGCGTTCGGTGGGGTCTTCCGTGCGGTGCAGCAGGTTCCAGTCGGTGACCACGGGGGCCGGCCGGCCGCTCGCCCACAGCTCCGTCTGGTCGCGGTGGTGGGCGGAGCCCGGCACTCCGGAGGCGCCGAGCGGCACCACCCACAGGCTGTCCTCGCGGCGGGCCAGGTCCCAGACGTACCGGGCGGCCGGGCCGCGCGCGAAGAGATCGGTGACCCCGGGAACGCTGGAGGTGGAGAGCACGCAGTCGTGGTCGCCCGCGAGCCCCGGCCAGACCTCCTCGGGCGTCGCGCCCGGCAGCGCCTGCCACGGGGAGACCCGGTGGACCTCGCCCCAGGGGCGCGGCGCGTCACCGCCCTCCGCGTGGGCGGCGGCCACCGCCTCGGCCGAGGCCGCGACCACCGCCAGCCGGTCCTCGTACGGCAGGAGTCCGACGGTGAGCAGTGTCTCCAGGGCGTAGCCGATCCGAGGGACGGCGGCGAGCCAGGGCCGGAAGAGGGCCGGGTACGCGGCCGAGCGCCACGGGTCGGCGTCCCCCGTCACGGGCCGCAGCGCCGAGTGACCGGCCAGCCGGTGGACGACCTCCGCACGCAGCCGGGCGTAGAGGGTCGCGTCGGTGCTGTCCGCGTCCATGTGACGGTCCCAGCGCAGCAGCCGGTCCCGGAGGTGTTCGGCGTCGGGGCCGAGGCCGGGGGCCCAGGCGAGCAGGGAGAGGAGCCGGCGGGAGGAGGCGAGGTGGGTGTCGGTGTGGACGACGGCCATGTCGGCGGAGGACCAGGCGGGACCGGTGAGAGCACGCGGACCGGCGGCCGCGCCCGTTCTCGTGCCCGCGCTCGCTCCCGTACGCGCACCCGCATCCGCATCCGTGCCCGTTCCCACACCCGTACCGAGCAACTCCCGTATTCGGTCGGCCCGGTGCGGAGGTGCGAACTCGATGCCGAGGGGGCCCGCGAGCCCGCGCTCGTTGGCCATCACGGCGGTGCCGGTGGCCCGGTCGACCTCGGTACGGGGCAGGGGCTCGGCGCCCTCCCGCCAGGCGTACGCCGGATCGTGCGCGGGGACGACCCGCAGCCGGTTCTCGTGCGGGCGCACGGGGACGTGCCCGGCGACCCGGTGCAGGGTGGCCCCGGTGGTGTCGGCGGCCAGGACCACGTTGACGGGTTCGACCCAGCCGTCGAGGGCGGTGTCGAGGTCGGCGACCGTACGGGCCCGGAGCAGCGCGGGCAGCACGTCGAAGCCGAGGTCTCCGGTGACGCGGGGCGGGTAGCGGAGGCTGATGACGGGCGCGGCGGGCACCCCGTCGGCCGAGGCAGCGCCCCCGTCGCTGTCCGGGCCCCCGTCGCTGTCCGGATCATCGCTTGCGTCACCATCGCGTACGTCACCATCGCGTACGTCCCCGATGATCACCGGCCCCCGGTCCGTCTCCACGACCTCGACCGTCTCCGGCTCTCCCCCCGCGACCTCGATGGTCTCGGTGTGGGCATGGACCCGGTACCAGCCGTCCGGCCCGAGCGCCTCCACCCAGCCGCCGTCTTCCGCGCGCCGCACCTGCTCCCGGTACAGGTCCTGGTAGTCGGCCATCGCGTTGGTGATCGCCCAGGCGACGCCCCCCGCGTGCCCGAAGTGGGCGATGCCCGGGACGCCCGGGACGGCGAGGCCCACCACGTCGAACTCGGGGCAGGCGAGCCGGATCTGCTGGTAGACGCCCGGGTCCTCGATGAAGCGGTGCGGGTCACCGGCGATGACCGGGGCCCCGGTGGTGGTGCGGGCGCCGGTGAGGAGCCAGCCGTTGGAGCCGGAGGTGCCGGGGCCGTCGGTGGCGAAGAGGGTCGCGCGGTCGTCACCGAGCCTGCGGGCGACCTCTTCGCGCCAGAGTTTGGTGGGGAACCCGGCGAAGAGGATGTGCGTGGAGAGCCAGACGCCGAGCGGGGTCCAGGGCTGCCAGCGCCCCGGGGCGATCCCGGCGGCGGCGAACTCCGTTGTACGGGCGGCCCCTTCGGCCAGGCCCGCGTTGACCCCGTCGACGTACGCATCCACCCACACGGCGGTCTCCGGCGCGAGGCGGTCGTAGCAGCGGCGGGCGGTGTCGGCGAGCCGGGCCCGCCGGGCGAACCGGTCCCAGTCGACGGCCTCCGCACCCAGGTACGCGGCGGTCGTACCGAGCACCCGGTGGCGCTCGGTCTCCAGCTGCCAGGCCCGGTCCAGGGCGGCGTTGTGGCCCTGGGCGAAGGCGAGCGCGAGCGCGCCGCCGGCCCGCAGATGGGGTATCCCCCACTCGTCCCGGAAGACCTCGAAGTCGCCGTGGGCGCTCGCGCCCGGTCTCTCGCTGCCGACGTCAGCGGTCATCGCTCTGCCCATCCCCTGCTCCGGTGGTTTTCAGCCACTCCCCAGCCCTGGGAATTTAGGTTAGCCTAACCAAAGTGACCCTTTGGGCAGTGGGCCGGGGCACCAGGGGAAGGTGGGAGACACCGTGGGTCATGGCTGGGAAGGCGTCGTTCTCAAACTGTTCCGGGGGCGGGATTTCACGTTCACCGTGACCGGCGCGGAGCAAGTCACCGACCGGTTCCGCCGGGTGCACCTGACCGACGGGGGCCTGCTGGCCGCGACCGGCGGGGCGCACCCCACGATGTGGGTGCGGCTCTGGTTCGAGAAGGCCGGCAAACCCCATCAGCGCGCCTACACCCTGGTCGACCCGGACCCCGAGGCCGGGACCTTCAGTCTGGAATTCGCCCTTCACGAGGGCCCCGCCTGCGACTGGGCGCGGACCGTCAAGACCGGCGAGACGATCGACGCGACGCTCCAGGGCACCGGCTTCACCCTGCCCGACCCGGCGCCGAAACGGCTCTTCGTGATCGGTGACCCGGCCGCGCTCCCCGCGATCAACTCACTGCTGGAAGCGATCCCGGAGACCCCGGCGACGATCTGGTTCGAGACCTCGGACGAGGACGACCGGAAACTGCCGTTCCGGCTCGACGAGGACCACCACACCCTCCACCACGTGGAGCGCCGCGAGGACGGGGCGCACCTGATCGCCGAGGTGAAGGCGGCCCTGCCGGGACTGCTGGGCGACGACCACTCGGACGCGTACGTCTGGGTCGCCTGCGACACGTCGACCACCCGGACCCTGTCGACGTACCTCCGCAAGGAGCTGGGCCTGCCCAAGGACCGGGTGAACGCGCTGGGCTACTGGCGCCCGTAGGACCTGACAGCCCCGCCACGAAGGGCTCCGGCACGCGCCGGGGCCCTTGACGCGTTCCGGGACCGGTGGCACCGGGGGCACCGGGCCCCTTACGCGTTCCGGGACCGCAGCGACCTGCGCACCAGGACCCCGCCGATGCCCACCAGGCCCGGGAAGCCGCTCTTCGGCAGGGACTCAGTCCTCGACCACGAGGGCCGGGGTCTCCTTCGTCAGTACCTCGCCCCGGAAGAACGCCGGGCTGCGGCGCTCCATCGCGACCATCAGCACCAGGCCGAGGAGCAGCAGCCCCACCCCGATGACGAAGACCGAGCCGACGCCGAGGACCGAGGAGCCGGAGCCGTACGCCGGGTCCCACATGTCGTAGAGGGTCTTGGCGAAGACGGCGGCGAGGAGCAGACCGCCGAGGACCGGGAAGAGGCCCTTGAAGACCAGGTCGCGGCCGGAGCGGGTCAGTTCGGCGCGGAAGTACCAGGCGCAGGCGAAGGCGGTCAGCGCGTAGTAGAAGCAGATCATCAGGCCGAGGGCGTAGATGGTGTCGATCAGCACGTGCTCGCTGACCAGCGTCATCACGGCGTAGAAGACGCCGGTCCCGATGCCCGCCACGATCGTCGCCCGGCCCGGCGTCTTGAACCGGGGGTGGACCTTCGCGTACGAGGCGGGCATCGCCTCGTACGTCGACATCGCGAGGACCGTACGGGCCACCGGGATGAACGTGGTCTGGAGGCTGGCGGCGGCCGAGGCGAGGACGGCGACGAAGAGCAGCACGCCGAGCCCGGAGCCCATGACCGGTCCGGCGAGGGCGGCGAAGACGTTCTCGCCGGTCTCCGGGTTGGCGAGGCCGAGCCCGGTGGTGCCGGAGCCGACGGCCATCTGGGCGGCGACGGCGGTGGCCAGGTAGGCGCCGACCAGGACGACCATCGCGATGAGGGCCGCGCGGCCGGGGGTCTTGTCGCTGCCGGTGGTCTCCTCGTTGGCGGTCAGACAGGTGTCCCAGCCCCAGAACATGAAGATGGAGAGGGAGAGACCGGCCGTGAAGGCCGCGAAGGACTGGACGGCGAACGGGTTCAGCCAGGACCAGGAGAAGTCGAGCGAGGTGGCGAAGTCCGCGCCGCCGCTGCCCGCCTTGTTCAGGGCCATCGTCACGAACAGCGCGAGCACGGCGAGCTGGAGGGCGACCAGGGTGTACTGGATGCCCTTGGTGGCGGTCATCCCCCGGTAGCTGATGGCGGTGGCGACGGCGATCAGGGCGAGACAGGTGCCGATGTGGACCAGCTTGTTGTCGTCCAGGGCGGCGACCGCCGGGCTGCCCGTGACCTCGCCCGCCAGCAGCCAGAAGAACGAGGTGGCGACGCCCGCCAGGTTGGACAGGACGATGATCGTCGCGATGACCAGACCCCAGCCGCACATCCAGCCGACGCGCGGGCCGAACGCCTTCACCGTCCAGGTGAAGGAGGTGCCGCAGTCCGGCATGACCTTGTTCAGCTCGCGGTAGGCGAAGGCGACGAGCAGCATCGGCAGGAACCCGGCCAGGAAGACGGCGGGCATCTGCACGCCGACCTCCCCGGCGGTGGAGCCGAGGGTCGAGGTCAGGCAGTAGACGGGGGCCACGGTGGAGATGCCGATGACGGCGCTGCCCGTCAGACCGACGGAGTTCCCGCCGAGCCCCTTGCCGCGTACGCCCCCGCGTGCGGCGGCGTCGGCCGGGGCGCTTCCCCGTACCGTGTCTCCGGCCTGTGGCCGCGCGTCCAGCTGAGTCATGAGGAGGACGCTATGCGCTGCGATATCCACATCCGGAGCGTGAGACTCGAACGTCTCACCCTTGGTTACACCGGCCGATTCTCCATGAACACTTCATCAATTCAAGGTCACATGAGCGTGAAGCCTTGCAATGCATGTCGCTCGCACGACGGTGACGACGTACGGTAATCGCAGCACTGTCCGCTTTGTCCCGTTTCAAAATTTTCCCGCGCCGTCTGGGAACGGCCTCAGCCGGGCCAGACGATCGCCTGCGTCTCGCTGTAGGCGTGCAGCGCGTACGAGCCCACGTCCCGCCCCACGCCGCTCTTCTTGAACCCGCCGAACGGGGCTTCCATGTTCCGGCCCACCGTGTTGACGCCGACCCCGCCCGCGCGCAACTGCCGGGCGATACGGAAGGCGCGGGCCACATCGCCGGACCAGACGTAGTCGATGAGGCCGTAGTCGCTGTCGTTGGCGAGCGCGACGCCCTCCTCCTCGTCGTCGAAGGGGACCACCACGACGACCGGGCCGAAGACCTCCTCGCGGACGACCCGCATGTCGGGGGTGCAGTCGGCGAGGAGGGTGGGCGCCACGTAGAAGCCCCGGTCCAGGTGGGCGGGGCGGGCGCCCCCCGTCACGACCCGCGCGCCCTCCTTCCGGCCCAGCTCCACGTACGCCTCCACCCGGTCGCGGTGGGCGGCGGAGATGACGGGGCCGACGACGGTGGACCGGTCGGCCGGGTCGCCGACGGTGAGCGCGTCGGCGTACGCGGCGAGCGCGGCGATCAGCTCGTCGTACCGCGACCGATGGACCAGGACGCGGGTCGGAGCCGTACAGATCTGTCCGCTGTAGAAGGAGAAGGTGGTGCCGATCCCGGCGACGGCGGAGCTGAGGTCCGCGTCCTCCAACACCAGCGCGGCGCCCTTCCCACCCAGCTCCATCAGCTGCCGCTTCATCCCGCGCCCGCACACCTCCGCGATGCGCTGCCCGACGGCGGTGGAGCCGGTGAAGCTGACCATGTCCACGTCCGGGGAGTCCACGGCGGCCTCCCCCGCCTCCGCGCCCGACCCGGTGACGACGTTGACGACGCCCGGCGGAACGCCCGCCTCCGCGAGGGCGGCGGCCATCCGGTAGACGGAGAGCGGGTCCTGCGGGGCGGGCTTCACGAGGACCGTGTTGCCCATCGCGAGGGCGGGCGCGATCTTGCCCGCTGGGTTGGCCCAGGGGTTGTTGTACGAGGTGACGCAGGTGACCACGCCGACCGGCTGGCGGACGGCCAGCGCCCCGAAGACCCCGGCCCGGCCCATCGGACCGGCCTCGTTGATCTGCGGGGGGATGGCCTCCTCGACGGGCTCCAGGGCCCCGCGCGCGTACCGCCGGAAGCGGGCGATGCCGACCCCGACCTGCATCCCCCGGGCGGTGGAGGCGGTGGCTCCGCTCTCGGCCCGGGCGACCTCGGCATGGACGAGGAAGTCCCGCTGGACGATGTCGGCCGTACGGTCCAGGATCGCGGCGCGTTCTTCGGGGCGGGTGCGCGACCAGGCCGGGAACGCCTCCCTGGCCGCCGCCGCGGCCTCATACACCTGGGCGCGGCTCGCCTCGGGGGCGAGGCCGACGACGGCCTCGGTGGCGGGGTCGATGACCTCGTAGTGGCCGTGGGCGGGCTCGGCCCACTCCCCGCCGATGAACAGCTTCTGCGGTCCGGCAGGGCTCACGCGGTACTCACCGTCCGGGTGTCGCGGCCCGAGCGCAGCACCGTCCCCGGCACCGCCCCCGTCACCTTGTCCTCGCGCAGGGTCTCGACCCCGTTGACGCGTACGGAGACGATCCCGATGGCCTTGGAGTCCAGGCGCGGGCTGTCCCCGGGCAGGTCGTGGACGAGGGTGGCGGGCCCGGCGTCGATGCGCTCGGGGTCGAAGAGGACCAGGTCGGCGTGGAAGCCCTCCTCGATCCGGCCGCGTTCGCGCAGCCCGAAGAGCCGGGCGGGGTCGTCGGTGAGCATCTTGACGGCGGTGGTGAGCGGTACGAGCTTCCGCCCGCGCAGGCAGTCGCCGAGGAAGCGGGTGGTGTACGGGGCCCCGCACATCCGGTCCAGGTGCGCGCCCGCGTCGGAGCCGCCGAGCAGGACGTCCTCGTGCTCCCAGGTGCGCTGCCGCAGCGCCCAGGAGTCCGGGTCGTTGTCGGTGGGCATCGGCCACAGGACCGTACGCAGGTCGTCGGCGGCGCAGATCTCGACCAGGCACTGGAAGGGGTCCTGGCCGCGTTCGGCCGCGATGTCGTCGACGACGCGCCCGCTGAGCCCTTCGTTGGCGGGGCTGTACGTGTCCCCGATGACGTACCGGCCGAAGTCGGCCAGGCGCCGGAAGACCCCGGCCTCCTTGCTGTCGGCGCGGCGCAGCATCTCGGCGCGGGTGGCAGGGTCCCGGAGCCGTTCGATGCGCTCGGGGACGGGGAGGGCGAGGATCTCGCCCCAGCCGGGGATGAGGTTGAGGGCGCAGAAGGTGCCGAGCGACATGTTCATGGGGGTGAGGATCGGCATGGTGAGGGCCACGATCCGGCCCCCGGCGCGGCGGGCTCGCTCACTCGGTATCAACTGGCGCGGTACGCGTTCGGGGACGGCGGCGTCGATGGTGAGGACGTTCCAGTTGAGCGGGCGCCCGGCGGCGGCGGTCATGTCGACGAAGAGGTCGATCTCCTCGTCCGAGAACTGGTCCAGGCATCCGGCGACGATCGCTTCGAGCTGGGTCCCCTCGTGCTCACCCACGGCCCGGGAAAGGGCGAGCAGCTCCTCGGGGCGGGCGTGCCGGGAGGCGACGGGCTCGCCGTCACCGTCGGAGTGGGTGGCGGACTGGGTGGTGGAGAGCCCCCAGGCCCCGGCGTCCATGGCGTCGTGGAAGAGCGCGAGCATGGCGTCCATCTGGGCGGGGTCCGGCTGTCCGCCGACGGCATCGGCACCCATCACATACCGGCGCAGGGCGCAGTGTCCGACCATGAACCCGGCGTTGACGGCGATACGGCCTTCGAGGGCGTCGAGGTATTCACGGAAGGTGGACCAGGACCAGTCGACGCCTTCCTCCAGGGCTTTGAGCGCCATGCCCTCGACCCGCGACATCATCCGGCGGGTGTAGTCGGCGTCCTCGGGCCGGTCGGGGTGGAGGGGCGCGAGGGTGAACCCGCAGTTGCCTCCGGCGACGGTGGTGACGCCGTGGTTCATGGAGGGGGTGGCGTAGGGGTCCCAGAAGAGCTGGGCGTCGTAATGGGTGTGCGGGTCGACGAAGCCGGGGGCGAGGACGAGCCCGTCGGCGTCCTCGCTGGTGACGGCCTCTTCGCTGATGGTCCCCGGCTCGGCGATGACGGCGATGCGGCCGCCGCGGATGCCGACGTCGGCGGTGTGGGCGGGCCCGCCGGTGCCGTCCACGACGGTCGCGCGGCGGATGAGGTGGTCGAGCATGACGGTGTCCCTTCTGGTGGGTTCCTTCTTCCGTCCCGGTGGGACAGCCGGGGTACGCACGCCTTGGCCGCGGTACGTACCCCGGCTCACAGGGCGACGGTCCGGGAAGACGCCGCCCGGCTCCGGTGGGGGCTCCGCCCCACACCCCCGGCCCGGGGGGGGAGCCCCGACGTGGGCCTCAGCCGGTGGCCGCCGCCCGGAACCGCGAGGTCCGATGCACAGGGTCCGTATCGATCTGCGGAATCACATGCTCCCCGATCAACCGAATCGTCCTCATCGTGTCCTCCGGACTGATCCCGATCGGCAGCCCGAAGCTCAACTGATCCGCCCCCGCCCGATCCCACCGCCGGCACTGCTTCAGCACCTCATCGGGATCCCCGCAGATCATCAGCTCCTCCGCGATGAGGAGTTCGACGATCTCCTCGGTGTACTCGGGAAGCAGCCGCGGCCACTCCGGCACCCCCTCCGGCCGGGGAAACGTGTCGTGGTAGCGGAACAGCAGCGACTGGAGGTAGTTCAGCCCGCCCCCCACCGCGATCCGCACCGCCTCCGCATGCGTCTCGGCACAGATGGCCGTGGACGTCACCATCACGTTGTCGTTGACGAACGCCCCCACCGGCTCCGCGTCCTTGACCGCGTTCTTGTAGGACTCGACGACCCACTCCATGTCGGAGACCTTCTGCACGCTGAAGCCCAGCACCCCGAGCCCCTTCTTCCCCGCCATGGCGTACGAGGACGGGGACCCGGCCGCGTACCACATGGCCGGGTGCGCACCCCCGTACGGCTTCGGCAGGATCTTGCGCGGCGGGAGCGACCAGTGCTTGCCCTGGAAGCCGACGTACTCGTCCTGGAGCCACATCTTGGGGAACTCGGCGATCGTCTCCTCCCACAGCTCCTTCGTGTGGTTCATGTCGGTGATGCCCGGCATGAACCCGAGGATCTCGTGGCTGCCCGCCCCCCGCCCGGTGCCGAACTCGAAGCGCCCTTCGGAGAGATGGTCGAGCATGGCGACCTTCTCCGCGACCTTCACCGGGTGGTTGACGGGCGCGAGCGGGTTGAAGATGCCCGAGCCGAGGTGGATGCGTTCGGTGGCGTGGGCGAGATAGCCGAGGTACACGTCATTGGCGGAGAGGTGCGAGTACTCCTCCAGGAAGTGGTGCTCGGAGGCCCAGGCGTACTTGAAGCCGGACTTGTCCGCCTGGATGACGTACTCGGTCTCCTCGATCAGTGCCTTGTGCTCTGCCTCGGGGTCCACCTTGGCGCGCGCGGCGGGCACGTACCCCTGAACAAAGAGCCCGAATTCCACGGAGGTTCACCGTCCTCAAGTTTTTCTGACGTATCGTCAGATTGTGATGCGACCGACTGTTCCACCGCCACCGCGACCCGTCAATAGCCGACGACCCGTCAGGCCGCGTGGATCGGGCGCGATCAGAACAGGCTCACCCCCGCCAGCCACCCCCCGTCGATGACGAACGGCTGCCCGGTGATGTAGGAGGAGTCCTCGGAGGTCAGGAAGAGGGCCAGCGCGGCCACCTCCTCCGGCCGCCCGATCCGCCCCATCGGCACGAGCTTGCGGTAGTACGCGTCCAGCGCCGCACCCGACGTGCTCAGGTCGGCGTCCGGGTCGAGCAGCGCCGGGTTGCTCATCGCCGTGTCGACGGCCCCCGGGCAGACGGCGTTGACCCGGATACCCTTGCCCGCCAGCTCCACGGCGGCGACCTTGGTCAGCCCCAGGACGGCGTGCTTGGTCGCGGCGTACGCGCCCACCAGCGCCATGCCCGTCAGACCGGTGTACGAGGACGTGTTGACGATCGTCCCGCCGCCCGCCGCCTCGATCTCCGGCGCCACGGCCCGGATCCCGAGGAACGCGCCCGTCAGGTTGACCTGCACCACCTGCTGGAACTCCGCCAGCGGGGTGTTGACCAGCTCGTTGAAGCGGAGGATGCCCGCGTTGTTGACGAGCCCGTCGATCTTGCCGAAGGCGTCCCGGGCCACGGTGACGGCCGCCGCCCAATCCTCCTCCCGCCCCACGTCAAGCCGCACGAACCGGGCGACCTCCTCCCCCAACTCCTCGGCCAGCGACTCCCCTTGCTCGGCCAGCACATCGGCGATGACGACCCGCGCCCCCTCCGCCACGAAGAGCCGCGCCTCCTGCTCGCCCTGCCCGCGCGCCGCCCCGGTGACAAGGACGACCCGCCCGTCCAGCTTGCCCATGCCCACCCCTCCCTCACCCGGCCAGGTGCGGGGCCACGTCCGCACCGAACGCCGCCATCTGATCGGTCAGTTCGTCCCCGCTCCGGCTCCGGAACCGCACCTGGATCTGGTGCACCCCGATGGCCGCGTACTCCCGCAGCGACTCAGCCAGCTCCTCCGGCTTTCCGGCGAGGGTCCGCCGCCCGACGGGCCACCCGGGCTCACCGACGTACAGCGGTTCGGTGATCGCGCCGATCACGATCGGCTCCGCCACCCCCGCCTCCGCCCGCAGGGCCCGCACCCGGGCGATCTGCGCGGGCAGCCGGTCGCGGGGGTCGCCCTGCGGGAGCCAGCCGTCCCCCCGCACGGCGGCCCGGCGCACGGCGGCGGGCGAGGAGCCGCCCACCCAGAGCGGCACCCGTTCCTGGGCGGGGCGCGGCAGTTGGCCCAGCCCGCCGAAGGAGAACCGCTCCCCCGCGAACTCCGGGTACTCCTCCGGCCCGAGCGCCGCCCGCAGCGCGTCGATGCTCTCGTCCAGCACACCCCCGCGCCCGTCGAAGTCCGCCCCGACCGCCTCGAACTCCTCCCGTACGTGCCCGGCCCCGACGCCCAGGATCAGTCGGCCGCCGCTGAGGTGGTCGAGGGTGGCGTACTGCTTGGCGGTGATCAGCGGGTGGCGCAGCCCGACGACGGCGACATGGCTCATCAGGCGCACGCGCTCGGTGACCCCGGCGAGGAACGCGAGCGTGGCGACGGGGTCGTACCAGACCGTGCTCATCCCCTCCGCGAGCCGGCGCGGGATGGCGATGTGATCGCAGCTCGCGATGTAGGCGAAGCCGCCCCGGTCGGCCGCCCGGGCGACGCGGACGAGGTCGGCGGGGGTCGCCGCCGCCTCCCAGGGTTCGGCGTAGAGGGCACTCTGCGACTGGACCGGGAGCTGCATTCCGTACGACAGCGGCCCGTCGGGCGACGGGAGCGGTGGGGGTAGCGGTTGCGGTGGCGGCACGGCGGCCTCCTTCTCCTCCGACCCGGCCCGGGGCGATCCCCGCCGTCCCGGGTGACGGCCGCCATCGTCATACCTGACGGGTCATCAGACAAGGGGCCCCATGGTCTTGATCACAGGAAAAGCACAGCGGGAGAGAGCAACTGCCCCTTTTCCTGCCGTATATCCCTTCACGGCACCGTCTCCCCGGCCGCTTCGCCAAGGAAAAACCGACCGGATGTCCGGACTTTCGCCATAACATCGCCCCAGGCCGCCCGTGTGTCCCGCACCACTGACACCCTGCGCACCACCGGCGTCGTGCTGTGCCGCAGGGGTCGCAGGGGCGGCCGCCCTCATTCGTTGCTCCGGACCAAAGGGCCCATGTGAAGATTCGCCGCACTCTCGCCACGGCCGTCGCCGTCGCGGTGACGACGCCTGCCGTCATGCTCTCCGTCACCCCGGCCTTCGCCGACACCAAGCCGGTCACCCAGCCGGCCGCCGAGCCGAACGCTGAGCCGGCCACCGAGCCGACCACCGAGCCGAACGCCCGGCCGGTACCGCAGACGGACTCGCGGGCGGCTTCGCAGACGGAGGCCGGGCAGGCTCAGGCCGAGAAGGAGGCGCAGGGCAAGCCGACCCTCAAGGAGCTCGAAAAGGCGGCGGCCGACGCGCAGAAGGCGTACGACGACGCCGTCGCGGCCGAGAGGATCGCGTACAAGGTGCTGGAGGAAGCCCTCTCCGACACCGCGCCCCTCACGGTGGCGGCCAAGGCCGCCCAGAAGGCCGCGGACGACGCCGCCGTGGCGAAGACCACCGCCGACAAGGCGGTCACGGACGCCAAGGCCGCGCTCGACGCGCTGACCGAGGAGGCCACCGAGGAGGAGAGGACCGCCGCGGAGAAGACCCTCGCCGAGGCCGAGACGGCCGCAAAGGCGGCGGAGACGGCCAAGTCCACCGCCGACGCCGACGCCAAGGCCGCCGGGAAGCTCGCCGAGGACGCGCGGGTCGAGGCGAACAAGACGTACGACGCGGTGAAGGCGGCCGTGAAGGACGCGCTGGACGCCAAGACGGCCGCCGACGCGGCGCTGGCCCGCGCCAAGGAGGAGGAGGACCAGGGCGGCGACAGGACGTGCGTGGACGAACCCCGCCTCACCACGGTCGCGACCGGCTTCCCCTCCTCGGTCACCGCAGGCACCAGGACCACCTTCTCGGTCCGGGTGACCAACGGCACCGACAAGGAACTGGACGAGGTCCTCACGTACGCGGGTGTCCACGGGGACGACAAGGCCGGCCTCAAGGACATCGGCAAGTACCTGAAGCTGAAGTGGTCGACCAAGGCGTCACCGGAGTGGAAGGACGCCGACAACGACAGCTACTTCGACGCCGTCGGCGCGCTGAAGCCCGGCGCCCAGGCGGACATCAAGCTGCGCCTGGACGTCGACGCCAAGGCCCCGGCCGGGCAGGGCCTGACCTTGATCACAGGTGGCTACTTCAACGAGGACGGCGCCTGCGGCTTCGCGCCCGACGACGTCCTGTACGAGTTCGACATCAAGGCGGCGGCCGAGCCCGCCGCCAAGCCGTCGCCCACCCCCACCGCGACCACCCCGGCCGCGGGCTCCGGTGTCACCCCGCAGGGTTCGGGTTCGAGCGTCCCGGTCGCCACCACGGGCGGCACCCTCGCCGCGACCGGCTCGTCCGACGCCACGACGCAGATCGCCCTCGCGGGCGGCGCGGCCGTGCTGCTCGGCGCGGGCGCGATGTTCGTCGTACGCCGCCGCAAGGCGGGCGCCGACGCCTGAGGCCTGAGGCGTTCCCCGGGGGGGAGGGGAGGGGGCCCGACCGCGTGTGCTGCGGTGGGCCCCCTCCTCCGTTTCCGAGCAGGCCCCACGGCCTGCCACCGAGCGGCCCCTATGACCTCCTGCCGCCGAGCGGTCCCTACGCCCGCTCCCCCGCCTGAAGCAGCAGCAACGTATGAGGCCACAGCGCGTCCAGGACGGCGGGGTCGTTCTTGAGCTTGGCCAGGAGGACCGCCCCCTCCAACTGCGAGATCACCGCCTGGGCCGCCTCCGTGGTGGCGCGCCCGGCGGGAATGCTCCCCTCCCCCGCCGCGTCCGTGAGCACAGCCTCCACCAGGCGGATCTGCTCGTCGAAGACCTCCTCCAGCCGGGCCCGCACGTCCGGCTCCTGGGTGCTCAGCTCCAGGGCGAGGTTCCCCAGCATGCAGCCCTCGACGGCACCCGACTCCTCCTTGGTCCGCCGCTGGACCCCCGCCATCGCGGCCAGCAGCCGCTCCAGCCGGTCCAGGGCGGGGCCACCACCGCCCAACTCCCCCTGCCAACAAGCGCGCTGGGCATCCCAGTAGGCATCGACCACCGCCACTGTCAGGGCCTGCTTGGACGCGAAGAAGTGGTAGAAGCTGCCCTTCCTGACGTCCGCCCTGGCACAGATCTCGGCGACGCCGAGGCTGCCGTAACCGCGCCCGCGCATCAGCTCCTCCGCCGCGCCGACCAGTCGTTCCTTCGCGGTGCTGGTACGTCCCATGGCAGCGAGTATACGTCCGGTCAACTACCGAAGGGGGGTCCTTTTTAGTTGACCGGTCGTCTACAGTCTCCACAGGTGGCGGGACCAGCCCGCCGTCAGCCCTGGAGCCCCCATGCCCGAACACTCCACACCCAGGCCCAAGCCCTCCCTCTCACCCACCGAGCCCCCGGTCACCGCCTCCGCCTCCACCTCCGCCTCCGCCTCCGTCTCCGTCGCCATCGCCTACCACAGCGGCTACGGGCACACGGCCCGCCAGGCGGCGGCGGTGGCGGAGGGCGTCACCTCCGTAACCGGGGCGGCAGCGGATCTACGGGATGTGACCACGCTCGACGCCGGCCTCTGGGCGGCCCTGGAGGCGGCCGACGCGATCATCTTCGGCTCACCGACCTACATGGGCGCGACCTCCGCCGTCTTCCAGCAGTTCGCCGAGGCCAGCGGTGCGGTCTGGGCGGCACGCGGCTGGCAGGACAAGTTGGCGGCAGGCTTCACCAACTCCGCAGGTCTCAACGGGAACAAGGACAACGCGCTGCTCTCCCTGGCCGTCCTGGCCGGACAGCACGGCATGCACTGGGTCTCCCTCGGACTGCTGCCCGGCTGGGCCTACACCTCCACCGGCACCCCGGACGAACTCAACCGCCTGGGCGGCTTCTTGGGCGCCATGGCCCAGTCCCCCTCCGACCTCGGCCCCGACCGGGCGCCCGGCGAGTCCGACCTCCGTACGGCCCACCACCTCGGCGCCCGGGTGGCGCGCACCGCACTCCACCTCGCCCACGGCCGCGAGGCCGCCGCACGTCTGGCCGCGGCATGAGCGCCGGGCGGATCGGCGAGCTGCTGGGCCTCCAACACCCCATCATTCAGGGCCCGTTCGGCGGCGGCCTTTCCACCGTCGCACTGGCGGCGGCGGTCAGCGAGGCGGGCGGACTGGGCTCGTACGGGGCACACATCATGGCGCCCGACGCGATCACGGAGGTGGTCGGGAAGCTGCGCGCGGCAACGGCCCGCCCCTTCGCGGTGAACCTCTGGGTCCCGCAGGAGGGCGAGCGATTCTCCTTCCACGCAAGCGAGTTGGCGCAGAACGCCGAAAGACTGCGCCCGTACGCAGCCGAACTGGCCCTGGAAACAAGCGCGTCCGCGCCGGAGCATCCCGCTTTCGACGACCAGGTGGACGCCCTGCTCGCGGCGGCCCCGCCCGTCATCAGCTTCGTGATGGGCGTGCCGCCCGTCCGCGTGGTCGAGGAGGCGCGGCGGCGCGGCATCGTGCTGTTCGGGACGGCGACCACGGTGGACGAGGCGGTGGCGCTGGAGGCGGCGGGCGTGGACGTGGTCGTGGCCTCGGGAAGTGACGCGGGCGGGCACCGGGGTGCGTTCCTGCGGCCGGTGACGGAGTCGCTGGTGGGAACGTTCTCGCTGGTGCCGCAGGTCGCCGACGCGGTAGCGGTGCCGGTGGTCGCGGCGGGCGGCATCGCGGACGCCCGGGGCGTGACCGCCGCGCTGGCACTGGGAGCCGACGCCGTACAGGTCGGTACGGGGTTCCTCGCCACGGAGGAGTCCGGCGCACCCGCCGTCCACAAGCGGGCCCTGCACAGCGCCGAGGCCCGTACGACGGTGCTCACCCGCCTCTACTCGGGCCGCCCGGCCCGGGGCATCCCGAACCGTTTCGTACGGGAGATGGCGGCGCACGAGGAGGCGGTCGCGCCGTACCCGCTCCAGAGCCTCCTGATGCAACCGGTCCGGGCCGCGGCGGCAGCCCAGAACCGCCCGGACCTGGCAGCCCTCTGGGCAGGCCAGTCCGCACCGCTCACCCGGCCCGCCCTGACGGCGAAGGCCTACCTGGCCACACTCACAGGCCAGTCGCCCACCCCCGGGACGAGCTGAACCCCCTCCCCTGCGGACCGCGGCCCCGGCGCCTCCGGGCGGACCTCCGCGTGCTGGTCGTCGGCCGCCCGGTGTTCACCGTGCGGATCGAGTCCGGGACGCTGGACTGGCGCAAGGACTACTCGGCCCTGTCCTATCGCGTCGTGGACCTGGTCATGACGGGTACAAGGCCGGGGGCCTGGTCGGTTGTGCCGTAGCCGGTGTCCCTTCGGCACGGGGGTTCTCCCTGCTCGCGCCGCGACCGGTGCCACCTGGAGGGGTGGCACCGGTCGCGGGATCGTGCTCATGTCCGGGTACGCCGGACTCGAAGCCGGACCGCAGGGCCGACGGCGGTCAGGCGGCCCCGGCGTGCCTCTTACGGTCGGGACACGAACCGTACGCGTCGTCCCCGTCTCCGTAGCCGTATCCATAGCCGTAGCCGTAGCCGTAGCCGTAGCCCGTGTCCTCACAGGGCTTGTCCTCGCGGCTGTTGGCGATCCGCGCGATCACGACCTCCTGGTCGCCGCTGACGACGTACGGTCCCGCGACCGGGTCGCCGGGCAGGACGTAGCCATCCGGTACGCCGGTCTCCCGCAGGTAGTACGTGCCGTGGTCCAGGTCACCGAAGGAGCACCGGCCCGCGCCGTTCGTGGTGCAGGCGGCTCCGATACGGGTGTCGGGGTCACTGCCGCCTGTCTGGAGGCCTTCACGCCCGTTGGTCTCTTCCCACAGCTCGAACGTCGCGCCCGGGAGCGGCCGGCCGCTGTCGGCATCGGTCTTGAGCAGCTTGACGGTGCCGGTGCCCGGCGGAACCGGCGTACGGGTGTTGGCGGCGGAGACCGAAACACCATCGTCCGCGTTCTCCTCGGTCAACACCAACGGACCGAACACAGCCGGATCAGGCAGCTCATACCCATCCGGAGCCGCCGTCTCCTGCCAGTAATACGTCCCCGTCTCCACCGTCCGGGAACACACACCCTCCGCATCAGTCGTGCACGAAGCACCGACCGACGTGTCAGGATCAGCACCACCCGTCTGAAGACCCGGAACCCCGTTCGTCTCCTCCCACAACTGGAACGACGCCCCCGGCAACACCGCACCCGACTCCGAGTCCGTCTTCACCACCTCCACCACACCCGTCGTCGGATCAACCGGCGTACGCGTGTTCGCGGCAGAGACCGAAACACCATCCTCCGCGTTCTCCTCCGTCAACACCAACGGACCGAACACAGCCGGATCAGGCAGCTCATACCCATCCGGAGCCGCCGTCTCCTGCCAGTAATACGTCCCCGTCTCCACCGTCCGGGAACACACACCCTCCGCATCAGTCGTGCAC